>NZ_OY780958.1:3600000-3900000 GCF_963675985.1 uncultured Roseibium sp. | reverse complement strand
ACCGCGCGCGGCAAGCGCACGGCGGGCCCTGTTGCGGCGGATCTGGCCGGGGGTCAGGACCTTGGCGGCAACGCTTCCGATCCGCGGCAGCGGCGTGGACGGCACCTTGTCGAGACCGACGATGCGGACCACTTCCTCCGCAAGGTCGGCTTTGCCCTCGATGTCCGGGCGCCAGCTCGGAGCCGCAACCTTGACCGTGTTGCCGGAGCCGGAGATCCAGAAACCGAGCGCCCTGAGCGTCACGTTGATTTCTGCCTGGGAGACTTCGAGGCCGGTGAGGCGTTTGACTTCGGAATAGGGGAAGTCGACGATGTGTGTGTCATCGGGAACCTTTCCGGCGACGACGACTTCCGACGGCTCGCCTCCGCACAGGTCCATGACGAGCTTGGTCGCCAGTTCCAGGCCCGGCAGCATGTAGTCCGGATCGACGCCGCGCTCGAACCGGTAGCGGGCATCGGTGTTGATGCCGAGCTTGCGGCCGGTGGCGGCAATGCCGTCCTCGTCCCAAAGGGCGGATTCGATCAGAACATCGACGGTTTCTTCCGTACAGCCCGACACTTCGCCACCTAGGATACCGCCAAGGCTTTCCAGACCGTTGTCGTCGGCAATCACGCAGACGGTGTCGTCGACCTCGTAGGTTTTGCCGTTGAGGCCCTCAATGGTTTCGCCTTTCACACCACGGCGGACGACCAGGTTGCCCTTAACCTTGGCCGCGTCGAAAACGTGCAGCGGACGGCCCTGGTCGAAGGTCATGTAGTTGGTGATGTCGACCAGCGTGTTGATCGGGCGCAGGCCAATGGCGATCAGCCGTTCCTGCATCCACTTGGGTGAAGGCCCGTTCTTCAGGCCCTTCACCATCCTCAGGCCGAAGGCCTTGCACAAGGGCTTGGTGTCGCCGAAGTCGAGGGTAACGCCGGTCGGGCAGGGGAAATCCCCGCGGATCTGGTCGTGGGAGCGTTCCTTCAAGGTGCCGAGACCGGCCGCGGCCAGGTCGCGGGCGATGCCGAAAACGCCGGTACAGTCCGGCCGGTTCGGCGTCAGGCCGATCTCGATCACCGGATCGTCCAGTCCGGCATATTGGGCGTAGCTCACACCGACGGGTGCGTCATCCGGCAGGTCGATGATGCCGGTGTGCTCGTCGGACAATTCCAGCTCGCGCTCCGAACACATCATGCCGAAGCTTTCCACGTCGCGGATCTTGCCGACGGAGAGTGTCACGTCGATCCCCGGTACATAGTCGCCGGGGCGGGCGAGCACGCCGACCAGTCCGGCGCGCGCATTGGGTGCGCCGCAGACGATCTGCAGCGGCTCGCCGCCATCGCCGCCATCCACTTTGAGGACACGCAGGCGATCCGCGTTCGGGTGCTGGGTGGCTTCCAGCACCTTTGCGATCGTGAAGGGCTTCAGCCGGTCGGCCGGATTGGTCACTTCCTCGACCTCAAGGCCGATCATGGTCAGCCGCTCGACGATTTCGTCGAGGCCGGCGTCGGTATCAAGGTGTTCCTTGAGCCAGGACAAGGTGAATTTCATCTGCTCACTCTTCGTATTCGTCTCGGCGCTTCTGCGCCTGAAATTGGGTCGTGCGGCTTATTGGCCGTGGAACCGGCTGATCTCCGGGATGGGCGTCGCATTGGCATAGTTGTCGGCAAAGCGGCGGCCGATGGCGGTCAGGTCCCTGGTCCACTCGCGTACGATTTCCGGTGTCAGGGTCTGTCCGGTCGAAATCACCTGGGCCGTTTCCGCCTCGATCCGGTCACGCAGGATGCCGAGCTCCACCTGGGCCGCATACTCCGCCCGGTATTTGCCGAGCCAGCCGAGCGACATGACGACGATCACCACCAGCAGTGCCGCCGAGCTGGTCAGTGTGGCCCATTTGGCGGTGCCCGCGAGCTTCCGGTCGGATGCCACCAGAACCATCGAACAGATCGTCAGGAAGGCGACGATATAGATCGACGACAGGAAGCTGTCGTATTTTGCCGCAGCCGAGGCTTCGTGAGAGGCACGCAACTGGGTGATCCGGTCACGCAGGTAGAGCAAAGCGTCTGCCTGGGTACCCAGCTTCTGGCGGAAATAGGCGCCGCAAAACCGAAGGCGGCCGCGTTCCTGGCTTTTCTCCGCGCAGGCTTCCACGAAGGACGTCGGCTGGGAGACGCGGCTGGAACGGTCGTCCGTCTTCTGGGCGTTAGCCGGAAAGACGGCAACCAGGGTCAGGAAAACGACTGCGATTGCACGAATGAAGAGGGTCATGTCGCTCTGCCTTTTTGCAGAAGGGGCCGTTTTTAGCTGGAGAGGCCGCCGGCAAGGGTCGGCATGTCGAGCGGGCGAAAACCGTAGTGCTGGATCCAGCGCACATCGGCATCGAAGAAGGCGCGCAGGTCCGGCATACCGTATTTCAGCATCGCGAGCCGGTCGATGCCCATGCCCCAGGCAAAGCCCTGGTACTCATCCGGGTCCAGGCCGCAATTGCGGATGACGTTCGGGTGCACCATGCCGCAGCCAAGGATCTCCATCCAGTCGTTGCCTTCGCCGAACTTGACCTCCGACCCGGACCGGTCGCACTGGATGTCGACTTCCATGGACGGTTCGGTGAACGGGAAGAAGGACGGGCGGAAGCGCATCTTGATGTCGCTGACCTCGAAGAACGCCTTGCAGAACTCTTCCAGGATCCACTTCAGATGGCCAAGGTGGCTTTCCTTGTCGATCACAAGGCCCTCGACCTGGTGGAACATCGGCGTATGGGTCTGGTCGCTGTCACAGCGATAGGTGCGGCCCGGGGTGATCACGCGGATGGGCGGTTCCTGGGAACGCATGGTGCGGACCTGCACCGGCGACGTGTGGGTGCGCAGTAGAAGCCGTTCGCCGTCCGCCTTCTCGTTGAAGAAGAAGGTGTCGTGCATGTCGCGCGCCGGATGGCCTTCGGGGAAGTTGAGCGCGGTGAAGTTAAGCTCGTCGGTCTCGATATCCGGACCTTCGGCGATGGCAAAGCCCATGTCGGCGAAGATGGCGGAAAGTTCGTCGATGACCTGGCTGACCGGGTGGACGCGTCCCGTTTCGACCGGGGAAGGCCGAAGTGGCAGGGTGACGTCGACCCGCTCGCTGGCAAGGCGCGCTTCCAGGGCGGCTTCGGCCAGCACGGTCTTGCGGGCGGCGACGGCTTCGGTGATGCGATCCTTCAGGCCGTTGAGTGCCGGGCCCATGGTCTTGCGCTCTTCCGGGCTCATTTTGCCGAGCGTTTTCATCTGCTCGGAAATGCTGCCCTTCTTGCCGAGCGCCGTAACGCGGACGTCTTCCAGAGCGGCCTCGGTGGCCGCCGCGTCGATGGCGGCGAGGATTTCAGATTCAAGGGTGTTCAGGTCGGACATGAGTGCTCGATCTATCGTGCTGCGCGGACGCGCGATTTGCGGTCGAAAGTGAATTCGACGGGTCTTTTAGCAGAATTGCGGAAGGATGCCACAATCGGCATGCAGTTTCTCAAAAGGAGGAACGTTGGCCGGTCAGGGCGTTTGGTCGGAATTAGCGACTAAATCGTCCGCAGGCGGGACCGTGGCCGGCGGCAAGGCGCGGCATGGACGGGCGCCGGGCGGCTGCCTTGCCGTGAAGTGTCGTGCCTGTCATGTGTTTCGAACAACGGGTCATCCGGGGCCTCGGTCGGGCGAAGCAAATGTCTTCGCTGACCGGGAAGGTAGCCGAAGTGCCGTTCCTGGCACAAGATTTAATGCAGGGACCCCCGTGTTCCGGAAGCCGTCAGGCCCCGAGCGAACGCGCGAGTTCGGCCTTGATCCACGAACCGAAGGCCTTCATAGGCCCGGTCTGTGCCCGGTTCCGGCCGGTCAGCAGCCAGTAGTGGAAGCCGGTCTGGTATCGCCCCGGGAACGGAGCGACGACCTGACCGACCTGAAGCGCATGATGGGCGAGCGTTTCCCAGGCCAGAAACAGGCCCTGGCCGGCAATCGCCGCATCCAGACACAGCGCGCCGTCGGAAAACACGGGGCCCTCGCCGAGCAGGCTTTCGTCCAGGCCGTTGGGCTCCAACCAGGTCCGCCAGGAAAACATCTGCCCCCGGTCGCGGATGATGGGCACGGTCGCAATCTCGGCAGGGTCTTTGAGTGTTTCCGCGACAGCCGGACTACAGACCGGGAAGATCTTCTGGGCAAGCAGCTTTTCCGCGTTCAGTCCGGGGTAAGGTCCCTTGCCGACGCGAATGCATAGGTCAACGTCACTGAGATTGGGATCGACAAGATCCACGGTCGCTTCCACGCGCACGCGGATGTCCGGATAGGCCTTGGCGAAATTCTTCAGGTGCCAGACAAGCCACTTGCCCGCAAAGACAGGTGCGACCGAGACCGTCAGGCTGTCGTCGCGCCGCCGCTCGGTCATGGCAATCGCCGTGGACAGAGCGGACATGCCAACCGTGAGCTGGCGCAGGACGGCCTCGCCCTGATCGGTCGGCTGCAGACCGCGGCCGCGTCGTTCGAACAGGGCGGTTCCAAGCTGCTGCTCGGTCTTCTGGACCTGCTGGCTGACGGCGCCGATGGTGACGCCGAGTTCTTCCGCCGCCGCTTTGAGGGAGCCGAGTCTGCCGACAGCCTCCAAGGCACGCAGACCGGCAAGATGGATCCGGTTCAGATTTTTCATATAGAAAATCTAAAATGAAATTCAGAGAAAATCGATATATTAAAAGGATAAGGGACGTTATTCATTTAGCTATGTTAAACGTCCTTCCCCTCTTCAAAATGTGGCCTTTTACGTGGCTTTTCCGTCAGCGGAAACGGGTGTCCGATGAGGAGGCGTGGCGGCAGGACCCGCTGTCGCACCCCGCTATCCGCCGGATGACGCCGCACGAGCTGGCGGATCTGCCTTTCGATCGCTAAGGGCGGTCGTCCGGGTCCGCCAGGCCGTTTGTCCCTAAGCGTATTGCGCGATGCCGTTCCCCAGGGACCAGTTCTCCCTGGCCGTTTCGACGAGATTTATGAAAACGTCCTGAGGGCGCAGGTTGGCTTCGCTTCCCAACCGGCGTGTGATTTCGGCATAGAGCGCACGCTTTTGCTCCAGTGTCCGGGTGTTGTTGACCGTCAGCTGGATGATAACCAGGTCGTCCGACCGTTCGATGTCGAGATAGCTGCGGCCGAACCGGAAATCGGCTTCGTCATGCTCGCTCAAAATCATGAACCGGTCGTCCTCCGGTACGTCGAAGGTCTCGCGCATGGCAAGATAGATCTCATCGAGGATGACATTCTTCTGGTGGTCTGTGCGGCCCTTTCGCATGGAAACGCGTACCAGCGGCATTGATTTCTCCCTTCATTCGGTGATGGAGAAACGCTAGTGGCTGCGGTTAAATAATAAAAACGAATTTATAGTATTTCAAAAATTCGCTTTTATAATAGCTCATATGATGACCCTCGATATCGATCTGATCCGGGCCTTCGTGCAGGTTGCGGATACGGGCAGCTTCACCATGGCCGGCGAAGCGGTCGGCGCCAGCCAGTCCGCCATGAGCGTGCGCATCCGCAAGTTGGAGGAACGGCTCGGAAACGATCTGTTGGCGCGCTCTCCGCGCTCCGTTCAACTGACGAGTTACGGTGCCCGGTTTCTGAAGGATGCGCGAAACCTCCTGGATCTGCACGACAGGGTCGCGGCGAAAGCCACCGGCAGCGAACACCGGCAGGTGCTCCGCCTGGGGATCAGCGACCATGCCGCGGGAAGCCGGCTGCCCGTCCTTCTGTCGAAACTGTCCAGGGACCTTGTCGGCTATCGTTTTCTGGTCACGGCCGGTCTGTCCGGCGAGCTTTTGAAGGCCTACCAGGCGCGGCTGTTCGATGCGGTCATTGCAAGCACGGAGGATCCGGATCTGCCGGCAAGGACCGTGTTTCGTGAAGACCTCGTATGGACCGCGTCGAGGTCTTTCGTCTGGGAGCAGAGTGCGCCTATGCCGCTGGTTTTTCTGGGCGGCGCCTGCATCATTTCAGGGTTTGCCACGCGCACATTGAAAGACGCCGGCATTGCCTGGAACGAAGTTTTCAGCGGAACAGGGGTTTCGGCGGTCCAGGCCGCCGTGTCGGCCGGGATCGGTATCGCCTGCCTGAACCGCCGGAACATACCTCGCGATTGCATCGATGTCGGGGAGATGTATGGACTTCCTCAACTGCCGAAGACCCGCATGGCCCTGTTTCATCGGCTGACATCCCCCGAAGACGCTGGGCTCGCATCGGCCATCGTCCGCGCATTCCAGGTGCTCGAGGGAGAGGAGGGGGCTCCGGACAGGGATCCGGAGCTGTAAGCGCGTCTTACGACTTCTTGACGAATTCCGTCAGGATCACGATCCGCTGGTCGTTGACCCGACCTTCGATCTGTTCCGGGTTGTCGTGAACCAGTCCAATGTTGCGCACCGCCGTACCGCGCTTGGCGGTGAAGTTGGCGCCCTTCACCTTCAGATCCTTGATTAGGGTTACCGTATCGCCGGCGGCCAGGACCGCGCCATGGGTGTCCTTGTGGACGACGGCGCCGTCATCATCGGCGGAGGCTTCTGCAGCACCAGCCTTGGCCCAGGCAAGCGTTTCTTCATCCAGATAGAGCATGTCCAGCAGATCGCGTGCCCAGGTTTCGGAGGAGAGGCGGTTCAGCATGCGCCATGCGGTCACCTGCACAGCCGGCACCTGGCTCCAGGCGCTCTCGTTCAGGCAATGCCAGTGATTGGCGTCAAGCTCCGCGCTGCCATCGATCTGCTCGGCGCAGGTCGCGGAAACAAGGATCGCCTTGTCCGCGCTGCCGTCGCTGTCCGGCCCGACCTCGAGCACGACAAGGTCTTCGGTTGCGCCGCTCAGCTCGCATTTGTTGTCCGCGCGCTCGCGCAGATCCTGTTCAACAGTCATTTCGGTTCCTCTAGCAGGAGGCGGTCAGGTGGGTGTGTTGTATGCCGTCTTAACGACTGGCGAACAACGCGTCCATGGTAAAACATGCAACGTATGCCGGGTTGACATGGTGCGGGCGGAAGTTGTCGCACTCAAAACCCTTGAAACAGAAAATCTGCTGCGGCGACAATGGCGTCACGCTTCGACGAAAGGTCGGCGACCACATCGCCGATCTCGCTGACCGCCACTGCCGCGAGATGTTGGGTCATCATCACATAGGCGCACCCGTCGATATCAAAGACAGGATTGAGGCGGTCGATGTGTTTTTCCACTTCGCAGAGGGGAATGAGCGGAACCAGAACACGCGTGTTGAGATCGTCGAGCAGATCGGCCTGAAGCTCGATACCCAGAATGTCGGTGGAGCGCATCCGGCGTACCTGAAACCGCGCCATTCGGGACCGTCCCTAAAACTGCCGGAATTTCGCGAAGGGGAGACCGTTTTTCTCCACGTAACTGTTGGCCGCCCGGATGGCGTCCTCATTATCCAGCCGCCAGAGCCGCTCTCTTTCCGCCTTGATCGCCCGGTCGAGGCCCTCTTCGGCCGCGCGCGTCAGGTCGAGCTTCAGATCACGCGCCTGCGCGGCGAGGCGTTGATTGACCGGGATGGTCGAAGCAGGAGGTGATTTCGACGGCATGGGATTCTCCAGGCATCCTTCGAAAGTCACGTTACACCCTGCCCGGTTTCAGGAGAAGCCCTCGGAGGCGTTCGCAGCTCCGCCTGGGCGGGGCCCGCTGCCTATGGCAGCTCCTGCCCGTTCGAAACCTGCCGGTTTGGCCTGCTCGACGCTTCGCTTACCCTCGCGGGCGTTCGCAACTCGCAAAGGTCCACTGGACCGTTGCGCCGGGCAGAGCCCGACCGTTGCTCACTCATCCATCTTGAGCGCCTGGATGAAGGCTTCCTGCGGGATTTCCACCTTGCCGAACTGGCGCATCTTCTTCTTGCCCGCCTTCTGCTTTTCCAGAAGCTTGCGTTTACGGGTCGCGTCGCCTCCGTAGCACTTGGCGGTCACGTCCTTGCGCAGAGCGGAGATGGTCTCGCGGGCGATCACCCGGCCGCCGATGGCTGCCTGGATCGGGATCTTGAACATGTGCCGCGGGATCAGTTCCTTCAGCTTCTCGCACATGGCCCGGCCGCGCCGGTCCGCCTGGGAGCGGTGCACCAGCACGGAAAGCGCGTCGACCGGCTCGTCGTTGACCAGGATCGACATTCTCACCAGATCGCCGGCCCTGTAGTCGGACAACTGATAGTCGAAGGAAGCATAGCCCTTGGAGATCGATTTCAGCCGGTCATAGAAGTCGAACACGACCTCGTTGAGCGGCAGGTCGTAGGTGACCATGGCGCGCGAACCCACATAGGACAGGTCCGCCTGGATCCCGCGCCGCTCCTGGCAAAGCTTGAGGATGCCACCGAGATAGTCGTCCGGCGTCATGATCGTGGCCCGGATCCACGGCTCGCGGATTTCGGAGATCTTGACCAGATCCGGCATGTCCGCCGGATTGTGCAGCTCCACTTCCGAGCCGTCGGTCAGGGTCATCTGGTAGACCACGGACGGCGCGGTCGCGATCAGGTCGAGATTGAATTCGCGCGACAGGCGCTCCTGGATGATTTCCAGGTGCAACAGGCCGAGGAAGCCGCAGCGGAAGCCGAAACCGAGTGCCGCGGAGGTTTCCATTTCAAAGGAGAAGCTGGCGTCGTTGAGGCGCAGCTTGCCCATGGCGGAGCGCAGGTCCTCAAAGTCGTTGGCATCGACCGGGAACAACCCGCAGAACACCACCGGCTGGGCCGGCTTGAAGCCGGGCAGGGCTTCCGCGCAGGGTTTCTTTTCCAAGGTGATCGTGTCGCCGACGCGGGTATCGGCGACTTCCTTGATCGAGCCGGTGATCACGCCGATCTCGCCGGCATGAAGCTCGTCGACCTGCAGGAACTTGGGCGTCATCACGCCGACACGGTCGACGTCATAAGCCGCCCCCGTGCCCATCATCTTGATCTTCTGGCCCTTTTTCAGGGTTCCGTCGATGACGCGCACCAGCACCATCACGCCGAGATAGGTGTCGTACCAGCTGTCGACCAGCATGGCCTTCAAGGTCGCATCCGGGTCGCCCAGCGGCGCGGGCAGCTTGGTGACGATGGCTTCCAGCACGGTGTCCACGCCAAGCCCGGTCTTTGCCGAAATCATGCAGGCCTCGGAGGCGTCGATGCCGATCACGTCCTCGATCTGCTCCTTGATCCGGTCCGGCTCGGCCGCAGGCAGGTCGATCTTGTTGAGGACGGTGACGATCTCGTGGTCGTTGTCGATGGCCTGGTAGACGTTGGCAAGCGTTTGCGCTTCCACGCCCTGGCTGGCGTCCACCACCAGCAGCGAGCCTTCACAGGCGGCCAGCGAACGGGAGACCTCGTAGGCGAAGTCCACATGGCCCGGGGTGTCGATCAGGTTCAGGATGTATTGCTTGCCGTCCTTGGCATTGTAGATCAGCCTGACGGTCTGCGCCTTGATCGTGATACCGCGCTCGCGCTCGATATCCATCGAATCGAGCACCTGTTCGGTCATTTCGCGGTCGGTGATCGTACCGGTCATCTGGATCAGGCGGTCGGCGAGCGTCGACTTGCCGTGGTCGATGTGGGCAACGATCGAGAAATTGCGGATGTTGGAAAGCGTCTGGGTCGTCATGGCGCTCGTTTATCACCGAGTACGCGGATCGCAAAGGGATTTGGTGGGGCTCTGCCCCCGGTATCGGCGGGTTTTTTGCGTTTCATCGCGAATGGCCGCGTTCCCGGGTCCCAAAACGTCTTTCCCGTGGTCTGGAACGGGCAGATGCCGATTCAGTCCTGCTCCTGCAGCGTGTCCTTCAACACCCGGCCGAGCTTCCGTCCCTCGATGGCGATTTCCTTCGCAAATTCCATCAGGTGCACCTGTTCCATCGCCTCAATGTTGCGGACGGTCAGGGCGATGTCCCGGAACAGCGGTTCCTGATCCTTCGGCGTGACCTCGACAAGGCGGCCGTCCCTCAGAGCGTCGGCAACGGAGGAGCGGACGAAAAACCCGACACCTTCTCCGGCTTCCACGAGACTGCGGCCCGGATCGGTGGGGAGTTCCACCCGCACCGGCGCGGACAACGCGATCGAGGTGGCCGCCGGCGGGGCGATCTGCCACCAGTTCAGAGTCAGGTAGCGCGGTGCCTTCTCAAGAATTTCGGCCATCGACGGCGACGGCCCGAAGGACTTTGCCCGGTCCGGTGCGGCCACCAGCGGCACGTCTTCGCGCACCACCAGCAGCGGCTCCACGCTGGTCAGAAGCGGATCCAGGTTGGGCCAGCACATGACCGCGAGTTCCACCTCCCGTTCGTGCAGCATGGCGGCGATCTGGTTGTGGCGGCCATCGCGGATGACCACGTCGATCTCACGGTTGCTGCGCTGGAAGCGGAGCAGGGCGTTGCTGACGAGCGGCATGATCATGGTTGCCAGCGAGGCAACGGTCAGGCGGCCCCGTTCCGCGCGCCGCAGGGTTTCGTGGGCTTCCTGCAACAGACCCAGCACGCGCCGGCAGTAAGGCAGGAAGCCGATCCCCTGGTCGGTCAGGCGAACATGCCGGCCCCGGAGGAAAAGCTGCGCACCGATTTCCGTTTCCAAAGCGCGGATGCGCATGGAGATGGTCGCCTGCGTCACGTTCAGGCGCGCGGCCGCCTTGGTGAAACTGCCGTCGCGGGCGACGCGATCGAAGGCCTTGAGTTGGTTGATATCCATAGGACTTGTTTATCGATGCGATAATTTCTTTTTCGTTTTCTTCGGCTAGAGTAAGCATATCTAATCTCAAAGAGCTTCCGATGCATATAAGAAACGCAACATCTGCCGACCTCCCGGCGCTTCTCGATATCCACAACGACGCGGTCCGCACCCTGAAGGCGATCTGGACCGACAAGCTGGACAGCCTGGAAGACAGGCGCGCCTGGTTCGACGCACGCAAGGAGGCAGGTCTTCCGGTCATTGTCGCGGAAACGGAAGACGGCACCGTTGCCGGCTACGGCTCCTACGGCCCGTTCCGGACGAAGGAGGGCTATCGCCTGACCATGGAACATTCGGTCTACATCGTGCCGGGGGCGCGCGGCAAAGGCATCGGCAAGGCCCTGCTCCTTCGGCTGATCGATCTGGCACGGGCAGACGGTTACCACGTGCTTGTCGGCGCGGTTGACGGGGAGAATACCGCGTCCGTTGCGCTCCATCAGGCATGTGGGTTCGAGATCACCGGCCGTCTGCCCCAGGTGGGCATGAAGTTCGGCCAGTGGCTGGATCTGCTGCTGATGACCCAAGTGCTCGACGACAGGCCTGTTCCGGGCGATGTCTGATCATGGCTGCGGTGCCGGGCTGACCCTGTTCGCTGCCGACCCCGGACACCCCGATGCTGCGTGCCTGATGGACCGGTTGTCCGAAACCTTGCAGGAAATAACCGGCGACAGCGGGCGGAGTTCTTTCGATCCGGATGAGGTCCGCAACGCGGGAAGTCTCTTCGTGATTGCCCGCGACGGCGACGGCAATGCCCTCGGCTGTGGCGCCTACCGGCCCTTGCAGCCCCGCATTGCCGAACTGAAACGAATGTATGCGGTTCCGGGCAGCAGAGGCGTCGGCCTTGCCATTCTCCGGTATCTGGAGCGGCAGGCCCGGGCCGACGGTTATGAAGGGCTTTGGCTGGAAACGCGACGGGTCAATGATCGGGCCGTCCGTTTCTATGAACGGAACGGATATGCGCGAATACCCAATTTCGGCAAATATGCCGGACGACCGGAAGCGGTCTGTTTCGAGAAGAGGCTGACTTAGATAAATCCGCCGCGACTCTCTCTGTCCGGTGGCAGGCGGTTAATCGGCCGTCAGAACGTCCTCGCAGGCGTTGGGGAGCGCCGCCAGGGCGAGAGGTCTCTTCTTCACGACCTTCTTGTTCGGATCTTTCGGCTTTTTCGGAACCCAGGGCTCGTCAGACAGCCACCAGGTGAGTTCCTTGCCGCAACCGTCTCCGGGCGGTGGCGGGTTCTGGTCCTTGCAGCCGCGGCTGTCGGCGGGACAGTTCATGCGGACATGGAAGTGATAGTGGTGCCCCCACCAGGGCCGTACCGTGCGCAGCCACGATCGGTCCTTGCCCTTGCCTTTTTCGAAATCGCACAGGGCCTTCTTGATCGCCGGGTTGACGAAGATCCGTGCGACCCGTTTGTCGCTGGCCGCCCGCTTGATCAGTCGGGCGCGCGTGTCGGTCCATTTCTTCGGGTCCACGGTTCTGTCCGCGCCCTTGACGTCGAGAGGCCCCTTGAGCATCGAAACAGCGGAGATGTCCTCGCGCTCCTGCCGCGACAAGCGATGATCCGGCATTTCGGTCAGCCAGATATCGGCGTCGAGACCGATCTGGTGGCTGGCGTGTCCCGAGGTCATCGGTCCGCCGCGCGGCTGCGCAATGTCGCCGACCAGCAAGCCGCGCCAGCCGAGCCCGGGCGCGTCGTTGGCCAGGTCTTCCATGAATTCGATCAGATCCGGATGTCCCCAGTTCCGGTTCCGCGACAGGCGCATCACCTGCCATGTGGCGCCGTCGACCGGCAATGCCTTCCCGCCGGCCAGGCATCCTCTGGCATAGGAACCGATCGAACGTGCCTTCAGATGCGCCGGCCCCTTCATGGCGCCGAAGTAGAATTTGGCCGGTTGATCGCCGCGCAGCACCAGTTTGCCGGAACGGTCGTAGGGTGTCGCATTGCCTTCTCCCGAAAGGGCCGCCTTCGGCCGCGGCACGGGAACGGCGACCATCTGCAGAAGAGCGTTCGCTTCGGGTTTGGGAGCGGGTGGCGGTGGGGACGAGACAGCACCGGCGGGTGTTCCGGCGAAAGCGGCGAGGTACAGAAGGCCGAACCCGGCGCTGGCGGACGCACGACGCAGTCGCGCCGAGATGGCCGCGCATAGCCTGATGTTTGGCGATCTGAAAATCGTCATGTCCGGTTTGCTCCGCGTGATTCGGCCGGGAAACCTAGTGCGGTGGATTTGAAATACGCCTCATTTCCACAGCGGATACCTAAGCGTATTTCAAATCCGAAAACCGCACTAGAAACATATACATGCTAGTCACCCGAATCTGAAGTTCGTTCGGAGTGCGCTGAGAAATGAGACGAACTTCAGATTCGGGTGACTAGTCTCCTTAAGCTTCACTCACGCCGCGTTTACAATTTCTTTATCCTCCGCGACCGGCGGCGCCTTTGCGTCGATCAGCATTTCGGCCAGTTCGTCCAGCAGGATGGTCTGGTCGCGAATGATCCGGTCGGCCGCGCCATTGAGCGTGATCATGTTACCGGGACGGGCATTGCCCATGTCCTCGGCATCGGGTGGCAGGACACCGTCGAGACGAATGAAGCGCGCCTTGCCCATTTCGCCGAACAGCCATTCTGCCTGATACGAGGTGATCGCGGACTGGCCATGGGTGGCGATGGCCTGAAGCGGCGCGCCTTTGGCGGCGGAGAGCCAGCCCGGCGCGCCCCAGACGGAAGCTTCCGCGTAAGGGAAGGCGTGCTCCGGCGCATGGCCGGTGCCCAGCGAAAGGATCACGATGTCCTCCGGCTCCCAGCCGAGCTTGCGTGCCTCGATATAGGCGGCAATCGACGGATCGTTCAGGAAAACGCCGCCGTCGATCAGGGCTTCTTCGCTCCTGCTGGTGAGGTTTTCCACCCGCGCCGGTTCGAAGAAACACGGGACGGCCGTGGCGGCGCGCACCGCTTGCCAGATGTAGTAATCATCCGGAGCCGCACCGTTGTGTTGCGGGGTGTTGGACATGAACACCGGCTTGCGTTTTTCGATGTCATAGGCCGTCAGAACCAGGTGGGTCAGGGCGCTTGCGATCGACGTCCAGCCGAAGCGTTCCTTTAACAGCCGTTCCAGCGGCCTGGCATCCAGCTTCTCGTCATAGAAGGTGAACGGGTTGGCGATGAACCGGGCCAGACGGTAGCGAATGCTGGGTGTGAAGATGTCGCGCGCTTCCGCTTCGAAGAGAGTCCGGAGATCGGCGATTGTCGCCACGGCTTCGCCCTTTCTCCCGCCGGGCTTGGGGGCTGACAGCCCGGCCGCGATCAGTCCGCCGGTCGAGGTGCCGCACATCAGGTCGAAACAGGCGTGCATGGGAAGCATGGCCCCCCTGTGCGCCATCCGGCTTTCGATGGATTCCAGGATGCGCAGGGGGATCAGGCCGCGAATGCCGCCGCCGTCGATAGAAAGTATGAAATGCTTCTTACGGGCCAATTTCGTTCCCCCTTCAAATGTCAAAACAAACCGGGTGTTCTTCGTGGCCGGGATAGTCCCTCTGCCGGAATGTCATCAGCTTTGCGCCCAATTGCGACAAGGGCATGGCAATCTGCGGTTACCCGTGTCCCGCGGCGGCCCGGTCCTGAACCGGAACGGCGGAAGCCCCCGAAGCAGGGACAGCGGGCATCGCATCCGGGAAAAGCTGCCGTTCGATCGTACCTTCGGCACTGATTTCAAGCAGCATGTTTTCCTGTAACCGCTTCCAGCGGGCGGACTGACCTTCCAGCGGCTCGGAGGCAACCGCCCGCCCGCCATGGTCCAGGCTTTCGGACCGGTAGAGGGACGGAGCAAGGCCGTCGTTGGAATAGCGGAAGGCGAAGATGCGCGTTCCTTCGGAAAAGACGCAGGTGAGCCGAACCGGCTTATCCGTCGCCCGGTGCCGGTCCACAAGGTCCAGCACCTGGGTAATCGATGTCTGGAGCGCCGTGAGCGGATTGTCTGCAAGACCGTTGGTCAGGAGCAGGTGGAAGAACAGTTCGGAATCCGTCGTCCCGCGCCGGGCACCGTAATAGGGATCGGGGATCAGCAGCTCCATGTCCCGGCGGATCAGCGGGAAGTCACCGATGCCGCCGTTGTGCATGAAGGACCAGGAGCCGTAGGTGAAGGGATGGCAATTGTCCCGCGAGGTCGCGCCCGTCGTTGCGGCGCGGACATGGGCCTGGAACAGGGAAGAGCGCACAAGGCGGCAGATGCTGCGCAGGTTGGTGTCCGCCCAGGCCGGCAGAACGTCCTTGAACAGGCCAGGTTCAGGCAGATGGCCGTACCAGGCGATCCCGAAGCCATCGCCGTTGACGCGCAGCTTCGCCTCCTGCGCATCGTGACTTTGCACGAGCAGGGAATGCCTGGGGTTGGCGATGATGTTTTCAAGAGGAATTTCGGTTCCGAGATAAGCGGCGAGCCGGCACATGTTCCATGACCCTATGCGTGCCCTCCGGGACACCTCGCTCTCATATGCGCATGGCGGGTTTCCGGGAAGGCAAAAGGCGGCAAAAAGGCGGGTAAGGCGCCGTTTCGAAGCCTTGATCCCTGCATTCTCACGCCTAAGTGGTTTATAATATCCCAAAGCCGGCCGTGTCCCGGGTTGCTTCTTCGTCATCTTCACAGGATGACTTGGCCCGGCCCGCGGCGCGCTCTAAGATCCGCCGCAAGTTCCACCCAACCGACAGGACCATTTATGAACATCGATCTTCTGCGCCGCCTGTGCGAAACCCCGGGCGTTCCCGGCCACGAACAGCGGATCCGCGATCTGATTCTTTCAGAGATCAAAGAGCTGTTTGACGAAGTGACGGTCGATCCCATGGGCTCGCTCCTGTGCCGGCGCGACGCGCGCAAGGCGCCGAAAAAGGGCGAGCAACCGAAGAAGGTCATGCTGCTGTGCCACATGGACGAGATCGGCTTCCTGGTCTCCCACGTCACCGACAAGGGCTTCGTGCACGTCCAGCCGGTCGGAGGCTTCGATGCGCGCAACCTGTTCTCCCGCCGAGTGCTGGTGTCCACCGACGACGGCGATTTGAAAGGCGTGATGAACCCAGGCGGCAAGCCGATCCACATCTCCTCACCGGAAGAGCGCAAGAAGGTGCCGGAGCCCCATGAGTTCGTTATCGATCTCGGCCTCGGCGAAAAGACGAAGGACAAGGTCCGCATCGGCGACATGGTGACCATGGACGAGCCGCTGATCGAGATTGGCGACAAGATCGTGTCCAAGGCTCTCGACAACCGCATCGCCTGCTGGCTCGGTATCGAGGCGATCCGCGCGCTGGGCAAGGCCAAGCACGCCTGCGAGATCCATGTCGCCTTCACCTGCCAGGAAGAAGTCGGCCTGCGTGGCGCGCGCACCGCAAGCTTCGCCGTCAAGCCGGACATCGGCCTCGGCATCGACACGACGCTCGCCTGCGACACGCCGGGCGTGCCGGAGCAGGATCGCACCACGGTCCAGGGCGAAGGCTTCGGCCTGCACGTGAAGGATTCCAGCTTCATCGCCGACCGGGACCTGGTGAAGGAATTCGAGGCAATTGCCGAAAAGGAAAAGATCCCGTTCCAGCGCACCATGCTGCGCGCCGGCGGTCAGGACGGCGCGGCCGCCCAGCAGGCTGCGGCCGGCGCCAAGGCGGTGGGCATTGTGGTCGGCACCCGCTATATCCACACGGTCACCGAAATGATCCACCGCGACGACCTGAAAGCCGCCCGCGACATCATCGCGGCCTATCTGAAGGTGGCGTAAGGGTCCGGCGCGCCGGGGGCGGCGCCATGTTGAAGACAGCGCTCAGGACCGTGGTGCATCTTGGCATCATCGCGGTCCTGACGCTGTTTACCCAAATCGGCGGATTGGCTTATGCGGTTGCATGGGCGATCCGCTTTTGGCTCTTCAAGCCGCACAGGCGGTCGATGGCCGTCCTCGTCGGCCTCTTTGTCGTGTTCTACGGAATTTTCTGGTTTGCCGCGACAAGGGTCGCACCGCTTGCGGGCAGGGTACCGATAGCCTGCCTTGCGGCATCGAATGTGGAGCCTGTCGGTCAATCCCTTCTCTACTGCGCCTTGAACCGCAATTATGTCGTGCCGGAACTGGCCAGGCTCCTGACGGACCTCGCCGCGCATATGGACCGTAAATTTCCGGGAACCGAAACGCTTGTCCTGGATGCCGGATTTCCGTTTTTCGATGGTTTTCCGCTCCTGCCGCATCTGTCGCACAAGGACGGCCGCAAGGTCGATCTGGCCTTCTATTATCATGACATCGACGGACGATATGTCCCCGGTGCCACGAAGTCGCCGATCGGCTACTGGGCCTTCGAGGAGGCGCCGGACGACAACGTTCCTCCCTGTCCTCGCAGTCCGGGCTGGAAAACATTGCGGTGGGATATGCGATGGTTCCGGGTCTTCAATTCGGATCTGCAACTGGATAAGGACAGGACAAGAGAGGCGCTCCGCTGGCTGACGACGACCGGCAGAAAGGCCGGCCTGTCCAAGATCCTGCTCGAACCGCATTTGAAACGAACCCTTCGTGCGACCGGCGATATCGTTCGTTTCCAGGGCTGCCGCGCCGCCCGCCATGACGATCACATTCACATCGAGATCGGGACGAGGTGACCTGCCGGTCAGGTCGCATATCCTGCTGCGCCCGGTTCTTGGTCTTGCCTGGCACAGTCCTTGCTATTTCTGACAGGTTCAGAAACGCAGGGACTTCATCCGATGAGTATTGGCGGAGTTGGGGCGGCCTCTTCCACTGTCTGGTATAGCCGCGAAAATAAAGAGATTTCAGGGACGGAAGAGCCGGCCGCGAACGGTTCGGCGGGGAGGCCGGAGACGGCGGCAGGAAATGCCGACGAGACTGTTGCTCCGGCAAAACCTGCCCGGCCGCCGGCTTTACGCGCCAGCACGGATACCTTTCTCGTCCTTCAGGGAGAGGGGACGGCGCCCTCTTCCGGTTCGGCTGAGCCTGTGCCGGAACCCCAGCCTGTCGTGACACAGGTCGGCGGAGTGGACGTGATCGTCTCCGGTCACAGCGTCGACGCCCGCGAAGGCGTTTCCCTGCTGCGGACCGTTACGGGCAAGATGCCCTATACGCCGGAAATCCTTGCCCAGATCATTAGCGATTCGGAAGCGACGCCGGGCCTGCGCATGCAGGAGACCGCAAAAGAGGCCATCATCGGGGTGCCGGACGGCAGTTCGATCTACATGCCTGTCACCGTATGGCGGCAGGAAGGCGACTGGAACCACGGCAACCCTCTGTCGATTCCCATTGATCTTGGCGAGGCCTACTTCCGGCAGGATGTCGAAAGCTTCATGAAGCTGGTCGATGCCGAGCGGCAGCTCAAGGAAGAATATGGAGACGAGGTCAAACTGGCCTACAGCCATCACGACGGCGGCTACATCATGCTCACGCCGGACGACCTGCATTACGACGAGATGCCGTCGACCGAGGACGGGGTCGATGCGATCCTGGAGGAAGTGCGACGCGGTTTCCGGGACCCTGACGGTGTTCGGGACGTGCTCGCCAAGTACGGCTACGAGGTTTAGAGCATCGGGCGCCGGCTCAGCTCATCCAGCGCAGGGTCTTCGCCTTCACCGGATTGTCGAAATCCCGCTTCTCCTCCTGGGAGCGGGTCCACTCTTCCTTGAGCTGCATCCACCAGCGGCCCTGGGTGTCCGCGTCGTTGATCAGCATGAGCTTGGGATTGTATTCCAGTCCCTCGCGCTGCTGAATGACGACGCGCCGGTCCTGGCCAAGGAAGACATTCATCAGGTGGCGCACAAGCGGCTTTAGCGGCTTGACCCAGCCCATGGTGGTCCAGAAAATCTGCCGCACCTCGGTTTCGTCTTCCGTCACCGGGGTGATCGTGGTCAGGCCGACGACGGAATGCTTGTCGCCCTTGATATGCTCGATGCGCAAGCCCGGCAGCCGGTAGCTGATTTCCGTGGTGACGTTGTCGCCGAGCAGCTTCCGGTAGGCGATGTTTTGCGGCGGGATCTTGTGGCGCACCATGGCCCAGCCCAGCTCCGACGGTTCGAACTGCTTTTCCTTCGGCCGAAGCTTCGCGCCTTCCTTCTTGAACCACCAGGAAGTATGGACGAAGGCCGCGTGGGTCGGGTCCATCAGGCCGAGGGCGGCATGGTCGACGGAACAGATGAAGGGCTGCATGATGGCAACGCTGGGTGCGTCGTCGACACCGAAGTCCGGCAGCATGGGCGGGGTGGGCTGGCGGCCGTCTTCCGGCTTCTCGCCGTTTTCGGCAAAATAGATCCAGATCAGGCCCTGCTGTTCGACGATCGGATAGGCGCCGCAGGTGATCTTGGAGAAATCGATCGTCTGGTATTCGTGTGTGGAGGGAATGTCGACGCAGACACCGTCCGTGTCGAACTTCCAGCCGTGATAGCAGCACTGCACATGCTCGCCGTCGAACCAGCCGTGGCGGAGCGGGATGCCGCGATGGGGGCAGATGTCGCGCAGGGCGAAGACCTTGCCGTTATTGTCCCGGGCCAGGAGAACCAGTTCCCCCATCAGCTTCTTGCCGATCATCTTGCCCGGCTTGATCTCCGATCCGGGGCAGGCGACGTACCACAGGCCACGCAGAAGTTCTGCCTTCAGATTGTTCACGGAAACACGTCCCCTAACTCATCAATACCAAACGGCAATCCGTAACGGATGTACAGGAGCCGAATAGGGGGCTCAAGGGGTAGGAATGCGTAGGAGCGGTTGGGCAGCTCAGGCGAGGCCCTGCAGCAGGTTGCCGATCTGGTCGCCGGTGCCGGCATAGAGCGAGCTGACCGAGGCATTCTGGTAGCTGGCGGAGACGTTGCCGAAGTCGGCTTCGATGTTGGTTGCGCTCGCCGAGCGGACCGAGAGACCGGTGGCGCTGTCGTAGGACTGGCGCTCGAAGGACACATACTGTGCCGAAACCGTGTTGCCGTCGATTTCCGCCTCGATGGTCGTGGTGGTGATGGTCGCGCTTTCGTAAGCGATGGACGAAGAGCCGTTGCTGCCGTCTTCGTGACCGAGGGCGGTTTTGATCTTTCCGGCCGTTTCCCTGTAGTCGTCTGCGGTGGCAAGCGCGGTCTTGTTGGCGTCCTCTTCCTTTTCACCCTTGCCCTTCTCGACCGCGGCCTGAAGGGCGGCGATCACGACCGCATCTTCTTCGGCTTTCTTGGAAGCGGAGTCCAGAAGGCTGACGGAGGGGGCTTTCTCGGTGTCTTTTCCGGACGGATCCAGGGGCGATTTCGAACCGCCACCCGAGGAAAAGGAGGCGCTCAGGATGCTGGTGCTTTGCGTCGTTGTCTCGATGGAAAGCTGCATTGGCTCGATCCTGGCCGTAAGTGCAAAGGCGCTCGGCCTTCTGCCGACGCTACAGACGTTAACAATGCGGTGAGCGGGGTTAACAGAATGTAAACAACGGTTTCTCAGCGGCCGGAAAATGCGGTTTTCAGAAACCGGCCGCCTAAAACCATGCCGCGTTCGTCGATAGAGTGACCGAGCCCCTCCAGAAGATGGCTTTCCACGCTGACCCCGTGACCCGTCAATGCGTCCTGCGAGACCGGCAGGTGGTAGGGCGGGACGACATCGTCCTCGCTGCCGTGGACGAGGAGCACCGGAGTTGACGTCTGTATGTCGTCCAGCCGGTCGGGACCGGCAAGCAGGCCGGAATAGGCGAGAATGGCCGCCGGCGGGTTTCTCCGGCGCAGACCCGTGTGTAGCGCCATCATCGCGCCCTGGCTGAACCCGACGAGCGCGAGATCGGAGGGGGCGACCTGCCAGTGGCCGAGTTCGCTTTCCAGAAACGCCTCCAGCACCGGACGCGCGGCGTCCACGCCCAGACGGTACTCGCGCATGTCCCGCTCTGTCAGAGCGAACCACTGCCGTCCGCCAAGGGCCTCGAAGGGCAACGGTTCGCGGGCATCGGGCGCGACAAAGGCCGCGTCCGGCAGAACCTCCGCCCAGGCCCGGCCCAGATCGATCAGGTCCGCGCCGTCGGCACCGTAGCCGTGCAGGAAGACAATGAGCCGGCCGGCTTTTCCCCCGGCGGCAGGCGAAAGGCGCGGTCCGTCCAGAACTGACATGGGAATGACACTATCCTTATTCGGCGATCTTCGACGCCATGACGCCAATGGTCTTTTGGTAGACCGTCGCCTTGTTCCACTGTTTCAGGACATTGTAGTTGGCCGTGCCCGGGCCCCATCCCTGGCCTCTGCGCCAGCCATGGGCTTTCAGATAATTGGCGGTCGAGGCCAGAGCGTCCGGGGATGAGCGGATCAGGTCGCGCCGGCCGTTGCGGTCGAAATCGACGGCATATTTGAGATAGTTCGTGGCGAGGAACTGTGTCTGGCCGATCTCGCCGGCCCAGGCCCCGCGCATTTCCTCAGGGCGCATGTCGCCGCGCTGGACGATCTTGATCGCGGCGACCAGTTCGTCGGTGAAGAACTTGGAGCGGCGGCAGTCATAGGCGAGGGTCGCCAGCGACTGCAGCACCGGCATGTTGCCGCTGAAGCTTCCGTAGTTCGTTTCCAGACCCCAGATCGAAAGAAGAACGGGCGCCGGCACGCCGTAACGCTTTTCGATCCGCCGGAAGATGCCGTCGTAGCGTTGCCGCAGTTGCCGGCCTCGCTTGATCATCGCGTTGTTCACCCGCTTCCGGTAAAACTGCTCGAAGGACAGCTTGAAGGAGTGCTGGGAGCGGTCCAGCCTGATGACCTTCTTATTATAGGAAACGCCCTTCAGAGCCCGTTCCACGGCTCTTGGTTTCAGTCCGTATCGAGGCGCCTCGGCCTTGAACTGGGCAAGCCACGCGGGAAACCCCGAGGCTCCATTGCCACATCCGGCCGCCAGGGCGGGTGTGGCACTGAGAAAGGCGGCTGTAAGGCCCGCTGCAAGAACGCGTTTCAAGTTCATCCGCAATCCTCCGTCCCGTCGGCGAATCTCCTGCCGAAGCCAGCAAAGATTAGCAGAATCGGACGTTGAGGAAACTGGAAGTTAACAGGATCCGATCCCTGCCTATTCGGCAGCCACCAGTTCCGGTGTCGCCCAGGCGCCGGATTCGATCTCTTCGATCTGATGATCGATCTGCTCGATGACGAACAACGAGAACGGGCCGAGATGGACATAAAGCGCCATCATTTCCAGGACAGGTTTGATCGCCCGGAAATTGGTCAGCACAGTGCCGATCAGGGTCCGCCAGAAGGGCCATCGATAGCTCTTGTTGACGAAAGTCATCGACCATATGAGCCGGCCGAAGAGTTTCAGGTCATGGAAGAAACCTGCGCTGACAATCGTTCCGTTGGCGCCGTCGAGTTTGAGCATGCCGGCGACCTTCCGCACTCGGGCAAAATAGGCCTCCGGCGCATAGACGCGGGCGATGATCTCCCGGAAATCGCGCAGGATCTCCTGCCGCGGCCGCTTGGTCTGGAAGTTCAAACCGGCCGTACACTGGTCTCCATGGGCGGTGTCCGGATCGTCGTTCCCGAAATCGGCATGCAGCCGGCCTTCCCTGGCAAGCCTTCGGGTCAGCTGTGTGGTCGGAAGGGCGTACAGCAGCCCGGTCATGGCGACCGGGATGGCGGCGTCTTCGATCAGGCCTGCAATCTCGTCCGCAACGCGGTCGCTTTCCTCATCGAAGCCGACGATGAAGCCGGCGAGCACCCAGATACCGGCGTCGTAGATCTGGTGCACGCTCTTGGCGATATCGCGCCGGGTGTTCTGCTTCTTGCGCGTGGCCACCAGCACATCCGGATCCGGGCTCTCGATGCCGATAAAGACGGAGAAGAAGCTCGCCTCCTGCATCATGCGCAGAAGTTCCGGATCGTCAGCAAGATTGAGGGAAGCCTCGGTTGAGAATTCGAACGGATAGTTGCGTTCCTTCTGCCACTTGATCAGATGGGGCAGAAACGCCTTCACCGCCTTCTTGTTGCCGATCAGGTTGTCGTCGACAAAATCGACGTGGCCCCGGTAGCCGAGGGCGTAGAGGCGGTCGAGCTCCGCCAGCATCTGGTCTGCGTTCTTGGTGCGGGGCTTTCGTCCGTAAAGTTCGATGATATCGCAGAATTCGCAGGTGAACGGGCAGCCGCGGGAAAACTGGACACTGACCTGGACATAGTTATCGAAATTCAGCAGGTCGAACCGTGGCGCGGGGGTGGCCGTGACATCCGCCTTGAACTTTTCCGCCGTGAAGGTGCCGGAGCTGGTGCCGTTTTCCCAGGCGCTCAGGAAATCGCCGATGACGCCTTCAGCCTCGCCGATGATGCGGAAATCGGCATCCTCGTAGAGTTCGGGGCTGGTCGTCGGGTCGGGCCCGCCGACGGCGACCGGAATGCCCTTGGCACGGCAGGCGCGGACGATCTGCAGCGTGTCGCCCTGCTGGGGGAGCATGCCGCCGGTCAGGACGATATCCGCCCAGCTCAGATCGGTTTCATCCAGTTCAGCCGTATTGCGGTCGATCAGGCGGATCTCCCAACTGTCCGGAAGCATGGCAGCGACGGTGATGAGACCGAGCGGCGGAGCGGGATATTTCGCGCCGACGAGTTCGCAGGTCTTGCCGTAGTTCCAGAAGGACCCGGCCATGAAGCGCGGGTGGATCAAGAGTGCCTTGCATGTTGGTTCAGTCATGCGTTTCTGTGATCCCAAACTGTTTCGGCGGCACCAGTGCCGACCGTTCGCCACACTCTATTGGATTTTACATAGAACGAAAGGGAGGTCTGTGGGGAAAATAAAAAAGGGCGGAAAACCGCCCTTCCATTCGGTCCTTTCGACCTGATTTACAGGACCGTCAGATCCTCGGCCATTGCCTTGCCGCGGCGCCACTCGAGATCGAAGACCACAAGCTGGCCTTCTTCAAGCGATTCAATGCCGGACCGGCGCAATGCCGAAATATCGACGAATATGTCTTCGCCGTCCTGAGGTTCGATGGAGCCGATACCCCGGCCAATGTCGAACCATTTTACGTTGCCGTGCAACATGTCTTACTACTTTCCAATTTTTTATCTACGTCGTCTCAATCGAGGCGTCTTACCTCGCGAACACAACGTCTTCATGACAGTTTTTTTGAAGGTATGGGGGGCTCTTTAAGAAGGGCGCCCAAAACAAATGCTTGCCTGATCTGCAGACTACCGTAGAGATAGTTAATGAATCGTCAGCCAAGAAATGGCAGCGCGAGCTCATAACTGAAATGCGTCGCACTGCACCTTGTAATCTCAAATGGGGGCCAGCGCCGGGAATTCAAGGGGTGCGGGAAAATTCGGTACCCTAGAGCATGTCGCGTTCATTCGCATTCACGTGACATGCTCCATTCGTTTCTGACGCACGTCTTTTTGCGAAAGGCCGGTATCCACTTTTTCGCGGCGTGCTCTACCGGTCCAGTTCGCCCTTGATGACATAGCGCAGCACGCTGACCACCTGTTCCGACGTTTCGGTCACCGCAAGCGCAGCCCCGTCAACTTCCTTCAGCGGGTGCGTCAGGGACGGATCGTGCATCACGATCAAGGACTTGCCGAGCGCGGCCGCATAGCCGGCATCGAAGGCTGCGTTCCATTGCTTGTACTTGTCGCCGAACCGGACAACGACGATATCCGCCTTCTCGATCAGGGTCCGGGTCCGGATCGCATTGACCTTGGCGCCTTTATGGTCGTACCAGAACTTGTTGTCCTCTTGGCCGAGGATGAAGGCGCCGCAATCGTCGCTGGCATCGTGATCGGTCACCGGCGCGGAAAAAGTGACCGGCAGGCCGAGCTTTTCCGTCCCCTCGATGATCCGTTCGCGCCAGTCCGTGTGGATTTCTCCGGACAGATAGACCGACCATGTCGTCATTGCGGACTCCCATTATTTCCAAGTCGTTGCTGCCGCTTCGGCAGATGCGTCGGAAAGCTCGCGCAAGTGGCGTATCTCTGTCAACTGCGGGAGCCGGCGGATATCGAATAAGCACTTTCAACAAGGATCGCATGTGTTAGGTATTGGCTTTGCTCCCCATATCCGGGGTCGTGTAGGTCACAGAGGAGGAAGTGAATATGTCCGCATTGCTGATTGGTGACGAAGCGCCGGATTTTGAAGTTGAGACCACGGATGGCCCGATCCGCTTTCATGACGTGATCGACGGCTCATGGGCCGTTCTGTTTTCCCATCCGAAGGATTTTACACCGGTGTGCACCACCGAACTCGGCATGACCGCCAAGCTGAAGGATGAGTTCGCGGCACGCGGCGTGAAGGTCTTCGGCGTGTCCGTGGACCCGATCGAGGACCACAGGGCCTGGATCGGTGACATCAAGGATACCCAGGGCGTTGCCCTGAACTTCCCGCTGATTGCCGATCCCGACCGGACCGTGGCCACCGCCTACGGCATGATCCATCCGAACGCCAGCGACACGCTGACCGTCCGGTCCCTGTTCGTCATCGGACCGGACAAGAAGATCAAGCTGAAGATCGAGTATCCGGCCTCGACCGGCCGGAACTTCGACGAGGTTCTCCGTGTGATCGACTCGCTTCAACTCACGGCAAAGCACCAGGTCGCAACGCCCGCGAACTGGAAGTCCGGCGAGGACGTGATCATCGTACCGGCCGTCAGCGACGAGGAAGCCAAGGAAAAGTTCCCGGGCGGATGGAAAACCCTGAAGCCGTATCTTCGGATCGTGCCTGAGCCGAAATAAGGCCGATAGAAAAAACAAACGCCCGCAGTTTCCTGCGGGCGTTTTTATTTTGATTGCTCCGTCCGGTCAGGCGGCGCGGACCTGTTTCAGGAAGTCGTGCATGGCGTCGCGCAGATTTGCCGACTTCCCCTGAAGCTGTTGGACCGCGTCGCGCATTTCGCCGCTCAGTCCGCCGGTTTCGGTTGCCGAGGCACTGACCTGGGCAATGGAGTTGGACACGCTTTGCGTTCCGTCAGCGGCTTCGGTCACGTTATTGGCGATTTCGCCGGTGGCCACGTTCTGCTGTTCCGTAGCGTCAGCCATGCTCGCCGTCTTCTCGGCAATCGATCGGACCATTCCGGCAACGCTTTCGGTCGCCGAAATGGACTCGTCGGCCGCACCGCGCATCTCGGAAATCTGGCGGTCGATTTCTTCCGTCGCCTTGGAGGTCTGTTCGGCCAGAGCCTTCACTTCGGAAGCAACGACCGCGAAGCCCTTGCCTGCATCGCCTGCGCGGGCCGCCTCGATCGTGGCGTTCAGCGCAAGCAGGTTGGTCTGCTCGGCGATATCGGTGATCAGGCTGGTGACATCGCCGATCTTGGCGACCACCTGCTGCAGGGTCGCAACCGCCTGGTTGGAGCGCTCCACTTCCGCCGAGGCATCGTTGGCGAGCTGGGACGACGAGCGGACCTGCTCATAGATTTCCCGGATCGAGGCGGAAAGCTCCTCGGTCGCACCCGCAACGGTGTTGACGTTGCTTGTTGCCTGCTCGGCTGCGGCCGAAACCGAAAGCGCCTGCTCGGTGGTTCCGTTCGCGATTTCCGACAGGGTGCCGGCTCTGGAATTGAGGCCGCCCAGGGCGGTGATCATTTCTTCGCTGATGGACAGAACGGTTGCCTCGAATTCGCTTGCAACCCGCTCCATCTCGGCGCGCTTTTCGACTTCCGCGTTTTCGCGCTGCCGTGCCGCGTCTTCTTCCAGTTCCTTGTTCTTGATCAGGTTCATGCGGAAGATGCCGAGGGCGGAGCCCATGGTGCCGATTTCGTCCTTGCGGTCGCCGAAATCGATCTGCTGATCCGTATCCCCCTTGGCGAGTGCGTGAACGATCTCGCTGAGTTTTGCCAGCGGCCGGGAAACCAGAGCGTGGTTCAGGAAACCGATCAGAACGGCAAAGACGGCCATCAGAAGGGCGCTGCCGATGGCGAACAACTGGACCTGCTGCAGCTGCGAATCCTGGTCGGCAAGCATTTCCTGCCGTTTGCCGTCCAGTTCGGAAAGCAAGGCGTTATTGGCGTTTTCGATGGCATCCAGAAGGTTTTGCCTGTCCTTGGTCAGTTCGAGAGCTCGAGCCATGTCGACTGTGCTCGGATCGCGCATGAAGTCGATCTGCTTGTCGATGAAATTGGCTCGCCACGCCTTCCAGGCTTCATCGATGGCGGCCAGTTTTTGCTGCATCGATGCAGAAGCCTGAGCATCGAAGTCAGACTTCATCTTGTCGTACCGAGTATCGATTTGCGCAGTGAGGCCTTCGGCCCGGGTCAACAGGGCGCGGTCGCCGGTGGTCAGGAAGGTCTTGTAGGCCAATGCCTGATTCAGGATCAGTATCTCCAGCTTCATGGCGTCGTTGGTGGCATGGCCGATGCTCGTGGTCACCTTAACGGAATTCGCGACCGAAGCGGACTTGTAGTAGGAGAAGCCGCCGGCAATGGCGCCGATCAGCGCCAGGCAGAAAAATGCGACAGCGCTTTTCTTTGATACGGATAAATTAGCAAACATCTGATCCCTCGCGGTTAGCTGCCAAAACCAGCGCGGCGCTGAAGTTCGGTGAGATTAAGTTCGACCGTTGCGGCGCCGATGGCCTTATCGGTCTCGGGATCCGCGATGGTCATGTTGACCTGTGCCCGCCAGATCTTACGGTCTTCGTCCCATTCGGGTTCATCGATAAACACCGCATCCCTGGCAACCGGGAAGGTTTTCTGGAACTTGGCTTCGTCGCCCTGCCAGTAGTCGCTGGTGATCGAGCTCTGACCGACATTGAGCCCATTCGCGTCCATGACGAAGATCTCGGTGTAGAGGCCCAGGTTCTGAGCCTGCACCCGGAGGAGATAAACGGACAACGGTGCGGCCAGGGTTGCCGAGATCAGCGGTTTGTCCTTGGCTTCGCGCTCCGCGCGCCATTGCTGATCCAGCTCATCGATCTGCGCCTGAGACAGGGAGCCTCGCACATCGTTCTGGGTATTGATCGAAAGGCCGACGATCGGATTGGTTAGCCAGTCCCTGACCTTGGAAATGACGTCCTGCGTGACCAGTGCATTCGTGTCAGGCGGTGTCGGCTCTGCGGAATATGCTGCCGTAAATGTGAGGGGGATCAGGCACAGCCCTATCAACCACTTTTTCGAAACCATTGTTGTCTCCTTCCGAATGAAGGATACGATTTCAGTAAAGGATTAATAATGGATCAATAAGAATGAAATGCATACTTAAAAGGAACGTATTTAATTGCTAAATTAAACAGGAATGACATTGGGGAAAGTGATTACATATCGTAAAAAATATCAAATAATACTTGGTGGAATTTTGCCATTTCAGCAACCTTTAGGTGTATTTGTGCCGGTTGTTTGGAGGAGTATCGGTCTTCGCTAAAGTAATGGGACTCATTTTGAGCCGCCGAAATCAGCACTTCTCTAAAATTTGAATATATTTGTCTAATAAATATGCATTTGTTTATTTAGTGTGCAAATTTAACATGTGAAGAGAAATTATTTGCCGGGAGAATCCTGTCCGAGGGAAAGAAAAACGACCGCTCTGCTGATCGTATTTCGCGCCATGTTAAAAAGAAGCCCGGAGCGCCTGCAATGCGATCCTGTAGTTCGGGTGCAGGAATGTATAATCGAGCTCCTGCTTGACCCGTCGGTTCGATACCCGCTTGTTTTCCCCGTAGAAGGACCGGGCCATGGGAGACAGATCCGCGCTTTCGAAAGGGGTCTCGGGCGGCGGCTCGACGCCGAGCAGATCGGCGGCATAAGCAACGACGTCCTGGGGTGGGGCGGGTTCGTCGTCGGTGACATTGAAGATCCGCGTCGATGGTTGCGCCATGGCCGCTTCCAGGACCCCGGCGATATCGGCAACATGGATCCGGTTGAAGACCTGTCCAGGCTTGATCAGGCGCCGCGCCGTGCCTTTCCGGAAATTCTCGAACGCATTGCGTCCCGGCCCGTAAATCCCGGACAGACGGAAGATCTGCACCGGCAGGGCGTTTTCGTCGGCAAAAGCCAGCCAGCCGTTTTCGGCCGCAACCCGCTGCACCGACCGTTTGGAGACCGGCTTGCAGGGTGTCTCCTCGTCGACCCAGGCGCCGTCGTGGTTGCCGTAGACGCCAACGGTCGAAAGATAGCCGATCCAGTCGGGGCGGGCGGCGGCAATATCAGACGCATGGGTGTTGAGAACCGGATCGCCGCTCTCATTCGGGCCGATGGACACCAGCACATGGCTCGCCCGGGCGAGTGCATCGCTAATGCCGTCTCCTGGCGTGGTGCCGTCGAACACGAAGGCGTGGATCCCTTGTGCCTCAAGCGCGCCTGCCTTTTCGGCTGAGCGCGTTGTGCCGCCGATCCAGTCGAACTGGTCTTTCACCCGATCGATGAAGGCCCTTGAGGAATAACCGATGCCGAAAACGAAAAGCCGCATGTGAATTCTCTTCAAAGCTCCAGATGCTTTCGACGGATTTCGTAAAGCGAAATGCCGGTGGCGACGGCCAGGTTGAGGCTGTCTGCTTCGCCGACTTGCGGGATACGGATCAGGGTCGAGCAGGCCGCGGCCATATCGTCCTCCAGGCCTTGCTGTTCATTGCCCATCAAAAGCAGAACGGGTTCCGAATACTCCGGCGTGCGGTAATCGACCGATCCCTTCAGATGTGTGCCGACCACCGTTCCGGGCCATTTCGCGGCCAGCGCCTTGAACTGGTCCTTGGTGAGCTTGGCAAGCGGAACATGGAAGAGCGATCCCATGGTTGCGCGCACGGCTTCGACCGCGAACGGATCGGTGCAATCGCCGACCAGCATCACGCCGGCGGCACCGACCGCGTCGGCGGTGCGAATGATGGTGCCCAGATTGCCCGGATCGCGCACCCGGTCGAGCGCCACCCAGACGGTTGCCTTGGCGGGACCGATCTGTTCGGCGGTGAACATCTGCTGTTCATAGACGCCGACCACCGTCTGCGGATTGTCCTTGCGGGTCATGGCCGCGAGAACAGCCGTGCTGACCTCCAGGATCAGGGCGCCGCGTGCCTTGGCATTGGCTGCTGCCTTCTGCGCAACCGGATTGTCCCGCGCTTCGGGGCCGAGTGCGAGAAACCGCACGCCCCAGCCCGCGGCCATGGCATCGGTTGCAAGCTTGAGCCCTTCGGCAACGAACAGCCCGGACTGGGTCCGGTGCTTGCGTTGTGCGACCAGCCCCTTGATTTCCTTCACGATCGGATTGGAATGGCTGGTGATCTGCTTTACCGCCCCGGCACGTTGGGGCTTGTCGTTCTGGCTCATCGGCTGCTCCATCTGGAAAACAGCGACGTGGACAGCGCCCGCTTTCCGTCCTCTTCGCGAATGACCAGTTCGCCGGACTCCAGCAGGCCGCCCTGCTTGTCCAGCGTTTCGGCCATCAACTCGTGAATGGCGAGAAAGCTGGAGCGGATGGCATAGGCCGTCAGGATCATGAACAGGGCGTCTTTGGCCAGAAGCTGGCGCAGGTTGTCGAGCATTTCCGGCAGGCTGGTGTAGATGTCCCAGACTTCGCCTTTCGGGCCGCGGCCGTATTTCGGCGGATCGAGGATGATGCCGTCATAGGTGTTTCCGCGCCGCACTTCCCGGGCGACGAATTTCGACGCGTCCTCGCAGATCCAGCGGATCGGCAGGTTCTCCAGGCCGGACAGGGCCTGATTCTCCCGCGCATAGGCGATCGCCTTCTTGGACGCATCCACATGGGTGACCTGCGCGCCTTCGGTGGCCGGCAGCAGCGAGGCGAGCCCGGTGTAGCCGAACAGGTTCAGGATCTTAAGCGGCCGGTCAGGGCTTTTCGTCCGTGACGCGCGGACCTTGCCGTTGACCCAGTCCCAGTGCGCGGCCTGTTCGGGAAAGACGCCGACATGGCGGAACGACATGAACCGACCGATATATTTCACCGGACCGTAGGCCATCTCCCAGGTCTCGGGTACGTTGCCTGTGAATTTCCAGCGACCCGGTCCTTCTTCCTCCGTGTCGCCCGAAAAGACGGCATTCGCCCGGTTCCAGACGGAGGGTTTCTGTCGACGGCGTCCCATTGCCTGAGGTTCGGGCCGGACAATGGAAAACCGGCCATATCTTTCAAGCTTCTGCCCTTCCCCCATGTCGAGCAGGCAATAATCCTTCCAGCCCCGGGTCTCCAGAATGACCGGCCAGTTCTGAACAGGGGCCTGTCCGTGGGGGGCGAAGTCGGATTTTGTCGGGGTGTCCGGCAAGGTTGTCTCTCAATGGTTTGACGGGTCGGATTGAACAGGCATTATTCCGGCAGGACGCCGGGGTCAATCGCATCGCTCCGATTTGAGCGTAGCGAAGAGGTGAGAAATGCATGCGAAAAGAGCCGAGGATGGACATCAGGACCACCGCGCGAGTGCCCGATCCGGCTCCGCCTGTCGCGGCCTATCTGGCGGACTGTCCGCCTGCCGTCCGGGAGGGCCTGCTCGGGCTCCGGACGCTCGTCTATCAGGTGGCTGCCGAAGATCAGAGGGTCGGCCCGTTGCAGGAAACCCTGAAATGGGGCGAACCATCCTATCTCACCGAGGTCACCCGGTCCGGCACGACTTTGCGGCTGGCGGTCAAGAAGTCCATGCCGGCGACCTATGGGCTGTTTTTCAATTGCCGGACCCGTCTCGCGGAACGGATCACGGACTTTTATCCGGATACCTTCATGCTTGACGGCACGCGCGGCCTTCTGTTTTCCGCGGGCCGGAATATCCCCGACGAAGAGGTGAAGGCCTGCATTTCGCTGGTCCTGACTTATCGGCTCGGTGGGTTGTTCTAAAATTTACGGCAGAAACAATAAGGGCGGCCGTTTCGGCCGCCCTTGTCGTTGTTCTGTGTTTCCGGATCAGGCAGCAGCCACTTCGCTCAGGAAGCGATCCACTTCCTCCTTCAGGTGAGCCGTCTTGGAGCCGAGTTCGCTCGAAGCCGAAACAACCAGGTCGGAGGACTTGGCCGTTTCGTCTACGGCCTGGGACAGCTCGCTGATGTTGCCGGTCACGATATTCGTTCCCTGGGCCGCCAACTGGACGTTCTGGGAAATCTCCTCGGTCGCAGCCCCCTGCTGCTCCACCGCCGAGGCAATTGCCCCGGTATAGGTGTTCACCTCCTGCATCGTCTCGGTGATCGAGGCGATGGCATCGACGGCTTCCTTGGTCGCCGACTGGATGGCGGAAATCTGGCCGGAGATTTCCTCCGTTGCCTTGGAGGTCTGGGTCGCAAGTTCCTTGACCTCCGCCGCAACCACCGCAAAGCCCTTGCCGGCTTCGCCTGCGCGGGCCGCCTCGATGGTGGCGTTGAGCGCGAGCAGGTTTGTCTGTTCCGCAATCGCCTGGATCAGGGTGACGACCTCGCCGATCTTGGCGGCGGAAATTGCAAGGCTTTCCACCTTCTCGTTGGTGACCCGGGTATTTTCGGTGGCCTGATTGACCACGCCCGTGGTGCGGGACACCTGGGACTGGATCTCGCCGATTGAAGCGGCAAGTTCTTCGGCCGCGGAGGCAACAGTGTTGACGTTGCGCGTTGCTTCGTCCGAAGCGCCGAGGGTTTCGGTCGCCCGGCCGGAACTGGTGCGCGCGATCTCTGTCAACTTGTGGGCGGTGTCGTCAAGGGTCGCCGAGGTTACGCCGACGGAGGAGATGACGTCCGAGGCGGTTGCCCGGAAGGCGGCGATCAGTTCGTCGACGCGTTGCTGGCGGGCCAGCCGGGCCTCCGCCTCGCCGGCACTTTCGGTTTCAAGGCGCAGCCGCTCGATGGCGTTGTCCTTGAACACCTGGACGGTGCGGCTCATGTCGCCGATCTCGTCGCTGCGGCTGGTTCCGGGAACGTCCACGTCGTGTTGACCGTTGGCCAGACCAAGCATGGCCGTCTGCAGCTTGCCCAAGGGACGGGTGATGGAGCGCACCACCATGAAAGCCGCGCCGGCGATGATCGCCAGAAGTCCCAGGTCGAGCGCCAGGCGGTAGCTGAACTGTTGCCAGAAGGTCGCGGACAGGTCGTCCACATAGACCCCGGTCATCGCGAACAGGTTCCAGGGCTTGAACGCCTCGACATAGGAAATCTTGTCGACGGGCTCGTCACTGCCTGCACGGGGCCAGACATAGTTGACGTAACCGGAGCCTTTGTTGTTTGCCAGGTCACCCAATTCCTTGACGAATAATTTGCCGTTCCCGTCCTTCAGGGCGAGAATGTCTGCACCGACCATGGACGGCTTGCCGGCATGCATCAGGACCGAATAATTGTTCTCCAGACTTTGAATGACGAAGTAATTGCCGTCGCCGTAGCGCATCGACTGGATGATGTCGAAGGCGCGCTTCCGGGCGTCTTCCAGCGACATCTTGCCTTCGGAGACCAGTTTCTGGTGATCCTCCATGACAGATATCGCGGTGTCGGTCAGATGCTGCAACTCGGCGAACTTCTGTTCCTTGAGGCTTGAATACTGCGTCCAGGACTCAACGGCCATGATGGCGGCAAGACCGAACGCAAACAAGGCAAGCAGGCCAAACAGGCGATGGCCGATCGACAGCTTGGAAAAAACGGTGGGCATTTTGATACTCCAGCGACAACAACTACGAGCATATATCGACTTTGAACCGTTAAAATTGACATAACCGAATCCTGGTTGATTCGAAATAATCTTTAAATTTGAATACCTTACGTTACGGAAAGTTTTGAAATCGCGGCTGTCGCGGCAAAAATAAGGGCGGCTCGCGGGCCGCCCTTTTCTCTCAGGTGTCGGAACGTTCGTTGTCAGGCCGCCGCAACCTCGCTCAGGAACCGGTCGACCTCCTGCTTGAGCACGGCGGTCTTTGCTCCGAGTTCCGTGGATGCGGAAACGACCAGGTCAGCGGATTTCGTGGTGTCATCGACTGCCTGGGACAGCTCGCCGATATTCGCGGTCACGATATTGGTGCCCTGTGCCGCCAACTGGACGTTCTGGGAAATCTCCGTCGTGGCGGCACCTTGCTGCTCGACGGCCGTCGCGATGGCGCCGGTGTAGGTATTCACCTCCTGCATCGTCTCGGTGATCGAGCCGATCGCCTCCACGGATTCCCGGGTGGCGGACTGGATCGGCGCGATCTGGCTGGAAATTTCTTCCGTTGCCTTGGACGTCTGAGTGGCGAGTTCCTTGACCTCGGCGGCAACGACCGCGAAACCCTTGCCGGCTTCGCCTGCGCGGGCCGCCTCGATGGTGGCGTTGAGCGCGAGCAGGTTGGTCTGCTCCGCAATCGCCTGGATCAGGGTCACGACTTCGCCGATCTTCGCTGCCGAGGCTGCGAGGCTCTCAACTTTTTCGTTGGTGACGCGGGTTCCTTCCGTGGCCTGGTTGACCACATCGGTCGTCCTGGCAACCTGCGAGCTGATCTCGCCGATGGACGCGGCGAGTTCCTCCGCCGCGGAGGCCACCGTGTTCACGTTGCGGGTCGCTTCGTCCGAGGCACCGAGGGTTTCCGACGCCCGGCCGGAACTGTTACGTGCGATTTCGGTCAGCCTGTGGGCCGTATCGTCGAGGGCGGACGAGGTTTCGCCGACGGACGAAATGACATCCGAAGCGGTTGCCCGGAAGGCCGCGATCAGAGCGTCGACCCGTTGCTGACGGACCAGACGGGCTTCCGCCTCGCTGGCGCTTTCGTTTTCGAGGCGCAGCCGTTCGATCGCGTTGTCCTTGAAGACCTGGACGGTGCGGCTCATGTCGCCGATCTCGTCACCGCGTCCGGTTCCGGGAACATCTACGTCATGCTGGCCGTTCGCAAGGCCGAGCATGGCATCCTGCAGGCCGCGGATAGGCCGGGTAATGCTGCGCACCACGAAAAAGGCAGCCCCGGCGACAATCGCCAGAAGAGCAATGTCCAACACCAGCCGATTGACGAATTCACCCCAGAAGATCTTTGAGAGGTCATCGATGTAGACGCCGGTCAGAACCAGGACACCCCAGGGCTTGAAGGATTGAAAATAGGCGGTTTTTGCGGAAGACTCTTCGCTTCCGGGCTTGGGCCACATGTAGTCCATGTAGCCACTGCCATCCTTTTCTGCGATGTCGTTCATCATACGGATGAACGGCTTCCCGTTCGTGTCCTCGGCCTTGCTCTGGTCCTTGCCCTCAAGCGCCGGCTTGATGGGATGCATCACCAGATGGTAGTCGCCGCCCAGGCTCTGGATCGCGAAGTAATCGCCGTTGCCGTATCTCATGTGGCGGAGGGTGTTGAAACCCTGCGCTTTGGCCTCATCGAGGGTGAGTTCACCCTTTTCGACCTGGGCCTGGTAGTTGGCCAGAATACTCACGGCAGATTCGGTCAGGCTCCGCAGTTCAGCAAGCTTTTGTTGCTTCAGGCTTTTATACTGGTTCCAGGATTCCACTCCCATCAGGGTAGCGAGACCGAGGGCAAAAATGAGGACCAGACCGAACAGACGGTGGCCGATTGAAAATTTGGTTAGGATATTTGACATGTAGGAAAACTCCGCCGCGATTCTTCAGGGTGAATATCTGCGATGTGAGTTAAACAAAGTATAAAACGCCATATTTTCAGGGCGTTATGTAACATTGTCGGGTTTTATTGTCATAAATACCTATGAAAATTCAACGAAAAATTTGGGAAGCGCAACTTTTGAATTGTTTCCAGGACAGGGACCCCGGATCAATTCGCATGATCGGACAGGAACGCTCCGGGAGGAGCTGACGGCTGATCCCCGTCTTGGGCAAGTAGCCCGAGCGGGCATAAGCAGCAGCGGCCGACTTTTGTGGCCGCCGGCCGCTGCTGGATCTCGTTTCAGTCCTAGGGCACGTCGCGAAAAAGTGGATACCGGTTTTTCGCAACAAGACGTGCGTCAGTAACGGATAGAGCATGTCACGTGAATTCGAATGAACGCGACATGATCCAGGGTCTGTGAATCCTACATGTCCACAGATCCTAAGTAATCAGGCCGCGGCCACGCCGGCCAGGAACTGGTCGACTTCGTGCTTGAGCCGCCCGGTTTTTTCGTTGAGCTCACCGGATGCCGACAACACGAGATCGGCGGAAGACGAAGTGTGGTCGACAGCCTGAGAAAGCTGAGACATAGAGGACGAGACCGACTGGGTGCCCTCCGCCGCTCGCTGGACGTTCTGCGAGATCTCCGTTGTTGCGGCGCCCTGCTGCTCGACGGCGGCGGCAATGGTCGACGTATAGTTGTTGACCTCTTCCATGATCTCGGTGATCTCGCCGATGGCCTGTACCGATTCTTCCGTCGCGCCCTGAATGGCGCTGATCTGCTGACTGATTTCCTCTGTCGCCTTGGAGGTCTGGGTGGCCAGTTCCTTGACTTCGGCCGCAACCACCGCGAAGCCCTTGCCGGCTTCGCCGGCCCGGGCCGCCTCGATGGTGGCATTCAGGGCCAGCAGGTTGGTCTGCTCGGCGATTGCCTGGATCAGGGTCACGACTTCCCCGATCTTGGCGGCAGATGCAGCAAGTCCCTCGACCTTCTCGTTGGTCTTCTGGGTGCCGAGCGTCGCCCGGCCGACGACTTCCGTCGTCTGGGAAACCTGGCGGGAGATCTCGCCGATGGAGGCCGCCAGTTCCTCTGCCGCGCTCGCAACGGTCTGTGCGTTGCGCGTGGCCTCATCGGAGGACTCGAGTGTCTCGGTGGCGTGGTTGGAACTTTCGCGGGCAATTTCCGTCAGCGCGTTCGCGGTCTTGTCCAGCCCGTCGGCCGTCTGGCCGACCGAGCCAATGACATCTTCGGCGGTTGCGCGGAAGGAGGCGATCAGGGTGTCGATCCGCTCCTGGCGCTGCAGGCGCGCCTGCTCGTCCCGGGCGCTTTCTTCCTGCAGCCGCGCCCGTTCCAGCGCGTTGTCGCGGAAAACCTGGACGGTCCGGTTCATGTCGCCGATCTCGTCGCCCCGGTCCAGGCCGTCGATCACGACGTCATTGTTGCCGTTTGCAAGGGTGGACATGACCGATGTGATCTCGCGGATCGGACGCGTAATGACGAGATTGAGAACGAAGGCAAGGGCAAATCCAGCGGCGATGGCAAGCAAAATCGTGATGCCGATTGTCGTCAGCGCCGTCCATCCCGCATCGCGGGCGGCGTGGGACTGGGAGGAGGTAAGCGAGGCGATTTGCTGATTGACCCGGATCGTCAGTTCGTCGAGCTGTCCCCGCCGCGTCTTCAGGTCCGCTTTCGACGAAACCATTTCCTTGAACGCCTTGTCGAAGGTCACGATTGCTTCGGCGATTTCTCCGGCAACCTCCTTGACCGCCGGCAGAAACTGGGCCGAAGCGATCAGGGTCTCTTCCAGCTCGACCAGCTGGCCGACCTTTTCCTCGACCGGCTTGGTATCCGTCGCGCCGAAGCCACCGAAGAGGTTGAGAATTTCGGTCCGCGATTGAAGTGCCAGCTTGTCGAGCGTGGTCGCTTCGTCCGTGATGACCCGAATGCTCTCAAGCTTCATCGCATTTGACTGAGCGACGGTCTTCGCGTTCTTGACTGCGGGTAGAAGCTCGAAGCGGATATCGCGCGCGATATCGATGATTTTTTCGATCGCAGTGCCGGCGGCTTCCTTGACGGTGAAGGCTTCCCCGAAACCCAGGTCGCCGGACATCTTCGTCAGGTTCTCCTTCAGGGTATTGGCTTCCTTGGCGAGGAGGTCGAAGTTGTCGGAGGAGATACCTGCGGATTGCAGGCTCGTCAGGGCCGCTGCCTCGGAGGCGATGCTTTCCGTCGATTTCAGGGATTCCTCCAGCTGGGATCCGGAGAGGTTTCCGCTTGCTTTCAGGTAGGTGAGCTGAATGGCAAAGGCCTGCTCCTGAAGGGAGAAGACCCGGCGCGCCAGCTCGTTTGCCATTTCGAGATCCTTGTTGGCATTGGCGACTTCCGCCCTGATGCCTTTCTCGGTCTTCAACACGGTCTCGTTGATACGGTCGGCCTGGCCGGCAAGGGCATCCGTCGCCTGGATCAAGGTGGTGAGCCGCGTCGACTGCTGGTCTGTCAGGCTGACCACTTCATCGAATGTGGAGGAGAATTCCGAAATGGCGGACGCGGCATCCGCAAGCTGCTTGCCGGCGTCGCCTTCACCGGAGGCGGTTTCCCGCAATTGGTGCAAAGCGGCGGTCAGCTGCTTGATTTCCTGCCGGGTGTCTTCCGCTGCCTCCGCGCTGGCATAGGTCAGAAAGGTCTCGCGCTTGAGGGAGGTCGCCTGCATCAGACTGGATACCTGGGCCGCCTGATCGGCGACCTCGAAGCGTGACGACAGGTTCAGGATTGCGAAAAAGCCGACCGCGCCCACGATCGCAGTCAGGACAAGGATGGCGCCGAACCCGCCGCTGACCTTGTAGCCGAAACGCAGATCTACCAACCATTTGAAGATTTGTTTCATAGGGTCCCCCAACAAGCAACGCCAAGAATTGCCGTATCTTTTGGGGGAACTCTCGTTGAGATAGGTGAAAAATATGTAAATCGAATATTGGATATTGAATCGCTGAAAAATCGTATTCAGACAACGCTTTCGGTGAAAATAATTAAGATGTGAAGTATCTTCATGCAGGCAATAGTTACAGGTGCTAGGGTATTCCTTTCATTGGTGTTTCGTACAATGGTTCGACTGCGGCGCCGTCAGCATTGCGCCGCAGTAAAGCGCACGATTTCGGAAAAAAGCCGGTACCTGGCCTGGTCGCCGAGTAACTGTTTTTAATGAAAAATAACAACCTAAACGTGCTGACCGCCATTGATGTGTATCTCTGATCCCGTCACATAGGACGACGGCGCGGTGCACAGGAAATGAATCGTGTCGGCCACTTCGTCCGGTCGGCCGAGACGGCGAAGCGGGATTTCCTCGACCAGCTTTTCCGTGCCCGGCGACAGGATGGACGTATCGATCTCTCCCGGAGCGATAGCATTCACACGGATACCGTGCGGTCCGAAGTCGGCGGCCATTTCCCGGGTCAGGGAGGAGAGCGCGGCCTTTGACGTCGCATAGGCGGTGCCGGCAAACGGGTGGACCCGGCTGCCTGCGATGGAGGTCACGTTCACGATCGAGCCGCCTGCATTCTTCAATTCCTTGAACAGGCCTCGGCCCAGCATGATCGGTGCGAAGAAATTCACCTGGAACACATGACGCCAGACGTGCATGGCGGTCGTCAGCGAATCCAGGCGCTCGCCGTCATCGCCCTTTGGGCTGATGCCGGCATTGTTGATCAACGCATGCAGCTTCGATCCGTGCGGCTCCAGGCGCTTGCGCATCTCCTGGATTGCGTAGCCGAGATTTTCGGGATCCGACAGATCCACCTGAATGTGGTCCTCCGGTCCCATCGGCCAGGGACATTTGTCGGAAAAGGCGTGCCGCGAACAAGTGATGACCCGCCAGCCGGCGGCGGAAAACCGCTTCACGGTCGCGTGGCCGATCCCCCGGCTTGCGCCGGTCAGGACGACGGTTCGGCGCTCATCGATCGGATTGCTTTCACTCATGCGGGCTTTGCCTCAATATGGAACTTGACGGGTTAAAGTTGACTTTTTCAGGTTACTTTAGTTTATGCGGTCCAACCTTTGTATGCCAGAATGATCCCGATTGGGAATTCCTAAACGAAGCAGGGTTGGCGTGAACGAATTTGGTGGCATGATCAGTGCAGGGTTTCTAAAATTCTTTCGGTTTTTAGAACCTTGTGATTGGCTGGATGGGCCTTACATCCGTCGCGTTTGACGAGTGTGAGTTTACGAACTGAGACGAGGATGGCCCGGGGCCCGGAATGATCATCTGTTCCTGTAATGTGTTGTCGGACGAACAGCTTCGCAAGGCGTCGGAAGAGATGCGCGCCGATCCGAACGGCAAGGTGCCAACCCCTGGCGTGGTGTTTCGGCATCTGGGCTGCCGGCCTCGTTGCGGCAGCTGTTTCCCGGCTGTCATCCGAATTATTCACGAAGATGCAGAAGACGGCGGCTCTGAGAGCGGCTATGCAACACTAAAAGCCGCGGGCAATCGCAGGCGATAACGGAGAAGGCATCATGAAGGGCGAACCGAGGGTTATCGAATATCTGAACAAGGCGCTGCGTCACGAGCTGACAGCGGTCAACCAGTACTGGCTGCACGCAAATCTCATGACTGATTGGGGCTATACCAAGCTTGCCGCCAAGGAGCGTGAGGAATCGGCGGAAGAGCGCGATCACGCCGACCGGATCATCAACCGGATCATCTTCCTGCAAGGCCTGCCCAACCTGCAGGTGCTCGATCCGATGCGCATCGGCCAGTCACTCAAGGAATGCATCGAATGCGACCTCGCGGGTGAATACGTCGCCCGAGCCCTCTATCACGAGGCGCGCCAGGTCTGCCGCGAGTGCGAAGACTATGTCTCCATGGACCTGTTCGAGACCCTGCTGGCGGACGAGGAAAATCACATCGATTTCCTCGAGACCCAACTGGCCCTGATCGAGCAGATCGGCATCGACAACTATGCGCTGCTCCAGGCATCGCCCGGGAACGCCGCTGACTGAGCACGGCCCTTTACAGCCGGACCACGTCGCCGCCGGCGGCTTCCGCGTCGTCCGGGTCGTGAGTGACGAGCAGGACCGGCAGGCCTTTTTCGCAGGCCTTTGAAAACACCAGATTGCGCAGATCAGCGCGCCGGGTCTGGTCCAGGCTTGAAAACGGCTCGTCAAGCAGGAGCGCTCGCGGCTCGGCGAGAAGCAGCCGCATCAGGGCCACCCGCGTCTGCTGGCCGCCGGACAAGGTGGCCGGGTCGCGGTCGAAGAACCCGGCGAGCCCCACATCGGACAACGCATCCTCGGCAACGGAACGCCGCTGGTCGCGGCCATGATCCCTGATCCTGTCGAGGCCGAACAGGAGATTTTCGCCAACCGACATATGCGGAAACAGAAGGGGTGCCTGGAACATCAGCCCCACTTTACGGTCCTGCGGCGGAAGCGATGTGATCTCCTTGCCATCCAGCCAGATCCGCCCGCTTGCCCGGAAGGCGGGGTCCAGAAATCCGGCAATGAAGTCCAGAAGAGATGACTTCCCGCTGCCGCTGTCTCCCATCACCGTCAGCACGTCGCCAGGGGCAATTCGCCGGTCAAGCCTCACCAGACACCTTGTCTCAAGGTTGATTTCAACGTGATCCAGCTTCAGGCCGGAGGGAGAGGACGGAATGTCTGCCATGCCTGTCTTATCGTTGAAGTCTGAGGGCAAGTCGATGCCGGAATGCGATCGCGGGGACGACGCTTGCCAACGCGAATCCCAGAAGCGGTAGCAGCAGTTGCAGCAGGGCATAGACGGCCGCGACCGATCGGCTGCCGCCGCTTGCCAGCGCCACGCTCTCGGTCGTGATCGTGGTAATCCGACCCGCGCCGATCATCAGGGTCGGCAGATACTGGCCGATGGAAACCGCGAACCCGATCGCTGAGGCCACTATCAGAGGACGCAGCAACACCGGTAGCCGGATCGACCACAGGATCCGGTTTGGGGAAGCGCCCAATGTTGATGCGACCTTGGCAAGGCGCGGGTCGAGATGATCCCACGGATCGGACAGGGCGAGAAAGACATAAGGCAGGACGAAGACCAGATGCGCCAGCCCGACCGCGACCAACTTGCCGTCAAATCCGGCCACGAGAAACAACACCTGCAGGCCGAACAGAAACGAAATCTGCGGCACCAGCAGCGGCAGGAACATGAGATGTCTGAATGCGGTTCGTCGCCGACGAGGCCCGGTTCGGCTCCACACTTCCAGCTGCCAGATGATCAGTGCAAGGGCGACCAGCGCCGCCGGCAGGGCGATGACGAGCGTATCGACGATCAGATGGGCGCCGCCCGGATAAAGGCCGGTCCAATGGCGCAGGGTCAAAGCCGACGGAAAGGCTTGCGGGAACCACCAGCCTGCCGCGAGGGACCAAAGGACAAGGGCCGCGAAAGCCGCAACCTTGGCGGCGACAAGAAGGATGACAAGGGCAGCCGCAAGATACCGCATCAGCCTGTCGCGGAGATGTCGTCGGCCGCTGCTCCAGCCCGAGCGGGCAATGCGGCTAAACAGAATTTCGCCGAAGCGCCAGATGAGGATCGCGGCAACGCTTAACAGCAGTTGCAGCACAGCACCTGCCGAGGCCTGCAAGCGCAGTGCCGGATCGGCATCGGCCATCCAGTCGATGATCCTCGGGGCGAGCGGAGCAGGCGTCGTCGGTCCCAGGATCCGGGCGACATCGACGACCGAGGTCGAGTAGGCGAGCACTGCCAGAACGGGCAGGCGGATCTGCGGATAGATCTGCGGCAACGCCACCTTGAAGAAACCGGCCATCCGGCCGTAACCGAGGTTCGTTGCGATCCGCATGTGCCGCCTGGCCTCCGTCTGCGGCAGGGCGGCAAGCATCATCAGGAACAGGAACGGCACTTCCTTTGCGATCAGGCCCGCCGTCATGGTCAGGCCGAAGGGATCGTGAAGGATGAGCAGGTCCGGCGGGCGGTCGAGCCCGGTTGCCCATGGCGACAGCAACCGTAGGATCAGCCCGGACGGCGAGATCACGAAAGCAAGGCCGATGGCCGCCGCCGCGTGGGGCACGGAAAGCAAAGGCGACAGAAAACGGATCATTGCCCGGAACGCCCGGGTTTCGAACCAGGCGGCGGTAAAAAGCGCCACAATCGCCAGGGAGACAGTTGTCGCGGCAAGGCCTGTGCCGAGGCTGAGCGCCAGCGACAGACTTATGCCCGGCTCGCTGAAGACCGCCCGGAACGGATCCAGAGACAAGGTCGAGCCGCCGAGCGCCGGCAGATAGCCGAAAGCGGGCAGCAGGGTGGCAGCCAGGCCGAGGCAGACCGGCCCGGCGATCAGGATCAGGATGACCGCGGTCGGAAACGCGCGCTGTAGGAGAGGCGACTGTCGGGTCACGGCCGGGTGTCAGGATCCGCCGTAGCGCGCGGCCCAGGCCTTTTCGAGGGCCGCAACCCAGCTCGGGTGCGGTTCGGGAAGGGTGGGGCCGAGGTCCTCCGGGCTGAGCGTGGCGACCCCAAGATCGATCGCCTCGAAACGGGTGCGGTCCTTCTCCGGCAGGCTTGAAATCTTGAGGACCGTCGGGTCGCCCCACACGGACGGGTCCTGTTTGCGTGCCTGGGCCTCCGGTGACAGCAGAAAATTTGCCAGAACCTTTGCGCCTTCCTTGGCGGAGCTGTTGAACGGAATGGCGACGAAATGGGTGTTGCCGATGGTCCCGCCGTCGAGAACGAAACTGCGGACCGTGCCCGGCAGTTCGCCGTTGGCAATGGCGCTGGAGGCCGCCGCCGGATTGAAGGTGAAGGCGATATCCAGCTCACTATCCGCAAGCAGTTGGCGCATCACGGCCGCATTGGCCGGAAAAGCTTGCGCCTTGCGCCAGAGGTTGGGGTGGATCTTGTCGAGATAGGCAAAGAGCGGCGCGACATCCTGTTCGAACCGGTCCGGATCGACCGGTTTTTCCAATTTGCTGCGGTCGTCGATCTTCGAAATCAGGATCTGCTTCAGAAAGGTGGAGCCGTAAAAGTTCGGTGGCTGCGGATAGGTGACCCGGCCCGGATGATCGGCGGCATAGGCGGCCAGTGCGTCAAGGCTACGTGGCGGTTCGGAAAGCCGCGCGCTGTCATACATGAAGACCAGTTTCGCCATGCCCCAGGGGCTTTCCTGGCCGTCGGTTGGAACCGTGAAATCGGAAAGAACGGTGGGTTTGCCCTCAACGTCCACGTAAGCCCAGTTCGGCAGTGTCTGCGCCCAGCCCGCATCGGCGAGCAACTCTTGCGATTTCAACGTATTGAAGTTTTCTCCGTTGATCCAGACTAGGTCGACCGTGCCGCCTGTCGTCCGTCCGGCGGTCTTTTCGGCAACGATCTGGGTGACCGTGCCGGCCGTGTCGGTGACTTTCACATGCTTGACCGTGATGCCGTAGCGGTCTTTGACCTCACCTGCCGCCCAGTCGATATAGGCATTGATCCGCGGTTCGCCGCCCCAGGCGTGGAAGTAGACTGTCTGTCCCTTCGCCGCTGCGGTGACGTCCTCCCAGGACGACGCGTCCTTCGCGGATTGGGCCTGCGCCATGGTGGCCGTCAGGGCCAGTGCGGCGGCAATCGGCATGAGGCGTTTCAAGGACATCGGCTAACCCCCTGTTTCTTCTTGTCCGTTCTGTTGCCCAAACGCGGGCGCGCGGTCAAGACAAGGCTTTGTGAGCGGGTGCGCCGCAGCCGTTCGACAAGTGGGGCTCTTCAGCTGCCTCTCGGCTTGGCCCTGCGGGTGGCTTCGGCGGAGGTTGGATCGTCCGGCCACGGATGCTTCGGATAGCGGCCCTTCATTTCCGCCTTTACATCGGACCAGGAGCCGGCCCAGAAACCCGGAAGGTCGCGCGTGATCTGGATCGGGCGCTGGGCAGGCGACAGCAGTTCCAGCGTCAGCGGGATCTTCCCGTTGCAGACGGACGGATGGCGGTCGAGGCCGAAGAGTTCCTGCACGCGGATCGAAATCGCGGGCCCGGTTTCGCCGCCGTAGTCGATTGGCACCCGGCTTCCCGTTGGAGCGGTGAAATGGGACGGTGCCAGCCGGTCGAGCCGGGAGGCGGCGTCGAACGGAAGCAGGGCCGCCAGAGCGTCGCCGAGACAGGCGGCGTCGATGGCAGAGACGCTGGACTTGCCGGCGAGAAACGGACCGAGCCAGTCCTCGAGCGTTTCTGCCAGCGCGTTGTCCGACAGGTCCGGCAGATCACTCTCGCCGTTGGCACGCAGGTAGCCGATGCGGGCGCGCAGGCGCAGCTGATCCTTGGTCCAGGGCAGGCGGTCGGCCCCACGCCGGCGGACTTCGCCAAGCAGAGCGCGCGTGACCGCCTCCGGATCGGGTGTGTTGATCTGCCGGGCCTCGAGTTCGACGGCCCCGTAGCGGCGCACGCGACGGGCTCTCAGAGCCCCTTCCTTCTCGATGCGGACCTCGTCCTCCTCGACGATGTCATCAGCAAACAGCTCCTCGATCTCAGCTTTGGTGATCGGAGCGCACAGCATGATCCGGCCGCTGGCGGCCTTGCCCTGGATGTCGGCGACGGTCAGAAACGGTTCGCCCGCCAGAGGATGCTCCTCCGGCAGTTCCGCGCCGCGGCCGTTTGCCAGCCGGAACCGTCCGCGCTTGCCGCGCGCCTGGGCGACCCGGTCGGGATAGGCATTGGCAAGAAGAACGCCGGCGTCCTCCGGTTCTATGCGTTTCTCCGATCCCCCGGCCAGCTTGTGCCAGCGCTCCGCCAGCAGTCGGGTATCCCGTGCACGCGGGCTCTTGTCTTCCCTGAGGCGCCGCAGCCGGAGCCGGAGGTCGGGATCACGCCCGCCAAGTCCCGGCTCTGAAAGGAGCGCCGCGATCATTGCCGCGGTCAGGCCTTCGCCGTTGGACGCAGCGCGGTCAAGCATATGCGCGAGCCGCGGTTGCAGGGGCAGGCGGGCGAGCGCCTTGCCCTGGTCGGTCAGGTGGCCGTTGTCGTCGAGCGCATGCAGCGCTTTCAAAAGCTGTATGGCTTCTGACCATGCCGCCGCAGGCGGTGGATCGAGGAAACTCAGTTGCGCGGGGTCGCTTGTTCCCCAGGCGGCCAGATCGAGCGCCAGACCCGACAGATCGGCCTCCAGGATTTCCGGTGCTTCCGACGCGGCAAGGGAAACCGTCTGCGCCTCGTCCCAAAGCCGGTAGCAGACACCGGGTTCGGTTCGCCCCGCGCGGCCGCGTCGCTGGTCGGCAGACGCACGCGACACCCGCACCGTTTCCAGCCGGGTCAGCCCGGTCTGCGGTTCGTATCTGGGGACCCGTGACAGGCCGCTGTCGATGACGACCCGAACGCCCTCGATGGTGAGTGACGTCTGGGCGATGGCGCTGGCCAGAACGATCTTGCGGATGCCTACCGGGGCAGGGCGGATCGCCAGATCCTGCGCCTTGGCATCGAGCGCGCCGTAAAGCGGCGCCAACTGGCAGCCGGCGGGCAGCTTGTCTGCGAGCATCTCCGCGGTGCGGCGGATCTCTCCCTGGCCGGGCAGGAACACCAGGATCGAGCCGGTCTCCTCGCCGAGCGCCTGCCGGACAGCGCGCGCGACCTGCGGTTCGATCCGCTCTTCCGCCTTGCGGCCGAGGTAGCGCGTTTCCACCGGGAAACTGCGGCCTTTGCTTTCGATGACGGGAGCGTTGCCCAGCAGACCGGCGACGGCAGCCGCATCGAGTGTCGCCGACATGGGCAGCAGCCTCAGGTCCTCGCGCAGGGCGCCTTGGACATCGAGCGCCAGTGCCAGTCCCAGGTCGCCATCGAGAGAGCGCTCGTGGAATTCGTCGAACAGGACGGCTGCGACGCCGGAAAGCTCCGGATCCTCCAGGATCAACCGTGTGAACACGCCTTCGGTGATCACTTCGATCCGTGTCCTGGTGCTGACCTTCGTTTCCATGCGGACCCGGTAGCCGACGGTTTCGCCTGTCTTTTCTCCCAGGTCGGATGCCATGCGCCGGGCAGCCGCGCGTGCCGCAAGCCTACGCGGTTCGAGAACCAGGATCTTGCCGTCGCCGCGCCAGGGGGCATCCAGAAGCGCAAGCGGAACGCGCGTCGTCTTGCCGGCGCCGGGCTCTGCGACGAGAACCGCATTCGGGCCGGCTTCGAGCGCGTCCAGCAATTGCGGCAGAACGCCGTCGACGGGCAGGGACGTGGAGAAGGATCGGGGTTTCGACATCGGATGGAAGTCAGGCGGAGGCCCGCGCTTTCGCGCGCCAGCGCCGGCCGGTCATGTCGACGGCGAAGCGATGCGGCGTGCGGGCGAAGGCGGCCAGTCCTTCCAGCGCCGGATTGGGATGACGGACGATGAAGGTCGGGATCGATCCGACCAGCTTTTCGTGCGGCGCCTTGGCTTCGAACGACGCCCTGAAGGCGCCGCTTGCAAGGAACCGCGCGATATAGGGCGTGACGCCGCCAGCCAGATAGACGCCGCCCCGGGCAAGCAGGGACAGGGCGAAGTCGCCCGCCACGCGGCCAAGGCCGCCGGCGAAGACTTCCAGCGTTTTCACCGCGACGGCGTCACCGGCATCGGCAGCTACGGTGATATCGGCAGCCGTGGAGAAATCCCGCTCTTGCGACATGGACGCGGCGACCGCCCTGGCCAGTCGGGGCAGTCCCGTTCCGCTCAGGATCTGTTCGGCGCCGATCCGCCCGCCAAGGCGTTCGATATGCGGCCAGATCCGGTAATCTTCGGCGCTGACCGGACCCAGCTCCACGTGCCCGCCTTCGCCGGGAACGGGGATCCACGTCTCGGCGGCATGGATCATGGCGGCGGCGCCAAGGCCGGTTCCCGGGCCGAGGACGAATTTGGTGCTGTTCGGCCGGGGCTGGCCTCCGCCGATCTGCTCCGTGTCACTGTTCTTGAGGCCGGGCAGGGCGAGCGCCTGGGCCTCGAAATCATTGAGGATGACGACGTCTTCCAGACCGATTTGCGCGATCATTTTCCGCGGCTCGATGATCCAGTCTGCATTGGTCAGCGGGATTCGGTCGCCGGTGACCGGGCCCGCGACCGCAATGATCGCGGTGTGTGGCGCTTTGCCGGTTGCGGAAAGGGCAGCCTTGATCGCCGAAACGATGTCGGGATGGTCCGCCGTGGCCGCAGACGGAAGAAGATCCATTTCCGCTTGTCCGTGGTCCACCAGGGCAAAGCGCGCGTTCGTCCCGCCGATATCGGCGACGAGAACGGGAAGGGCAAAGGACGTGGCGGACGGCAGGGGCATGTTCATGAACGGAAAAGGTCGATCTCGGGCGTTGTGGAGGTCGTTTTCAGACCGGTCAGGCGGGCGGACCGAAGCAGAATTTCCGCCGTGGACAGATTGAGCGCCATGGGCAGGTCGTAGACGAGGGCAAGCCGCATCAGCGCCTTCACGTCCACGTCGTGGGGCATGGGTGTGAGCGGGTCGACGAAGAAGATCAGGCCGTGGAGGTTGCCGTCGGCGATCATCGCGCCGATCTGCTGATCGCCGCCAAGGGGCCCGCTCTTGAAAGGGGTAATGTCGAGTTCCGGGCAGGCTTCGGCGATACGGCCACCGGTGGTACCGGTCGCCACCACGCGGAAATCGGCCAGCTTGTCCCGATTGCGCTTGGCGAATTCCACCATCGCATCCTTCTTGGCGTCATGGGCCACGAGAGCCAGGATGGGTCGATTGGACATGAGTGCGTCTCCGGACATCCGCAATTTGCATGCAACAGATGTACCGTCATGCAGAGAGGATCGCAAAGGAAGCGGGAAAAGAGCTGTTGGAAGTTTGCAGACGGGGCGTGCAGGTAACGGCTTCCGCTCCATGCCAGGGGGGCAGGCAGAGGGGGCAGAAGACTGCGGCGATGAGGTGCGGATGTCCGGCCGAGGCACAAGCCGACACATTCGCCTGTCAGCGCAAGGGAACCTTCCCGCGAGGTTCTTCCGGACGAGGGTGTATACCCAGACCGGTCAGTTAAGATCCATCAGTCGAACAATCCGCAGCGGATAGGTTCGCGGCCCGCGACCCGCTTTACGAGCGGCTCTTCGAACGTGGCGCCGGCGACTTCCATGACCAGCTTCATGCGGATGGCATCCGCGAAGCCTGCCTTGGAACGCACAGGGATCGCGAAGGAGCCCGGCCCGCCGATCACACAGTCTTCGTAGTAGTGATCGAGTTTGAGCATGGCCTGCCAGGAATTCTGGTTCGCCTTCATCATCAACGGCAGTCCGTTGATTGTAACGCCCGTTGCGATGGTTTGATCGCGCACGTCCGTCACCGAACCGCCCTGGTTGTTGGGCCCGTCACCGGAAATGTCGATCACCTGACGCAGACCCGCATAGGCATTGGTCTGAACCATCTCAACGGACTTGTGCAATGCCGAGGCAATGGATGTCCGTTGAACCTGGCGCAGGGGGGCTTCGGCGATCTTGGAAGCAAAGGCTGCCGCACTTTGCTTGTCCTGAATGACCGTCCAGTCGGCCACGATGAAGTGCTCGTCCACACCGCCCCATTCCAGATAGGTGACCGCAATCCGCCCGATCGGGCCGATCTTGATCGCATCCAGAAAATCGGCGGATGTCAGCGCAGCGACATAGCCTGCCCGCTGGACCTCCTGCTCGTCAGTATCCATGGATTGAGATATATCGACGGCCAGGACCAGTTCGACATCGACTTCCTTGTTAGGGTCGTACGCCTCGAACTGAAAGGTGCCTTTTGGCGCTGTTGCAGTCCCTGCGATGGCGCAGGTGGCCGTCATGAAGGCTGCCAGGAAAAAGCTTCCCGCAGACGTGATGGGGGTTTTGCACACTCTGAGAGGCATAGATTTTCTCCTTTTTACCTCACGCTGTTTCCAATGGGTCTCCCTAGTCGGTTCAATGGATTTGTTTTTCGTGCGCTGGCCATCGCGAAAACCGCGGATATCCGCGAGAATCGTTTAGCTGGCGAACCTGCTGAACAAAGCAATAGCCATGCCAAAGTAGGTCTGATTCTGATTTAACTGGCAAAATTAAAAGTGCACAAAGTGCGCATTACCCACAGGTGAGCATCATTTGCCTACGGGCAAGGAAAAATTTGCCGGGTTTGGCCGTATCGCTACGTAAGGTAGGCAGAAAATGCCTATCTTGGCACAATTGTCAGTCGTTGGAATTTTATGACTAAAAATGCGGCATTTGCTCAAAATATTTACGATTTCTTAGCTTGACGCAGGCGCGCTCCGCAGGCAGTCTCGAAGAAATTCGCATTAAGTGAATAATTTTTCATTCGCTGTTTTGAGGCTGGCGACAAGCGGGGTCTCTTCAGGCCGCATGATGACGCGACAGGGCCTGACGACGCGATAGGAACGGGGGCGACCTTCCGATGCAGGCGCGCGAGGACGATTGGACGAACTATCTGGCGATCCGGGCGGCCTGGTTGTCGTTCGTCGGCGGCCGCACGCAAGGGGAGATCGCCAAGCAGCTGGGCATGTCCCCGGCAAAGGTTCACCGCCTGATCGCCCATGCCCAGAAGGCCGGGTTCGTGAAGTTCCAGATCGAAGGCCGCCCGCTGGAGTGTCTCGAGCTGGAAGAGCGCATCGCCGGCGAATTCAATCTGAACAGTTGCATCATTGCACCGGACCTCGGCGGCGGGGACATGGAAGGCGCGATCCGCGCGGTTGCCGTTTCCGCAGCCCATATCCTGTCCGATGTCGTCTCGTCCAATGCAGTCCGGCGCATCGGTGTCGGCATGGGCCGCACGATCAAGGCGGCCGTGGAGGCCATGCCCAGGGTCAATCGGCCCGACCTGGAAATCATCTCCATCTCCGGCTCCCTGACCCGCACCCTCGCGGCCAACCCGTTCGACGTGGTTCAGCGCATGCAGGAGCGCACCGGCGGCGAAGGCTATTATCTGCCCGTGCCTTATTTCGCCGAGAGCCAGGAAGAGAAGGACATGTTCCTCGGCCAGCGCAGCGTCCAGAACCTGATGGAGCGCGCGCGCGGCTCGGATGTCTTCATCGTCGGGATCGGATCGGTCGAGAACGAAGGTCATCTGATCCAGCGCGGCATGATTTCGAAGGAAGAACAGGCTGATCTCATGGACAGCGGCGCCGTCAGCGACCTGATGAGCCGGTTCCTGACGATCGACGGAAAGATTGCCCCCGTCTCTCTCGGCGACTGCGCGGTCGGTCTCCATTTCAACGAGGTGCAGGGGGCGCGGCTTATTGCGCTGGCGGGCGGAGAGAGCAAGGTGGATGCGGCTCTTGCGGCCCTGCGCGCCGGTGTGATTACCGATCTGGTTGCCGACGAGACCCTGGCGAGGGCCCTGAGCGACAAGATCGGATTGCAGCTGGCCCGCTCCGCATGACGGGGATCGGGTCGAGTGGGAAAGTCAACGAAGGGTCCGCCGACGGGGCGGCTCCGAATGTCGGAGGACATGTAAAGTGAAAAAGCTCCTGACGATTACAGCCGCACTGGCTGGTATGGCGTTTTCATCCGCGGTCATGGCGGCGGATATCAAGCCGGCCGTTCTTTATGATACGGGTGGTAAGTTCGACAAATCATTCAACGAAGGCGCTTACAACGGCGCCGAGAAGTTCAAGGCGGACACCGGCGTCGAATACCGCGACTTCGAAATCCAGAACGATGCCCAGCGTGAGCAGGCCCTTCGGAATTTCGCAAAGCGCGGCCAGAGCCCGATCGTCGCCATCGGCTTCTCGCAGGCAAGCGCTGTCGAAAAGGTTGCCAAGGAATTCCCGGACACGCAGTTCGCCATCGTCGACATGGTCGTGGACCTGCCGAACGTGCGCTCCATCGTCTTCAAGGAACAGGAAGGGTCCTACATCGTCGGCATGCTGGCGGCCGAAGCCTCCAAGACCGGCAAGGTCGGTTTCATCGGCGGTATGGACATTGCGCTGATCCGCAAGTTCGCCTGCGGCTACAAGCAGGGTGTGCTCGCTGCGAACCCGAAAGCTGAAGTCTTTGAGAACATGACTGGAACGACCTATACGGCCTGGAATGATCCGCTGAAGGGCGGCGAACTCGCCAAGTCCCAGTTCGACCGCGGCGCCGACGTCGTCTACCACGCAGCTGGGAATACCGGTATCGGTGTGCTCCAGGCGGCTGCCGACGCTGGCAAGCTCGGCATTGGCGTGGACAGCAACCAGAACGGCCTGCATCCGGGCTCCGTGCTGACCTCCATGCTCAAGCGTGTCGATGTGGCCGTCTATAAGGCCTTCGAAGACGCCAAGAACGACGCCTGGACCTCCGGCGTTCAGGTTCTGGGTCTTGCCGAAGGCGGCGTTGACTGGGCGCTCGACGAAAACAACAAGAAGCTCATCACGCCTGAAATGAAGGCATCGGTCGATCAGGCCAAGGCCGACATCATTTCCGGCAAGATCGAGGTTCATGACTACATGGCCGACCAGAACTGCCCGTTCTGATCCCCGCGTTTCCGCCGCATCCGAATTGACCCGGATGCGGCGGTCGTCGTTTATTGAAATCATCAAAAATCGATGCGCCGGGCGGGAGCTTTTTCATGAAACATCTGGTTGCGAAGACACTGGCCGGTCTCTTTACCCTGATCCTTGCCGGCACGGCTGCGGTTGCGGATCCGGCGATCGTCTATTCGGTCGGCGGCAAATTCGATGGATCTTTCAATGAAAGCGCTTACGCCGGCGTTCAGCGGTTCGAGAACGACTTCAAGACCAAGGTCCGGGAATTCGAGCTGGACCGGGATGCGCAAAGCCTGCAGGCCCTGCGCAATTTCGCCAATCGCGGCCATGAGCCGGTGGTGGCCATTGGTTTCAATCAGGCTTCGTCGGTGACGCAGGCCGCGAAAGAGTTTCCGGACACGTCCTTTGCCATCGTCGACATGGTCGTCGATGCGCCGAATGTGGCGTCTTACGTCTTTAAGGAAAACGAAGGCGCCTATATCGTCGGCCTTCTGGCAGCGATGGCCAGCAAGACCGGGACCGTCGGTTTCGTCGGCGGTATGGACAATCCGATCATCCGCCGGTTCCTGTGCGGCTATCAGCTCGGCGCCTACTCGGTTAATCCGGACGCCAAGGTTCTCTACAACATGGCCGGCACGACGCCTGCGGCCTTTGCCGACCCGGCCCGTGGCGCGGAACTGGCGCGTAGCCAGATCGGCCGGGGCGCCGACGTAATCATCCAGGCGGCCGGCGGCACCGGTATCGGCGTGCTTCAGGCCGTGGCGGATGCGGGCGTGCTTGGGATCGGGACGGACTCCAACCAGAACGGCCTGCATCCGGGCCATGTCCTGACCTCGATCCGCAAGCGGGTCGACAATGCCGTCTACGACAGTTTCAAGACCGCCCATGAAGGGAATTTCAAGCCTGGTATCCGCGTCCTCGGCCTGGCCGATGGCGGCATGGACTGGGTCCTCGATGACAACAACAAGAGCCTGGTGACGCCAGAGATGATCGCCGCTGCCGATGCTGCGGTCGCCGCGATTTCGTCGGGTGAGATCAAGGTGCATGACATTCTGACGGACGGGGCATGCCCGCGGCCGTAGGGCTGCCAGATCGGATAGGGCGACATGACAAGAAGACAAGCCATAACGTGCTGCCGGAGCCGGGCATGAGTGACACGCCCGCAATCGAGCTTCGCAACATCAGCAAGAGCTTCGGCCCGGTCCATGCGAACCGGGACATCGATCTTGTGGTCAAGAAGGGGTCGATCCACGGCATCGTCGGCGAAAACGGCGCCGGCAAGTCGACGCTGATGTCGATCCTTTATGGCTTCTACCAGGCCGACAGGGGCGACATCCTGGTGGACGGCAGGAAGGTCCAGATCGGCGATTCCAAGACGGCGATTTCGTTAGGGATCGGTATGGTCCATCAGCACTTCATGCTGGTGGACAATTTCACGGTGCTGGAAAACGTGATCCTGGGAGCGGAAGGCGGGGCTCTGCTGGCCGGAGGTGTGTCCAAGGCGCGCCAGGACCTCAAGCGCCTGGAAGAGGATTATGGCCTCAAGGTCGGGGTGGACGAACTGATCGAGGATCTTCCGGTCGGTTTGCAGCAGCGCGTGGAAATCCTGAAGGCCCTGTTCCGCGGGGCCGAGATCCTTATTCTCGACGAGCCGACCGGGGTGCTGACCCCGACCGAGGCCGATCACCTGTTCAGGATCCTGCAGGTGCTGAAGGACGAGGGCAAGACGGTCCTCCTGATCACGCACAAGCTCCGGGAAATCATGGCCGTTACCGACACGGTCTCCGTCATGCGTCGCGGCGAGATGGTAGCGACGCGCAAGACGTCGGAGACCTCCATGGCGGAACTGGCCGAACTCATGGTCGGCCGAAGTGTGTTGCTGCAGGTCGACAAGAAGCCGGCGGAGCCGAAGGAAACGGTCCTGGATGTTTCGCATTTGACCGTCACCGACAGCCGCGGCGTCCAGGTCGTCAAGGACGTGTCCTTCAATGTCCGCGCCGGCGAGATCGTCGGCGTTGCCGGCGTCTCCGGCAACGGTCAGTCGGAACTCCTGGAAACGCTGGCCGGGATTCGCAAGGCGACCTCGGGGAAGGTCACGATCGATGGGTCGACGATCGACCTCGCCGAAACTCGAGTCGACCCGGCCATGATGCGCGACTGGAACCTGGGGCATGTCCCTGAGGACCGGCACCGCATGGGTCTCGTGACCGGTTTCGCCGAGTATGAAAACGCCATCCTCGGCTACCACAGCGATCCGGCCTATTCGAAGGGCTTTCTGCTGGACATTCCGAAGATCCGGGACGCGGCTCGCAAGGAGATCGAACAATACGATATCCGACCGCCGGACTGTCTGCTCAAGACCGCCAATTTCTCCGGGGGCAATCAGCAGAAGATCGTGCTGGCACGCGAGATGGAGCGCGATCCGACCGTCCTGCTGGTCGGTCAGCCCACACGCGGCGTCGATATCGGCGCCATCGAGTTCATTCACAAGCGCCTGATCGAAATGCGCGACGCGGGCAAGGGGGTTCTGCTGGTCTCGGTGGAACTTGACGAAATCCGCGGTCTTGCTGACCGCGTGCTGGTCATGTTCGACGGCAAGGTCGTCGGCGAGCGCTCGCCCGAAACGGATGAAAGCGAACTGGGCCTGCTGATGGCCGGCGCACACGGAGAAAACGCATGAACTCGGGACAGTTGCCTCGCTGGGTCGACTTCGGCCTGATCCCGATCCTGAACCTGATCGCCGCCTTCCTCGTGTCGGGACTGGTGGTGCTGCTGATCGGCGAAAACCCGCTGGAGGCCGTCCGGATCCTGCTGTGGGGATCGCTCGGCTTCGGCGAAGGGATCGGCTTTACCCTGTTTTACGCCACCAATTTCATTTTTACAGGCCTTGCGGTGGCCGTGGCCTTCCATGCCGGCCTGTTCAATATCGGCGGCGAGGGCCAGGCCTATATCGGCGGGCTGGGGGTGGCCTGGGCCTGCCTGGCGCTGGATCATTACGTGCCCTGGTGGGTGACCATGCCGTTTGCCCTTGCAGGGGCTGCGATCATGGGGGCCGCCTGGGCCTTCATTCCCGCCTGGCTGCAGGCGAAGCGCGGCAGCCACGTGGTCATCACCACGATCATGTTCAATTTCATCGCCGCCGCGCTGATGAATTATCTGCTGGTCAATGTCATGGTGAAGCCCGGTTCCATGCAGCCGGAAACGCGTACCTTCGAGGCGGGCGGCAAGCTGCCGTTTTTGAAGGAATTCGTGCCCGGTATCGATTTCGGCACGGCGCCGGTGAACCTCGCCCTGATCATCGCTTTGCTTGCCTCGTTTGCCGTCTGGCTGATCGTCTGGCGAACACGCCTGGGCTATGAGATCCGCGCCTTCGGGGCGAATGCGACGGCCGCCGTCTATGCGGGGATTTCCCCGGTCCGGGTGATTGTCATCACCATGCTGATTTCCGGCGGCCTTGCCGGAATGATGGCCATCAACGAGATCATGGGATCGCAGCACCGGCTGCTTCTGGAATTCGTCACCGGCTATGGGTTCGTCGGCATCGCTGTCGCGCTGATGGGGCGGGCCCATCCGGTGGGCATCGTGCTGGCCGCCATCCTGTTCGGCATGCTCTATCAGGGCGGAGCGGAGCTCTCGTTTGAGAAACCTGCGATCACCCGCGACATGATCATCGTGATACAGGGGCTGGTGATCCTGTTCGCCGGCGCGCTGGAGCACATGTTCCGCCCGGCGCTGGCCCAGTTCTTCTCTTTCAGCCGGTCCACGGCAGAGCAGGCAGGGTAGGAGACAGCCATGTTCGAAACCCTGATCCTTATTCTGGATTCCACCGTCCGCCTGTCGACGCCGCTGCTGCTGGCCTGTCTCGCCGGCCTTTATTCGGAGCGGTCCGGCGTGGTCGACATCGGCCTGGAAGGCAAGATGCTCGGCGCGGCCTTCGGCGCGGGTGCCGTCGCCTATGTCACCGGCAATGCCTGGCTCGGACTGCTGGCCGGGATCGCTGTCGCCATCGCCCTTGCGCTGGTGCACGGTTTTGCCTCCATCACCAACCGGGGCAATCAGATCGTGTCCGGTGTCGCCATCAACTTCCTGGCCGCCGGCCTGACGGCTCTTCTCGGCCAGACCTGGTTCCGACAGGGCGGAAGGACACCGCCGCTGCCTGAGGGGGGCCGGTTCGGCAATGTCGAGCTTCCTTTCGCGGAGCAGGCCCGGGACATTCCGGTCGTAGGCGAGATCTACTCGGAACTGCTGTCCGGTCATAACATCCTGGTTTATGTCGCCTTCCTCGCCGTGCCGGTGACCTGGTGGATCCTGTTCCGCACCCGCTTCGGCCTGCGCCTCAGGGCCGTCGGCGAAAACCCGGCGGCGGTCGACACGGCCGGCATCTCGGTCGTCTGGCTGCGCTACCGGGCGGTGATCGCCTGCGGGATCCTGACCGGCATTGCCGGCAGTTACCTGTCGATCGCCCAGTCTTCCGGCTTCATCAAGGACATGACCGCAGGCAAGGGCTTTATCGCGCTCGCCGCCCTGATCTTCGCCAAGTGGCGTCCGGCGAACGCCATGTTTGCCTGCCTGCTGTTCGGTTTCCTCGATGCGGTGGCGATCCGCCTGCAGGGTCAGGAGATCCCCGGGGTCGGCGAAGTGCCGGTCCAGTTCTTCCAGGCTCTGCCCTATATCCTGACGGTGATCTTGCTTGCGGGCTTCATCGGCAAGGCGATCCCGCCGAAGGCGTCGGGCATTCCCTATCTGAAGGAGCGCACATGAGCGGGCTCGACGACTTGTTCGAAGCGGCTAAGGCGGCTCGAGAGAACGCCTATGCTCCCTATTCGGATTTCAAGGTCGGCGCGGCGATCCGGACCGAAAGCGGTCACGTCTTTGCCGGCTGCAATGTGGAAAATGCCGCTTATCCGGAAGGAACCTGCGCCGAAGCTGGTGCCATTGCCGCCATGGTTCTCGCAGGCGAGACACGAATCGGCGAAGTGGTGGTGATCGGCGATGCTGCCTTGTGCTCCCCTTGCGGCGGCTGCCGTCAGAAGCTGAAGGAATTTTCGGCCCCGGATGTGCGTGTTCACATCGCAGGTCTCGACGGAATTAAGCGGAGTTTTACCGTGGCCGAGTTACTGCCGGCCGGTTTCGAACTTAAAAGGAAGGATTGATCCGTCATGAGCGGATTTGGCCATGAATGCGCGGAGATCGTCCGCGCCGCCCGTCCGGGCTCTTATCGCATCGGTATGATCCTCGGTTCGGGACTGGGATCGCTTGCCGGGGAAGTGGAGGATGCCGTGCGTATCCCCTACAACCATCTGACCGAGTTTCCGGTGTCCACCGTTACGTCCCATTCCAGCGAACTGGTGGCCGGCACTCTTGAAGGCGTTCCCGTCGTGATCCTCTCCGGCCGCGCGCATTATTACGAAAGCGGCGATCCGACGGTGATGCGCACACCGGTGGAAACGCTGAAGCATCTGGGCTGCGACATCCTGCTGGTGACCAATGCGGCCGGGTCGTTGCGCGAGGACGTGGCGCCCGGAAGCCCGATGCTGATTTCCGACCACATCAACTGGTCAGGCAAGAACCCGCTGATCGGCGAAGAGGATGAGAAACGGTTTCTCGACATGAGCGCGGCTTACGATCCGGATTTGCGCGATGTCATGAAAAAGGTCGCCGGGGAGTCCGGCGATCCGCTGGCGGAAGGCGTTTACATGTGGTTTTCCGGCCCGTCCTTCGAGACAGCGGCCGAAATCCGAATGGCGAAGATGCTGGGCGCGGATGCGGTCGGCATGTCCACCGTCCCGGAAGTGATTATGGCCCGTTTTCTGGGGTTGCGGGTTGCCGCCCTGTCGATCATCACCAACTACGGGGCAGGCCTGCAGGCCGAAGCGTTGTCCCACGATCAAACCAAGAGTGTTGCGCAGACCGGCATGGCGCGCATGAAAGACCTCGTCAGAGCATTTGTGAAGGAGATTGGAAATGGCTGACCTTTCGGCCACTGATATGGCAAAACGGGCGCTCAGCCTTCTGGATCTGACGAACCTGAATGACGATTGCACCGCAGCCGACATTTTCGAGCTCTCCCAGCGTGCGGTGACCGAACACGGCTCGGTCGCAGCCGTCTGCATCTGGCCGAAATTCGTGGCCCAGGCGGTCGGCGAATTGAAGGGGACCGGCGTCAAGGTTGCCACGGTCGTCAACTTCCCCGAAGGCGGAACCAACACCAAGGCGGTCGTCGCGGAAACGGAAAAGGCCATCGCCGACGGCGCCGACGAGATCGATCTCGTCATGCCCTATCGCGCCTTCATGGATGGACGCAAAGGCTTTACCGAAGAGCAGATCATCCAGGTCAAGGCCGTCATTCCCGAGCCTGCGCTGCTGAAAGTCATTCTGGAAACCGGCGAATTGGCCGATCCTCTTCTGATCCATCTGGCCTCCGAAATCGCCATCGGTGCCGGAGCGGATTTCATCAAGACATCGACAGGCAAGGTGCCGGTCAATGCCACCGTTGAGGCCGCCGAGGTCATGCTGACGGCGATCGAGGAAGCCCGCCGCGATCACGAAAAGACCGTGGGTTTCAAGGCAGCCGGCGGGATTCGTACCCTGGAGGATGCCGCCGGATATCTGGCCCTTGCCGACCAGATCATGGGGCCGAACTGGGTTTCGGCCTCCACGTTCCGCTTCGGCGCAAGCGGCCTTCTGGATGCGCTGATCGCCACCCTTGAGGGCGGCGAGACCGAGGCGAACGACGGGTACTGATCATGCTGGCGCAGGAACTGATCCGCAAAAAGCGGGATGGCGGCACGCTGGAGGACGCGGAAGTCAGGTTCTTCGTAAACGGGCTTGCCGACGGCAGCGTCACCGAGGGTCAGGTTTCGGCCCTTGCCATGGCCGTGTTCTTCAAGGGCCTTGCCGTCGAAGAACGGATTGCGCTGACCTTGGCCATGCGCGACAGCGGTGATGTCCTGGACTGGTCGGAGATCGACAAGCCGATCCTGGACAAGCATTCCACCGGCGGCGTCGGTGACAATGTCTCCCTGATGCTCGCGCCCGCGCTTGCCGCCTGCGGTGCCGCGGTGCCGATGATCTCGGGCCGTGGGCTCGGGCATACCGGCGGAACGCTGGACAAGTTCGACAGCATTCCTGGCTACAAGACCCAGCCGGACAATGATCTGTTCAAGAAGGTGGTTCGTGAGGTCGGTTGTGCCGTTATCGGCCAGACCGGCAATCTGGCGCCCGCCGACAAACGCTTTTACGCCATCCGGGATGTGACCGCGACGGTGGAAAGCCTCGACCTGATCACCGCCTCTATCCTGTCGAAGAAACTCGCCGCCGGCCTTCAGGGTCTGGTGCTCGACGTCAAATGGGGCACCGGTGCCTTCATGGCCGGCCTCGACGACGCGCGCGCGCTGGCCGAAAGCCTGGTTCTCGTCGCCAACGGCGCCGGATTGAAGACGACCGCCCTGATCACCGACATGAACGAGCCGCTGGCGTCTGCCGCCGGCAATGCGGTGGAGGTCCAGAACGCCGTCGATTTCCTCAAAGGCGATGCCATCGACAACCGGCTCTGGGATGTGACCGTGGCCCAGGGCGGCGAACTGCTGGCAACCGGCGGGCTGGCACCGAGCGCGGAAGCCGGTGCGGACAAAATGCGCCACGCGTTCGAAAGCGGGCAGGCGGCGGAAGTCTTCGCGAAGATGGTGAGCGGCCTCGGTGGCCCGGCCGATTTCATGGAAAAACCGGAACTCTATCTGGCCAAGGCCCCGGTGGAAGCGCCGGTCTATGCGGAGCACGAAGGCATTGTCACCGCTGTCGATGCCCGTGCCGTTGGCATCGCCGTCGTCGAACTCGGCGGCGGACGGCGAACCGCCGCCGATGTCATTGATCCCTCCGTCGGACTGACCAGCCTTGCCGGCATCGGCAACCGGGTCGATGCGGATCAGCCGATCGCCATTGTCCATGCCGCAAATGAGGACGCCGCCGAACGGGCAGCCGTTGCCCTGCGCCGCGCTTACCGGATCGGCGATGCGCTCGATGTGGAAGACCGGCCGACCGTGGTGGAACGTATCGCGCCATAAGGATTGCACAACGGCCGCAAACCGGCCGCTGCAAAGAACCGGCAGCCGATGCCGGCAATAATAAAGGAAACGAAAATGCCTCGTGCAATTCTGTGCGTTCTGGACAGTTTCGGAATTGGCGGCGCGGAGGACGCCGAACGCTTCGGTGATGCGGGCTCCGATACGCTCGGTCACATTGCCGAAGCCTGTGCTGTCGGCAAGGGAGACAAGGAAGGTCTTCGCTCCGGCTTGTTACGGCTCCCGAACATGGACCGTCTCGGACTGGGGGCCGCGTCGCTCCTGTCCAACGGCACGGCCGCGCCCGGTCTGGATTTTGCCGGCGAGCCGGAGGGCCTGTGGGGCTATGCCGCTGAAACCTCCAACGGCAAGGACACGCCGTCGGGTCACTGGGAAATCGCCGGCGTGCCGGTGCGCTTCGACTGGGGCTATTTCCCCGATACCGTTCCGAGCTTCCCGGGCGAGTTGATCGAAGCCGTGCTGGAACAGTCCGACATTCCCGGCATTCTTGGCAACAGCCACGCTTCGGGCACGGTGATCATCGAGGAGCTTGGCGAGGAGCATATCCGGACCGGCAAGCCGATCTTCTACACATCCGCCGATTCCGTGATCCAGATCGCCGCCCACGAGACCCATTTCGGCCTGGAGCGGCTTTACGGGTTGTGCGAGATCACCCGCAAGATCGCCGACGCCTATAATATCGGCCGTGTCATCGCCCGTCCCTTCGTCGGCGAAAGCGCAGGCGACTTCCAGCGCACTGCCAACCGGCGCGACTATTCCGTCCTGCCGCCGGAGCCGACGCTCCTTGACCGCCTGAGTCAGGACGGTCGGACCGTTTTCGGGATCGGCAAGATCTCGGACATTTTCGCCCATCAGGGTGTTTCGAAGGTCCTGAAAGGGGCCGGCAACGAAGAGCTTTTCGAAAAGACGCTTCAGGCGATGGATGAGGCGGAAGACGGCGATCTCGTCTTCGCCAATTTCATTGATTTCGATTCCCTTTACGGGCACCGCCGGGATGTGCCCGGCTATGCCGCGGCGCTGGAAAGTTTCGACACGAGGCTGCCGGACATGGTAGGCCGCATGCGCGACGGCGATCTGTTGATCCTCACCGCCGACCATGGCTGCGATCCCACCTGGCGGGGCACCGACCATACGCGTGAACATATCCCCGTCATCGGGACCGGGCCGGGTATCGCCGGTCGAGGCATCGGCGGACGCCGGACCTATGCCGATATCGGCGAAACACTGGCAAGGCATTTGCATATTGCGCCGGGGAAACACGGCACCAGTTTTATTTGAAGCGGATTTTGTTCGAAAGCCATTGGAGCACATCATGCGGGCACGCAGTTTTGACGCCACCGAAGACGGTCACCTGACGCAGGAGATGAAGGACGCCTACCTTGAGGACGGCTTTCTGATATTGCGCGGCTACAAGACGACGGGCGAGTGCGATGCCTTGAGGGAGCGCATGACGGCGCTGATCGATGCCTTCGACCCGGAGAGCATTGCTTCGGTTTTCGAAACCGGCGCGCAGAGCCACGCTCGGGATTCCTACTTTCGCGAAAGCGGCGACAAGGTCCGCTTCTTTTTTGAGAAGGAAGCCTTCGATGCGGATGGCAAGCTGATCAAGAACAAGCACGAGGCGCTGAACAAGGTTGGCCACGCGCTGCATGATGAAGACCCGGTCTTCGAGGCCTTCACCCGCGACGAAAAGATGGAACGGACCGCGAAGGACCTGGGCCTTGTGTCGCCCCTGCTGGCCCAGTCCATGTATATCTTCAAGCCGCCGCACATCGGTGGCGAGGTAAACTGCCATCAGGACAGCACCTTCCTCCACACCGAGCCCTTGACCTGTACCGGCTTCTGGTTCGCGCTGGAAGATGCGGATGAAACCAACGGCGGACTCTACGGCGTCCCAGGCGGGCATAAAGGCCCGCTGCGCACCCGCTTCCACTACGACGGCGACGGCCTTGTCATGGAAAAGCTGGACGATACCCCGTTCGAGCACGAGGATCGCCATGCGCCGCTGATCGCGCCCAAGGGGACTCTGGTGATCCTCCACGGCAAGGTCCCGCACAAATCCGCGCCCAACCGCTCCCCCCGGTCCCGCCATGCCTATGCGGTGCACATGGTGGACGGCAAGGCCGTATGGTCGGCGGACAACTGGCTGACGCGCGCGCGAGACAATCCGATGCGGGGGTTCTGATCCCGCTTGTCGAGCTTGGTCATCCTCCTGTAAGACCCTTGTCAGATTTACTGGAAGCAAAACCCGAGATGGCCGGCAGAAGCGCATGACAACCTATCAGACCGTGCCGAAGGCCGAACTTCACTGCCACATCGAGGGGGCGGCGACGCCATCGCTGGTGCGCCGCCTGGCCGAGCAGAAGGGCATCGACGTTTCTCCGATCATCGACCAGAACGGCAAATACATCTGGTCTGATTTCACGACCTTCCTAAAGGCTTATGACCTGGCGAGTTCGGTGTTCAAGACGCCGGCCGACTACAGTCTTTTGACCGAAACCTATTTCCGCATGCTCGCCGCCGAGGGCGCCATTTATGGTGAGGTGTTCATTTCACCGGACCATGCCCAGGCCGCCGGCCTGTCCTATCGCTCTTATGTCGAAGGCCTTGCGGCCGGGATCGAGCGGGCGAAGGCCGACACCGGCATCGAGGGTCGGATGATTGCCATCGGCGTCCGGCATTTCGGCGCTGCCTCGGTGGAGCGGGTGGTCCGCGAGGTCATCGGAAATCCGCATCCGCTCGTCACCGGGTTCGGGTTGGCGGGCGATGAGCGCGAAGGCCATCCGGCGAATTTCGCCAAGGCCTTCCGCATGGCGGCCGACGCAGGCCTCGGAATCACCGCTCATGCGGGCGAATTCGGAGGGCCGGACAGTGTCATCGCCGCGTTGGAGTTCCTCAGGGTCAAGCGGATCGGCCACGGGGTGCGGGCGATCGAGGATCCCAATCTGGTCAAGCGCCTCGCTGATGAGCGGGTGGTTCTGGAGGTCTGCCCCGGATCCAACACGGCGCTCGGCGTCTACTCCGTCTTGCGCTTCCATCCGGTCAACCTGCTGCGCCGGGCCGGTGTCCGCCTGACGCTCAATTCCGACGATCCGCCGTTCTTCAACACCACGCTCGGCAAGGAGTATGCCTCCGTCACCAGGACCTTCGGTTGGAGCCTGGAAGACCAGCTCGAGATTACCCGGACGGCCATCGAAGCCGCCTTTTGCGATGACGGGACCCGCCAGCGCCTGCTCGTCAGGCTGGAAAGCGCAAAGCACGGCTAGCTTTCGTTTCGACTAGTCGTCTGTCTTGTCCAACGGCGACACGTCCTCCGCCTCGAACTCCTCCGGCTCCGAGCGCGGATCGAGGGCAACGGATTCCGGTGTGCTGTAGCGTCCGGTTGCGATCACCGGGACGAAGTCGGTCTTGTCTTCCGTATCCATCGGAGCGCGTTGCGTGATACGCCAGATGGCGAACAGGACCATCAGCAGATGCGCGCTGGCGGTCACCTGGAACAGGGCGCCTGGATGGGTCGCCGTCATGAGGGCTGCGGCCAGCAGCGGCCCGGCCATGGTGCCCATACCGAAAATCAGCAGAAGTCCGCCGCTCGTCTTCAAAAAATCGCCCGGATCCGCATGGTCACTCGCATGGGCGACGATCACCGGATACATGGAATAGACAGTGCCGCCGAACAGGGTGATGAGCGCTATCGTCAGGATGGGATTCGTCCCGCCGAAGAAGGACAGACTTGTACCGAACCCCATGGCCATAATCGCCATGGCGACCAGCACCTTGCGCCGGTCCATGCGGTCGGACGCATAGCCGACAGGAATCTGGATGAGTGCCCCGGCCAGAAGGGCCAGGGACATCATGACCGCGATATTGGACACCTCCAGTCCGATTCGCCGGCCGTAGACCGCTCCGAGGGTGCCGAACGCGCCGTTGGAAATGCCGACGAGAAAGACCGCGACCACCGCAATCGGCGAGTTCCGCCAGAGCCGTTTCGGATCCAGCGAAGCCTGGGTCAGGGGTGTCGGGCTTGCAGCCGTGGAAAGCGCCGTCGGCAGGAGGGCCAGCGAATAGATGATCGAGCCGACGACGAAGAACACGAAACCGCTCGGGTTGCCCAGGGTCAGGAGCATCTGGCCGGCGGTGGTCGCGCCCAGATTGATCATTGTGTAGATGCCGAAGATCTTGCCGCGGGTTTCGTTGGTCGCCCGTTCGTTCAGCCAGCTTTCCACGATCATGGCCGCACCGGCGAAGCAGAAGCCGGAAATGGCGCGTAGGACGATCCAGGTGATCGGTTCCATGAACAGGAGATTCAAGAGCACGGTGATGGCGCCGAGGGAGGACAGGGCGCCGAAGGTGCGGATATGTCCGACCCGTTTCACGATGATCGGAACGGTGAGGCAGCCGGCCATGTAGCCGAGCGCCCATCCGGCGCCGAGCATGCCGAGGTCGCCGTCCGTAAACCCTTCCGCCAGCCCCCGGACGGGAAGCAGCAGTCCGTGAAGCCCGCCTGCCAGCAGCAACAGGGCGGACCCGGCCAGAAGGGCGGCGATTGAAATGACCGTGGACATGGTTTCCTTTGCCGGATGGTGAGGGCTGTGAAATAAGGTCGCTTGGAACTTTCAAATTACAAACAGATGTGGCGCAATTCGCAACCACGGGCGTGCACATCAACCACGGTTTTCTGATTCAGCCGGAAGATCAGCGGCTCATGACACGGGAACAAGCGTGACAACACCTTCGACGTCATCCCTGGCCGACAGGCTCCTGACCGCCCGGGCGGTTCGCGACCGCGCTGCCGCCGTTTTTGAGGCTGCGCAGGCTGGAGGTCTGACGCATGTCGGCGTCGATCTTGCAAACCTTCCCGCAGCCGTAGCGCGGACGGTGACCGCCATCGAGACGGCCTACCCCGATTTCCAGATCCCGCCCTTCGGCTGCTGGCGTGCCTTCGAAGCCGGTGGTCACGACCGCTGGTCGGCGCTCGCCGGCGCGCGCGGTTTCGAGACGCCGGACGCTTTTCTGTGTGCGGCGGCCGATCTGGCGATCCTATGCCATGTCCCGTCGGTGCCACTTCGCGACGACTGGTCGTTGACCGACACGATTACCGGGGAAACGCTTTCAGGCCGTGAGGGACTGGCTGTCGGGGTCCTGTCCATGTTCGCCGCCGGTTCCTTTTCCGCCGATCCGGCCGATCCCCTGCGGGCCGATGCCCATGCGCTGATCCGCCTGGAAGACGACGAGATCGTCTGGGGCCTTCAACTGGACCGCAACCGGGACAGCGACACGGTGCGGTCGATAACTGAGCTTTTCAGGAGGTTGGGCGAGGCCTCAGGCCTCAGGCCGGACCTGTTCGAGATCGATGGGGCAACCCGTCCCGGACATCTCGTCGTTCCGTTCTTCGCGGCAAGCGCTAGCGCGCCCGTTGAATTGGCCAAATTGCTGGAAGCGCTCCTCGACGGCTTGTCGCCCATGTGGCAGGGCGGCGCAAAGCTGGAGGACGTCACGATTGGCGACGCCTGGCACCACTCGGCCCTTCTGCAGGATCTGGACGCCCCCGGCATCGTTCCCTTCCATTTGCCTGCCCAGGAAATGGCCTATGCGCTGGTGGAGCCTTTCGCTCAGGCCGGCGTCGAGGTCGTCGGTCTCGACGATCTGACGGGCTTTGCCAATCTGGAACATGCGGCCCTGTTTCTGGACGCCGGCGTCCTGACTCTCAAGGACGTGGGCGATGCCGATCCGGACGGGCCTGTGGCCCTCGATCGGGCCATCGAACTCAGGGCGCTGACTGTCATTCTGCTCGACCGCCTGGCGGTGGCCTTGCGCAATGACCTGGAGGCGCCGGAAGGCGCGCTGCCGCTGACCTGCGTTATGGAGGGCGGAACCCTGCAAGCAGGGCGGGAAGTCCTGCTTAAAAACGGGGAATTACAGCGGAAAACAGCCAGAATCCTGGCCGCCGGGGGTGTCAATTGGCTGCCATTCGGTGCATAGCTCGAATGTATTTTGAACAGTGAACTGCCCGGTTTCCGGTCGAAAAAGAAAGACACCGATATGTCCAAAGCCCATGTCGTCGATCACCCGCTGGTCCAGCACAAACTCTCCATCATGCGCGACAAGGGCACGTCGACCCAGGGCTTCCGCAGGTTGCTGCGCGAGATTTCGGTGCTGCTCTGTTACGAGGTGACGCGTGACCTGCCGCTGGTCATGCAGACCATCGAGACGCCGCTTTCCGAAATGCAGGCGCCGACACTTGCCGGCAAGAAACTCGTCTTCGCCTCGATCCTGCGCGCCGGAAACGGTCTGCTGGAAGGCATGCTGGAACTGGTGCCGTCAGCGCGCGTCGCCCATATCGGCCTCTATCGCGATCCGGAAACTCTCAAGCCCGTCGAATATTACTTCAAGGCGCCCGAGGATCTCGACGCCCGCCTCGTGATCGTCGTCGATCCGATGCTGGCGACGGCCAATTCGGCGATTGCAGCGGTTCAGCGGCTGAAGGACCGGGGCGCCAACAACATGCGTTTCGTCTGCCTGCTGGCAGCCCCTGAAGGGGTGGCGAAATTCATCGAAGCGCATCCGGATGTGCCGATCTATACGGCCGCCATCGACGAACGCCTGAACAGCCACGGCTACATCGTGCCGGGTCTGGGCGATGCCGGCGACCGGATGTACGGCACGAAATAGGGCAACGCTGGGAGCGCTTCGGTGATCACGTCCTTCGGCTCCATCAATCTTGATTTCGTCGTCGCCCTGCCCCGGCTGCCACGGCCGGGGGAAACCGTCAGCGGGCCCGATCACCAGACCTTTCCGGGCGGGAAGGGCGCCAATCAGGCGCTCGCCGCCCGCCAGGCCGGCGCCGATGTCAGAATGATCGGCGCCGTCGGTCGGGATCCGTTTGCGGAACTGGCGCTTGCCAACCTGCGCACGGCAGGCGTCGACCTGAGCGGTGTGCGGGCGCTCGACGGGACGACGGGCCTTGCCTTCATCGGCGTGGAACCGGCGGGCCAGAACCAGATCATGGTGGCAAGCGGCACCAACAAGCGGGTGAGCGCCACGTGGCTGAAGGACGCGCTGCATCCGGGCGAAATGCTGATGATGCAGGGCGAGGTTCCAGGACCCGAGGTCACGATCGCGATCGAAGCCGCGCACGCCGCGGGCGCCCGCATTTTCTTGAACCCGGCCCCGATCCCCGACAAGGCCTATGCCGGTCTTGCGCGCGAGGTCGACGTGCTGGTCGTCAACGAAGGCGAGGCGGAGGCGATCGGTGCTTATCTCGATCTCCCCGGCGATCCGGCCGGTTTCGTGAAGGCCCTTGCGACGGGTGACCGCCTCGTCGCCGTGACGCTGGGCTCGGACGGCGTGGTTGCCGGACGGGGAACGGACGTCTTCCATATCCGCCCGCCGAAGGTGGAGGTCCGCGACACCACCGGTGCGGGCGATGCCTTTTGCGGCGCCCTGGCCGCGGCCCTCGACCGCGAGACCCCTCTGGAACGGGCACTTTGCGAGGCGATTGCCGCGGGAAGTCTCGCCTGCGGCGCGACGGGTGCCCAGTCGAGTGCGCCGGAAGCCCGCGAAATCGCGGCGCTTGCAGATACCCTCGCTGCGGAATAGCGGCTTTCACCGGATGATAAGAACAGGCCGCTAAGATTACGGCAGCCGGTTGAGACCGGTTCCGGAAATCTGGTGAGTTCCCATGTGGCGTTACGTTTTGTTCGTTCTGTTCCTGCTGGCTGTCGCGCCCTTGGCGCCGAAGCTGATGGAAAACTGGCGTGCTGGGGATGCGCAGTCGGTTGCCGATAGCGGAGAGGCCGGGACCGGATCGAAGACTTTCGAAATTGCCATGGCTCGCAACGGCCAGTATCTCACCGAGGCACGCATGAACGGCCGCGATGTCACCATGCTGGTCGACACCGGCGCCTCCGCGATTGTCTTGTCCGAGGGCATCGCTCGCGACATTGGCATATTTCTGCAACCTTCCGATTATAATAAGCCGGTGAAGACCGCGAACGGGATTGCGAAGGCCGCACCCGCTACCTTGCGTGACCTGCGCCTTGGCCCGATCCGGTTGAAGAACGTCGACGTGATGGTCCTTGAAGACGGCCTGCTGACAACGCCCTTGCTGGGAATGTCGGCTTTAGGCAGACTGGAGCGGTTTCATATTTCGGATGATACGCTTATCCTTGAACAATAGCCTGCAGCCCCGACCCGTTGGATCCGATCACGTTTATTTTCAATCCGTCCATTGCACAACCGATTGCTCCCCTGAGACAATTGCCCCTGAGAGAGGTTCTTTGATGTTGCCCAAGCCCGTGGCTTCGCTGAAGCCGAACACCTACGAGTATGAATCCCGTCCGATGGTGAAGCCGACCGGCTTCCGCGAGTACGACGCCCGCTGGTTGTTCGAGAAGGAAATCAACCTGATGGGCATGCAGGCGCTCGGCATGGGCATCGGCACCCTGATGCATGAGCGCGGCGTCCGCCCGGACATCGTCGTCGGCCATGACTTCCGCAGCTATTCCGCGTCGATCAAGATGGCCGTCATCAATGGCCTGCTGGCCGCCGGCATCAATGTGCATGACATCGGCCTTGCCCTGTCGCCGATGGCCTATTTCGCCCAGTTCGCACTCGACGTGCCGGCCGTTGCCATGATTACCGCCTCGCACAATGACAACGGCTGGACGGGCGTCAAGATGGGCATCAACCGGCCGTTGACCTTCGGCCCGGACGAAATGGGCCGGCTGAAGGAGATCGTGCTCGAAGCCGCCTTCGACCTGAAGGGCGGCGGCAGCTATCGCTTCGTGGAGAATTTCCCCGAAGTCTATTTCAACGACCTGACCGAACGGCCGAAGCTGAAGCGCCCGATCAGGATCGTCGCCGCCTGCGGCAACGGCACCGCCGGCGCCTTCGCACCGCGCATCCTGGAAGCCCTGGGTGCGGACGTGATTCCGCTCGACACCGAACTCGACTTCACCTTCCCGCGCTACAATCCCAACCCGGAGGACATGAAGATGCTTCATGCCCTGCGCGACAAGGTGCTGGAAACTGGCGCCGAGGTCGGCCTCGGCTTCGACGGCGACGGGGATCGTTGCGGCGTCGTCGACAATGAGGGTGAGGAGATCTTCGCCGACAAGGTCGGCGTCATGCTCGCCCGCGATATCTCGGCCCTTTATCCGAACAGCAAGTTCGTCGTCGACGTCAAGTCGACCGGGCTCTTCAACACCGATCCGGTGCTCAAGGCCAACGGTGCCACGACGGACTATTACAAGACCGGTCATTCCTACATCAAGCGCCGGGTCACCGAACTGGGCGCCATCGTCGGCTTCGAGAAATCCGGACACTATTTCTTCAACGCGCCGATCGGCCGCGGTTATGACGACGGCCTCGTCTCGGCCATCGCGATCCTCGACATGCTCGACCGCAACCCGGACAAGACCATGGCGGATCTGCGCCGCGACCTGCCCAAGACCTGGGGCTCGCCGACCATGTCGCCCCATTGCGAGGACGAGATCAAATACGACGTCGTCGAGCGGGTTGTCGCCCGGTTCAAGGACATGCAGGAAAAGGGTGAGACCATCGCCGGCCGTCCGATCACCGACCTGATCACCGTCAACGGTGTGCGCGTCGTCACCGACGACGGCACCTGGGGCCTTGTACGCGCCTCGTCCAACAAGCCGGAACTGGTGGTCGTGATCGAAAGCCCGGAGTCTGAAGAACGCCTGCACGCCATGTTCAAGGCCGTCGACACGGTCCTGCGCGAAAACCCGGAAGTCGGCGACTACAATCAGACGCTTTGATCGTCGTCTCTTGAGAGATGTGAAAGGGGTACAAGGCATACTTGTGCCCCTTTCTTTTTGACTTCATATCTTTTCGATCAGCAGAACAAAGAAAGTCGAACCCATGATCCGCGAATTCGGGACGCTGGCCGACGGCACGGTCGTTGAGGAAATCACGCTGAGGAAAGGCCCGCTGGAAGCCGCCGTGCTGACCTATGGCGCTATCATCCGGGACCTGAAATTCAACGGACGCTCCGTCGTGCTCGGCTTCGACGATCTTGAAAGCTATGTCGCCCACTCGCCCTATTTCGGCGCCGTGCCCGGCCGCTGCGCCAACCGGATTTCCAATGCGACCGTGACCATTGACGGCACCAAGTACCAGCTCGGCGCCAATGAAAACGGCAATCAGCTGCACGGCGGCAAGACCGGTTTTACCAGCCAGGTCTGGAGCCTGGAGCAGCACGACAAGGGCAGCGTGCTTCTGAAATACGTCTCGGAAGACGGCGAGGAGGGCTATCCGGGCCGGGTCGAGGCGCTGGTGCGCTACACCCTGACCGGCACCGGCGCAGTGCGGGTGAAATTTACGGCGACCACCGACAAGCCGACCATCGTCAACCTGACCCAGCACAGCTATTTCAATCTCGATGGCAGCCCGACCGTCCTTGACCATAATGTCGAGATCGTCGCCGATACGTATCTGCCCGTCGACGGCGCGGCTTTGCCCACAGGGGAGATTCGCCAGGTGGCATGGACGCCATACGACTTCCGCGAAGGCCGCAAACTGCGCCGCAAGCCCGGCGAGGAAGGCGTGATCTTCGATCACAATTTCTGCCTTGCCGAGGCGCCGCGCGAGGAGGTGGAGTTCGCCGCCGCCGTGGAAGATCGGTCGGGCAACTGCCGCCTGGAACTGTGGACGACCGAACCGGGCCTGCAACTTTACGACGGCTATATGGTCGACGTTCCCGTGCCGGGCCTTGAAGGCAGGACCTACGGCCCCAATGCGGGCGTGTGCCTGGAGCCGCAGCGCTGGCCCGACAGTGCCAACCACGACAATTTCACGAACGTCTTGTTGCGGCCAGGAGAAACCTATACGCACGTATCCGAGTTCAGATTTACGTCAGAGGCCTGACATCGGTCCCGGTTTGAGCGGACCGTAACCAAGGTGTCCTTCAGGGGTGTTTACTTGAAAACCGTCTTTTCTTCTCTTCAGCTCAATCATGACCCGAAACAGGAAATTTCCGACGGCGAGTTGAAGCCGGCGGTCGAGATCCCGGAACGCGCCAGGATCGTCCTGCGGACCGTGGAGGAACGCGGGCTCGGCGAGGTCATGGAACCGGAGGACTTCGGCCTTCGTCCGCTGCAGCGGGTGCACGATCCCGAATATCTGAATTTCATGGAAAGTTTCTGGAGCCGCTGGACGGCCGCCGGGCGCACCAAAGAAGCCTTTCCCTTCGTCTGGCCGGTCCGCACATTGAGATCCGATGTCGCCCCAAATCATATCGACGGGCTGCTCGGTCGCTATTCCATGGATGCCGGGACACCGCTCGGCGAACACACGTTTGCCGCGGCGAAAGCCTCGGCGAACACCGCCCTGACGGCGGCGAAACTGGTGAAGGAAGGCGAGACAGCGGCCTTCGGCCTGTGCCGTCCGCCGGGCCATCACAGCGGCCGCGATTTCTTCGGCGGCTACTGCTTCCTGAACAATGCGGCCATCGCGGCGCAATGGCTGCGCGACAACGGCACCGACCGGGTCGCCATCCTCGATGTGGATTACCATCACGGCAACGGGACGCAGTCGATCTTCTACGACCGCTCCGACGTCCTGTTCCTGTCGCTGCATTCGGATCCGATGCAGGAATATCCCTATTTCCTGGGTCATGAGGACGAAACCGGGGAAAACGCCGGAACCGGCTTCAACCGGAACTGGCCGCTGCCGCTTGGCACGGACTGGGACGGCTATGCGCCGGCCCTTGAAGACGCCTGCCGGTGGGTTAAGGTCTTCAAACCGGATATCCTGATCGTTTCGCTCGGGATGGACTGTTTCGAAAACGACCCGATCTCAGGATTCAAGTTCAAGAGCGACGACTTCACGAAGCTTGGTCAGCGGCTCTCGGCGATGGACATTCCGACCGTCTTCCTGATGGAAGGCGGTTACGCGGTCGATGCGCTGGGGACGAACTGCGTCAACGTCCTCAAAGGGTTTGAAGCCGGCTGATAGCCGGCCGTCAGACCCTGAAGCCGAACTCTGTCAGGTCGGCGCGCAGCTTGTCGGCTCCGGTGAAATGGATCGCCTCAAGCCCCGCCGCCCGGGCGCCTTCGACGTTTTTCGCCGAGTCGTCGATGAAGACGCAGGCGGCCGCTTCCAGATTGTTGCGGGTCAGCAGCGCTTCGAAGATGCGCCGGTCCGGCTTCAAAAGCCGTTCTTCGGCGGAGACGACGGTGTCCAGAAAGCTTGAGGCCAGGAACGGGAAGCGGGTCTTGGCTTCGGTGAATTTCTCGTTCGAAAAATTGGTGATCGCATAGAGCGGAACGCCGGCGGTCTTCAGCTCCTCCAGGATTTCGACACTGCCGGGAACCTCGCCCGGAACCATCTCGTGCCAGCGATCGGAATAAGCGGCAATCAGATCCTTGTGCTCCGGATAAATGGCGGTCAACTCGCCGACCGCCTCTTCCCAGGATCGCCCAAGATCCTGTTGAAGGTTCCAGTCCATGGTGCAGATCTCGTTCAAAAAGCGGTGGCGTTCGTCCGGGTCCGGAATAAGCTTGCTATAGAGGTTCTCCGGATCCCACTCGATCAGAACGTTACCGATGTCGAAAACGACCGTGTCGACGGATTTGGGCATGGGGGCTCCTGGGAGGAAGGGGGGCCGGATATTGGGTGGGACGAATCGGAACGACCATAAAAAACCATCATGGGATGGTATTCGTGTGAACATGAAAAAACTTGCTGCCATGATGCTGGCGTGCCTGCTCCCGTTAACAGGTGCGGCGGCTGCAGAAAAGGAAAATCCGGATCCCCTCCGCAGGCTTCGGCTCGGCGTTGCCGTCGGCACCGACGAGACGATCCGCGACCGCCTCGAACCGTTCCGCGAGGAACTGGAAGCCGCCCTCGACCTGCCGGTTGACCTGTTCCTGCTGGATACGCTGGGGAATGTGGTCGATGCTCTGGCCGCAGGCGACATCGACTATGCCCGGCTTTCATCGTCCGCCTATGCCGCGACCTATTCCCTGTGCGAATGCGTGGAGCCGCTGGCGACGGCGCGTCCCGATGCGTTCCCCGCGCGCTACTATGCCCTGATCGTTAGCCGGAAGACCGAGCGCCCGCTGACTTTGGCAGACCTTGCCGGTGGCCGGCTTGGTGTGCAGACCCCTGATTCGGTGACCGGTTACCGCGTGCCTCTGACAAATCTGGCGGCCGAGGGGACCGATCCCGGGGCCTTCTTCCGCAATCTCGTGCGGATGCGGGATCCGGTCGATGGCCTGCAGGCGGTCCTTGACGGAAGGGTGGACGCGGCAACGGCGTGGTCGACGCTCGCCGGCAGTGCCTCCTCCGGCTACACCGCGGGCACCCTGAACGAGTTCTATCTTTCCGGCGCCCCCGGCATGGACCGGCTGAAGGTAATCTGGCAATCGCCGCCGATCCCTTACGACGCCCACACCGTGCGCCTGTCCCTGCCCGACGAATTCAAGAGAAAATTGCGCGGAGCCCTCCTGGATATGAAGGATCAGGCGCCGGATGCCTATTTCGCGGTCGAGCCGGATATGCCGGGCGGGATGGAGCCGTCGGTTCACGCGGACTACCGTGCGTTGTTGCGAACCTACGAGCCGAAATATCAGACCGTTCTGGAAGAGGCCGGACAGCCTTAGCCGGCACCACCTTCAAGCAATTCCAGGGTGTGCCGGCGGATCATCTCTTCCTCGTTGGTCAGGACGGCCATGATCCTGACCTTTGAGCCTTCAGCGGAAATGTCGGCGGCGTTCGACGCGTTTTTTTGCGGGTCGATCTTGAGGCCGAGCCAGTCCTGATCCTCGCAGACCCGTTCGCGTACCAGCGCGGAATGTTCGCCAATCCCGCCCGTGAATACGAGCGTGTCCAGCCCGCGCAGGATCGCCGCCATGGAGCCGAGTTCCCGCCGGATCCGGAACACGAAATAGTCGATCGCTTCTGCCGCCGCCGGATCGTCGCTCTCGCTCAGGAGGCGCATGTCCGAACTGAGGCCCGAAAGGCCTTTGAGACCTGAACCCTTGTAGAGCAGGTCCGAAATCTCGTCGGCGCTCATGCCCTTGATGGTCAGGAGATAGAGCACGACACCGGGGTCGAGCTGGCCGCACCGCGTTCCCATGGGCAGACCGTCGAGTGCGGTAAAGCCCATCGTGGAACCAATGCTCCGTCCTTTGTCGATGGCGCACATGGAGGCGCCGTTGCCCAGATGGGCAACCACGAGCTTTCCGCCGAAAGCCTCCACGTGGTGCTCTTGCAGGTAGGAACAGATGTATTCGTAGGACAGGCCGTGAAAACCGTAACGCCGGATGCCTTCGTCGTAGAGGCTGCGGGGCAGGGCGAAGGTGTCGTTCACCCACGGGTGGTGGCGGTGGAAAGCCGTGTCGAAACAGGCAACCTGCAAGGCCTTCGGGAAAGCGGTCCGCGACGCGTGGATGCCGGCGAGATTATGCGGCTGGTGCAGGGGCGCCAGCGGATTGAGCCGGGCCAGTGCGTCGAGCTTTTCATCGTCGAGCACCAGTGGGGCCGCATAGTCGACGCCGCCATGCACCACCCGATGCCCGATCGCCTCCACGGAGATCTTCCCCGTTTCGCGCTCCAGGATGGTGAGCAGGGCCGCCAGGGCGGTTTCGTGGGTCGCGCCGTCTTCGGCAGTGAGATCCTCGTTGAGGTCTTCCGTCCTGCCATGCAGGTGCAGATGGATATGGGGTTGGACGCCAAGGCCGGAAATCTGGCCAGATATGAGTTGCCGTTCGCCTTCGTAAAGATTGAATTTGATCGACGAGGACCCGGAGTTCAGGACCAGGATATCCGGCTGATCCGCCATGATCAGTCTTCCCCGCTTTTCAGGAGTGCGACCGGTGCGCCGTTGACCTGCCAGTAATTGTAAAGGAGAGCGAGGGCGCAGGACGCGAGCCTTGCCCGGACATCGTCGGCACGGCTCGTCAGCATGACGGGAACCTTGGCGCCGATCACCAGCCCGGCGGCTTCCGCATGGGCGATGAAGGTCAGTTCCTTGGCGAGCATGTTGCCGGATTCCAGATTGGGCACGATCAGGACTTCGGCGTGACCGGCAACCAGCGAGGTGATGCCTTTCGTCCGGGCAGCCTGAACGTCGATGGCATTGTCCATCGCCAGCGGGCCATCGACGATGCCGCCCTTTATCTGTCCACGTTCGGCCATCTTGGACAGGACCGCCGCATCAAGGCTGGAGGGAATGGCCGGATTGACCGTCTCGATCGCCGACAGAATGCCGACCTTCGGGGTTTCCAGACCAAGCGACAGCGCGCAGTCGATCGCGTTCTGGGTGATGTCGACCTTGGTGTTGAGGTCGGGCACGATGTTGATCGCCGCGTCGGAAATCAGGACCGGGGTCTCGCGCCCGGGAATGTCCATGACGAAGACGTGGCTGATCCGCCTCTTGGTGCGCAGCCCGCCGTCGCTTTTGACCACGTGATGCAGAAGGTCATCCGTATGCAGGTGGCCCTTCATGACCGCACGGACCTTGCCCTCGTGAACCATGGCGACCGCGCGTGCGGCGGCCTCGGATTCGTTCTCGATGTCGATCAGTTCGTGGCCGGAAACGTCTTCCCCGAGTGTTTCCGCCGCCTTTCTGATGCGATCGCCCGCGCCGATCAGCACCGGCTGGATCAGGCCTTCCCGGGCGGCCTTCAGGGCGCCTTCCAGGGAATTGGGATCATCCGGAGCGACCACGGCTGTCGGCAGCGCCGGAAGCGTCTTCGCCAATTCCAGCAGCCGGTTGAAATGCCGGTGCCGTTCCACGAGCAGGGAGGGAAGATGCGAGGCGGCGAATTCAATGGTCCGGGTCGGCGCGACAACGCCGGCTGTGCCGTCCGCGACCAGGGTGCCGTCGTCCTTGGTCACCCTGACATCGAGTTCCACCACACCGTCCGGAAGCTTGGACGTGACTTCGAGCCGGACCGTCACGGTCTCGCCGACAGCGACCCGGTCACGGAAGTTGAAGGTCTGGCTCCTGTAGATCGTCCCGGGTCCGGGAAGGATATTGCCGAGAACCGCGGACACCAGGGCGCCGATCCACATGGACGGAGCGACCGGCTTGTCGATCTTGCCGTCGCCGGTCCAGTCCGTATCCGGCAGATGCAGCGGATTGTGGTTACCGGAGGCATGGGCAAAGACCAGGAGGTCGTTCGCGGTGCAGACCCTCGAAATTTCAGCCGTATCCCCGACGGATATCTGCTCATAGGTGCGATTTGTCGGCATGCCGTCCCCTTGTCGAACGCGGGATAGGATTTGAGGATGGTTCCCGCAGTGCAGCAAAATCTGCGCTGAGGGTAATCGTCTTTTGCGACGGAACAAATACGCGCAATTGAGTAGGTCTCAAGATCGTTCGCAGGATCCGTTCCGGGGTCGTCCGTCCTGGGTCAGCTGCCGGTAAGCGTAACGGTCGTCGTCAGGCGGGGCTTCAGAAAATACGTGTCGCCGAGTGTCATTGACGCAGCGCGGGGAAATATGTTTTGCAGCATCGAAGCAAACAACGGTACGTAGGTGTAAGAGGACTGGCCTATGATAAGGGAGGTTCCGGCAACGGAGATCCCTGCCGGAATGTCGATCGGCGGAGCCGATCCGTCGGTCCACGAAGACGGCTTGGCCCCGTCCTTGTTGCGGCTCCAGTCAATCTTCGGAGCGCCTTCATCGTCGAACGTCACACTGGCAATAATTATGTCCAGAGGGTCCGACGGATAAGGGGCCATGATGTCCTCGGTCACCGTCATCATATCAGTAATTTCGTCCGTGCTGATCGTTTCCGCTTGGGCCACAAGGTCGGCCACCGTGCTGGCGACCTGGCTGACCTTGCGGTCGGTGTTCAAGGCGGTGACGGTTTCCGACATGCCGATCAGGAAGATGAGCAGAAACGGCAGCAGCAGGGCGAATTCGACCGCTGCGATACCGCGCTGGTCCGCCTTGAACCGCCGTGCCGTTTTGGGGAAAAATCTGGCGGCAGAACCGGGGGGCATCATGAGCAACTCCACGGAAAGGGTTCATTCCGGAAAACCGCTGTCGAGTAAAGAAGGCGTTCGGCATTTCCGGTGTCGCCGCTGTCGAACTTCAAAAGAGCGGTAAACATTGGCCAGCGGTAAACGACACGGACAAGGACAATGGAACTGGAGCAACCGATGTTGAAGTTGAAACTGTCCTTCAGGTCCCCGTCTTCATCGAAGAGCGGATCCTTGTCGCTAAGTCCGGCAAAATTATTGTATGTCGTCACATCGACGATGTACTTGCCCTTGTTGCACAGGAAAGCTGGCAGGTGCGAACAGATATCATCCTTGAAAGCGTCCGCATCGAAACTGGCCTGCTGCGCCTGACCGGTGCGCACGAGGCGGGCGGATTCAAGAACGGCGTTGTCGATAAGGCGATTGACGAAGAAGGCCAGCCCCATTTCCACGATGCCGAGGACGATCATCAGAAAGGGAATTCCGACGGCGCCGAACTCGATTGCCGTCACCCCCCGGCGGTCATCCGAGTATCGGCGACCGATCCGCGCAGCTGTCCGGATCAGCCGGCCTGCCAGTCCGGGAAGGGAGAAACGGGGGCTTTTCATTTCCTTCTTTCCTATTTGACGACACCGGCGGCCTTTTCGGCAAGGTCGTTGCGCATGGTCGCTTGCTGCGCAAAAGTGTCAAAAGCGGCCTGGGAATCCCCAAGCCGCAACGTCGGTTCACAAACGGGCGAGCACGAATAGGTCTGGCGCAGCGCGTTGCGCGTGACGGAAACGACATTGTCTTCGGAGGCGCGGACGATGATGACTTCATCGATGATCGGCTCACCCTTGTCGTCGAGAATGACCAGGTTGGTGCTTCCATAACTCTTTCCGGTGACGACCACCGTGAAATGGTCGTGCATGGAGACATCGGCAATGAAGGGGTTGCCGATGATCACGGTGCTCGCGGGTTCCTGGATACGGAAGACCTTCGCGCGATCGACTGTGACGGTGACCGGTTCATCGCTGGCATAGGCTTGGCCGGTGGTCAGGACGAACAAAGCCATAACAGCCAGATTCCTTAGCAGTGTGAGCTTCACACTCATGGCGTACTCCAGATTCAGCCGGGTTTTCGACTATTAGTCGGTAACAAGGTGAAGGAAGCCCTAACGTGCGGCGCGAAGAAGAGTGAATGGCCCCCAAGAGATTGTATTCTTGAAAGAAATGCACGTTATTGGGGATTTTAAGGTAATTTGAAAAGGGCCGTCACAAGTGCGTAGTTGACAGTGCAGGTGCGAATACCTGCAAAATAGCCTTGTATTTCCATATTGGTGCGCGACTTATGAGATAAATTATCTCCTGAAGAGTTGTTTCGCATAGAAATTGAGAATAGGGTGCGTATTAAGGTGGGTTATGACAAATAAATATTTGAATGAATTTGAGAGGAATTTATATAAATAAGATATTGTTAAGTATATGATCTGTTAACCATAGGTAGATTTGTCAGGAATACATCGGAAGTTAGTGGTAAATTTAACCGCTTGGAAACTGCTGCGCCGTAAGCTCCACTCATGCCTCGGAAGGACCGGACAACAGGTCCAATGGGCAAAGCAAAAGAAGCTGTCAATACAAGTGGAATTTGGAGCAAACACATGAAGAACATTTTCGCACGTTTCGCCAAGGATGAATCTGGCGCAACCGCAATCGAATACGGCCTGATCGCTGGTCTCGTTTCCGTTGTCATCATCGGTGTCCTCGGCACCATGTCCGACAGCCTGAAGAACATCTTCTCCGACATCAGCTCGGCTCTGACGACCGCAGACGCTCAGTAAGCTGTCTGACGGTCTTCCCGAAAGGTGGAGACGCCTTTCGGAAGCTGGTTTCGAAAAGCGGGCGAGCAATCGTCCGCTTTTTCTTTTTTTAAATTTTTGATGGCTAGGTTGGTTTCGAGTACAGGCGCCCGGCGCCCTGGAACAGGTATCGAGTTATGATTGAAAACATCCAGCTGATCGTCTTTCCCATCCTGATCGCCTTCGCAGGCGCATCCGATCTGTTCACGATGAAGATCCCGAACCGGGTTTCCATTCTCCTTGTGGCCGGTTTTGTCATCCTGGCCGTCGCGCTGCGGCTTTCGCCCGGACAATGGGGGTGGCATCTTGCCGGCGGCGCGATCGTCTTTGTCGCCTGTTTTGCGATGTTCTTACTGGGTTGGATGGGTGGCGGCGATGCGAAAATCGCCAGTGCCATCGCCCTGTGGATCGGTTTCAATGAGACGTTGCTGGTGTTTCTGACGCTGGTCGCCATCTATGGCATGTTCCTGACCGTCGGTCTGCTGGCGTTCCGGACGCTGCCTGTCCTGCCCGGCCCGCTTTTCCGTCAGGACTGGATCGCGCGTCTCCATGACCGCGGGGCGGGTATTCCCTATGGAATAGCGATCGCGGCGGCGGGTCTGCAGGTCTATCCGTCGACGTTCTGGTTCCCCGCGCTCTAGTTCTCGCGGATTTTGCTTTCCGGATCGGAAAGTCTCTCCAAGCTTATGGTTAATCATTGGTAATAATACTGCAATCTGCAACGTATTCATAAATTGTTCAATAAGGTTAAAAGTTCTTAACGATATTTCCTCATACCCAATTAACCATGTTTTGACGAATTGGACTCCAAGATGATGGTCAGCTGCGCAGAACGTTGCGCGTCATTTTGCGAGTTTAGTGATGAAGTACGCACGACTAGTGGTTCTTGGTGTCGCGCTCGGGGCAGGTCTCCTGGCGGCGCGCATGGTTATGACCAGCCAATCGCCTGCACCGAAAAAGGTGGTGGCGGAATCGCCGGAGAAGTCGGAGAAAGTTCAGGTTCTGGTCGCGGCCAAGGATATCGGCCTGGGGCAGAAACTGGCGGCAACGAGCCTTTCCTGGGCCGATTGGCCAAGCGATGCGGTGCCACCCGGTGCGATCACGCACGCAAAAGATCCGAAGGCGGCCGAGATCTATGTCGGGCATATCGCCAAGGCTCCCATCTATCAGGGAGAGCCGATCCGCTCGCAGCGTCTCATCAACACCGACAAAGGGTTCATGGCGTCTATTCTGCCGAAAGGAAAGCGGGCGATCGCCGTCGGGGTTGAAGCGGAAACCACGGCCGGCGGCTTCATTCTTCCCGGAGACAAGGTCGACCTGATCCTGACACGGCAGAACGAGGACCGGACGGTCCTGAGCGAAACCTTCCTTGAGAACATTCGCGTCCTTGCAATCGACACGACGACGGCCGGTGAACAGGATGAAAAATCCCTGTCGCCGAAACGGACGGCAACGCTGGAACTGAGCCCCGAACAGGCTGAAATCGTTGCCCAGTCCCAGCAGCTAGGCACCATTTCCCTGGCCCTGCGCAGTGCGCAGGACTCGTCGGACGACGACAATGGCCCCATCCGTCGCCGGGGGGGAGTCAATTTTGTGAAATACGGTGTTTCAAGTCAGGCGGGCACGCAATGACGAAGTTTCTCTATGCAGCAAACCGAAAAACGGGAGGGCGCGGTATCGGTATGATGCGGTCCGCAGTCCTGATCCTGTCCCTGTTCGCGGCCAGCCTGCTCTCACCTGACGGAGCGCGGGCCCGAGACAGTTTTCCCAAACAGGTACACGTTGCTGCCGGAGAGCGGGTGTCCGAACGTCTTCTGCGCGTTGGGCTCGGGCGGTCCGTTGTGATCAACGTTGCCGAGGAAGTGGCCGACGTTCTGGTTTCCAATCCCGAAATAGCCGATGCTGTGGTTCGCACGCAGCATCGCGTTTTCGTTCTCGGCAACAAGACCGGCCAGGCAAATCTGGTCCTGTTCAGTCGGAGCGGGCGGGAGCTAGCGACCTTCAACCTGCGTGTCGAACCGGATACCTCCGACCTGACCGCGCTGATCCGCCGGGCCGTTCCCAAGTCGAACATCATGGCCGACTCCATGAACGGCAACATTATCCTGTCAGGCACCGCCCGCAACACCGGCGATGCGCAGCGTGCGGCCGATATCGCGGCCCGCTTCGCCGGAAATGGCGTGAAGGCATCCGATGTCCTCAACATGATCTCCGTTGAGGGAGAGGATCAGGTTTATCTGAAAGTCTCCGTCGCCGAGGTGGAGCGGTCGATCGTCAAACAGCTCGGGGTCAATCTGAGCGGCACCATCGGCGTTGGCAACTACACGGGCGGTTTCAATAATTCCGCCACCTTCCCGGTGAACTCGTCGATCGTGTCCCAGGCCATCGCAGGCGGGAACTTCGTTGCCGGCGGCTCGAGCCTGTCCGCCAGCATCGAGGCCTTGCAGCGCGACGGCGTGATCCGAACCCTGGCGGAACCGACTTTGACGGCAATCTCCGGTGAGAACGCGAGTTTCCTGGCGGGCGGCGAATTTCCGATCCCGGTGGCCCAGACGGACGGCGATATCTCGATCGAATTCAAGAAATTCGGTGTCGGTCTCGATTTTACGCCGGTTGTCCTGTCCGCCGGACGGGTCAGCCTCAGGGTCAAGACGGAAGTCAGCGAGTTGTCCAGCGACGGCGCGATCACCACCGGCGGCATCACGGTTTCGGCGCTCAAGGTCCGCAGGGCGGAATCCACCATCGAGCTGCCGTCGGGCGGAACGCTGGTGATGGCCGGCCTGCTGCAGGAATCCTACAAGCAGTCGATCAACGGCATACCGGGCCTGATGCAGTTGCCGGTCCTGGGGGCCTTGTTCAAAAGCCGCGACTTCCTGCGCCAGCAGACGGAACTCGTGGTTTTCGTGACCCCCTATACGGTCAATCCGGTGGCCGCCAGCAAGCTGGCCCGGCCGGATAAGAACCTGATGCCGGCCAGCGACTCCGAAACCGTTTTCCTGAACAGACTGAACAAGATTTTCCGCCGCCCGGGAGAGCCGGAGACCGGGACCTACCAGGGTCAGGTCGGATTTATTTACAAGTGAGGTACGGCAGATGAAGGCATTGATGAAAAAGCTGTCCTCGTTTGTGACCCGAGCCGGTTTCGCGGGCGCGGTGGTTGTTTCCCTGGCCGGCTGCCAGTCGCAGTCGGGCTCGGACACGAGCCTGCTGGCAGCCAATGACTACAGGCTTCGCCACCCGATCGTCGTCACCGAACAACCGGAAACGCTGGATCTGCCGATCGGTTACAACACCCGCAATCTGAATGCGCCGCTGTCGGAGACCATCACGGCCTTTGCTGCGCAGTCGCGCAGAAACGGAAACGGACGGGTTGAGATCCTCGTTCCGGCGGGAGCCGGCAACGAAGCGGCCGTGCATTCGGTCGTTCCTCATATCCGAAGCGCCTTGAAACGCGGTGGTGTCGGCGGCAACAGGGTTACCACCCGCAGCTATTCCGTGGAGGACGCATCGGCTGACGCGCCGATCCGCTTATCCTATCCGCGGGTCATGGCGACAGCTGGCCCTTGTGGGGAATGGCCGAGAAACATGGGCGGCGAATTCAATCGAAACATCGATTACGAAAACTTCGGTTGCGCAACCCAGGCCAATCTGGCCGCGATGGTATCCAATCCGGCTGATCTGGTCACGCCGAGGGCGGTTCAGCCGCCGGATCAGCAGCGCCGCGCCATTGTGTTCGAGAACTACAGGGCGGGCAAGCAAACGGCATCCGATTACAAGGAAGGCGTAGGCGCCCAGGTGTCTGAGTAAGGAAGGGTCATGAGCATCGACATGGATATGGCGAACTACGCTGTGGACTTGGGCCACGATGGCATGCCGGAGAGCAGCCAGCAGCGTCCCGAGGACCGGTTTGAGACCCATCCGATCCCGCGGATTTCCGTACAGGGCTTCTGTCTGTCCGACGCGACGACCCGGACCGTCGAAGCCGCGGCGGAAGACCGCCGGATGACGAAGGCTCATGTGAAGGTCCACATGGGCGGGATCCCGGCGGCCATCGAACACTATACGCAGGCGCCGACGCCGAACCTCATCATTGTCGAAACCAGCGGCAACCAGGGCGAAATCCTCACCGAACTCGATCAGCTCGCCGAATATTGCGATGCCGGAACCAAGGTCATCGTCATTGGCGATGTGAACGACGTGACGCTCTACCGCGAGCTCATGCATCGCGGCGTCAGCGAATATCTGATCACGCCGCTCGACATCTATCATCTGATACGCGCGATCGGGGATCTTTACAGCGACCCACAATCCGAACCATTGGGGCGCACGGTTGCGTTTTTCGGGGTGAAAGGTGGATGCGGCGCATCGACCGTCGCCCACAACGCGGCCTGGGCGCTGGCGCGCGAATATCAGAACGAAACCGTGGTTGCCGACCTGGACCTGGCCTTCGGAACGGCCGGCCTCGACTACAATCAGGACCCGCTGCAGGGTATCTATGAAGCGATTTCGGCGCCCGAGCGGCTCGACGAAACCCTGCTCGACCGAATTCTGTCGAAATGTTCCGAGCACCTGAGCCTGCTCGCAGCACCGGCCTCGCTGGAACGCACCTATGACTACGGCGAGCATTCCTTCGAGCTTCTGATGGACACCATGCGCGGCAGCACACCGACAATCGTGCTGGACGTCCCTCATGCCTGGAACGCCTGGGTCAGGAATGTCCTGGTTAACGCCGACGAAGTGGTCATGGTAGCCGAGCCCGACCTTGCGAACCTGCGCAATGCCAAGAACGTTGTCGACACGCTCAAGCAGCTGCGGCCGAACGACCGGCTGCCCCTCCTGGTCATGAACCGGGTGAATGTGCCGAAGCGGCCCGAGATCAAGCCGGAGGAATTCGCAACGGCGCTCGGAATGACGTCGCCGCTTTCCATTCCCTTCGAGCCGCAGCTTTTCGGAACGGCGGCGAACAACGGCCAGATGATTGCGGAATTGGAAGCCAAGAGCCCGGTTGCCGGTGTTTTCACCGAAATCGCCCATGTGGTCTCCGGAAAGTCCAATCCGGGCAAGATGAAGAAACCGGGGATTTCATCGCTCCTGTCGAAACTGACCGGCCGATAGGGGCCCCACTCGGAATGTGCAACGGAGAGATTTACCGCCATGTTCGGTAGACGCGGTTCAACGTCAAACGGAGCAGCGACTGTCCGGCCCGCCACGCCGGTGCAGCCTAAACCTGCGCCCGAGCCGGAGCCGTCTGCAGCTGCCGACCTGCCGGAGAAGCATCAGGAGCACGAGGCTGCGGTGGAGGTCGCGGCGCCGCCGCCCGAGAAGCCGATCGTGGAGCCGCAGCCCCAGGCGCCGGCGCCGAAGCAGGAAGCCAAGCGCCGCAAGTCCGGCGAATATTATGAAACCAAGGCGCAGATCTTCAACGCCCTGGTCGAGGCGATTGATCTTTCGCAGCTCAGCCGTTTGGGGGCTGAAGACGCACGCGACGAAATCCGCGATGTGGTCAACGACATCATTGCCCTGAAGAATGTCGTCATGTCCATCGCCGAGCAGGAAGATCTGCTGGAGGACATCTGCAACGACGTTCTGGGTTACGGTCCTTTGGAACCGCTGCTTGCGCGCGATGACATCGCCGACATCATGGTCAACGGCGCCGATGTGGTCTACATCGAAACCGAGGGCAAGATGCAGCAGACCGGCATCTCCTTCCGCGACAACGCGCAGCTCATGAACATCTGTCAGCGGATCGTGAGTCAGGTCGGCCGCCGGGTCGACGATTCAAGCCCGATCTGTGATGCCCGCCTTCCGGACGGGTCTCGTGTGAACGTGATCGCCCCGCCGCTGGCGATCGATGGTCCCGCACTCACCATCCGTAAATTCAAGCGCGACAAGCTGACCCTCGATCAGTTGGTCAAATACGGCTCGATCACGCCGGAAGGGTCGACGATCCTTCAGATCATCGGGCGCTCGCGCTGTAACGTGCTGATCTCCGGCGGTACCGGTTCCGGTAAGACCACGCTTCTGAATTGTCTGACCGCCTATATCGAAAGCACCGAACGCATCATCACCTGCGAGGACTCCGCGGAGCTTCAGCTTCAGCAGCCGCATGTGGTTCGCCTGGAAACCCGTCCGCCGAATCTGGAGGGCGAAGGCGAGATCACCATGCGCGATCTGGTGAAGAACTGTCTTCGTATGCGTCCTGAACGCATCATCGTCGGCGAGGTGCGCGGACCGGAAGCCTTCGACCTTCTGCAGGCCATGAACACCGGTCACGACGGTTCCATGGGGACCTTGCACGCCAACTCGCCGCGCGAGGCCTTGTCGCGCCTGGAATCCATGATCACCATGGGTGGCTTCTCGCTGCCGTCGCGAACATTGCGGGAAATGATCGTCTCATCCATAGATGTTGTGGTGCAGGCCGCACGTCTTCGCGACGGTTCGCGCCGGATCACCCATGTGACCGAGGTAATGGGCATGGAAGGCGACGTGATCATCACCCAGGATGTATTTATCTACGACATGATCGGGGAAGATCCGAGCGGACGCATCATCGGCCGTCACAGGTCCACCGGAATCGGGCGCCCACGGTTCTGGGAGCGCGCACGCTACTTCGGCGAGGAAAACCGCCTGGCCCAGGCGCTGGACGCTTCCGAAATGCCTGAATACGCAGATGATTGAGGCACTGTGAATGGAAGCCTTCGAGCCATTTATGACACCCCAGGTAACCGGCCTTGCCGTCGCGCTTCTTGTCGCCTTGAGCATCGGCGGCGTGATTTACGCCGTGTTCCAGCCGCTCCTGTCCGGGTCGCGGCGCCGGGACAAGCGCGTCAGCGGAATTACCGCCCGGCCGCAGTCGGTCGAACTCAGAAAGAAGGTTGGCGACGGTGACCGCCGGCGCAAGTCCGTTCAGGACCAACTGAAGGACTTCGAACAACGCCAGAAGGCCAAGCTGCAGAAACAGAACAGGCCCTCCCTGTCCGTCCGCCTGGAACAGGCGGGGCTTGCCTGGGAGCTCAAGCATTTTATCTATCTCAGCATCGCGTCCGCCATCGTCGGCGCCCTGATCGGACTGATTGTCAGCCAAAATCTGCTGATCGCGCTTGGTATCGGTTTCGTCGGCGGGTTCGGCTTTCCGCGCTGGTTCGTCGGCTTCAAGCGCAAGCGGCGGTTCAACGCCTTTCTGGATGAATTGCCGAATGCGGTCGATATCATCGTACGCGGCGTTAAGGCCGGTCTTCCTCTCGGCGATTGCGTCAAGATCGTCGCCAAGGAGGCGCGCGAACCGGTCGCCGGCGAATTCCGCAAGATCGTCGAAACCCAGGTGATGGGCATTTCCCTGTCGGAGGCCGTGGCGCGCATGCCGGACCGGGTTCCCCTGGCGGAGGCAAACTTCTTCGCCATCGTCGTCGCGATTCAGCAGAAGGCCGGGGGTGGGCTCTCCGAAGCGCTCGGCAATCTGTCCAAGGTGCTCCGAAGCCGTAAGGCACTGCAACGTAAGATCAAGGCCCTCAGCGCGGAAGCCAAGTCCTCAGCCGGCATCATCGGATCGCTGCCGTTTGTCGTCTCGACGATCATCTATTTGGTTGCACCCGATTATATTTCTCTTCTGTTCACGCGGCCGACCGGTCATCTGATCATCGCAGGCGGAGTCTTCTGGATGTTCGTGGGCATCATGGTCATGCGCAAAATGATCAACTTCGACTTCTAAGGTACGATGATGTTCGATCTCACAAGCATTGCCAGCAGCAACTTCCTCATCGCCTTTCTGACCCTTGTTGCTGTGGCAGGAACCCTGTTTACCGTTGTCATGCCGATCTTCGAGCGGGATACGCTGAAGACCCGGATGAAGTCGGTCGCCTTGGAGCGCGACAAGCTGCGTGCCAAGGAAAGGGCGCGGCTGGCTACGGAAAAGACCGATGCTCGCGCTTCCCTGCGCTCGACGCAGCCGAAGGAGCAGGTCAAGAACCTGGTCGACCGGCTGAACCTGAAGACCATGCTGGCGGATGAGACGACCCAGGAAAAGCTGCGCATGGCCGGCTACCGGGGCTCGGGCCCGCTCTACACCTTCCTGTTCGCGCGTATCGCCATTCCCGGCGTGCTTTTCCTTGTAGCCCTCGTCTACGCCTTTGCGGTGCTGCCCGCCAATACGCCGGCGATCACCAAGATCTCCGCCTGTCTCTTCGTCGGCGGTGCCGGCGTCTTCGCGCCGAACCTCTACATCCAGAACGCGATCTCGAAGCGTCAGCTGTCCATTCGCAGGGCATGGCCCGATGCGCTGGACCTGATGCTGATCTGCGTGGAATCCGGCATGTCGATCGAAGAGGCGTTCCGGCGAGTGGCGGAGGAAATCGGCACACAGTCGATCCCGCTCGCAGAGGAACTGACGCTGACCAACGCCGAGCTCTCCTACCTGGGCGAGCGCAGGCAGGCCTATGAGAACCTGGCCAAGCGGACCGGCGTCGAGGGCGTCAAGAACGTGATGATGGCCCTGATCCAGGCGGAGCGTTACGGCACGCCGGTCGGTCACGCGATCCGCGTGATGTCCGACGACAACCGCGAACAGCGCATGCAGGAAGCGGAAAAGAAGGCGGCATCCCTGCCGCCGAAACTGACGGTTCCGATGATCGTGTTTTTCCTGCCGGTGCTGTTCTTCGTCATTATGGGGCCTGCCGTTATGCAGGCCACTGAGGCCTTCAAATAAGCCGCTCCAGACCCCGAGATCTCGCAGACAGAACGCAAATCGGCCGTCCAGTCTGGACGGCCGATTTAGCTTTAGCGGATTATCCTAATTATCTCCGAAAAGTGCCGGATCAGCTGCGGCTCTGTGCGATCATGTTGCGCAGATAGGCGATGTTGGCTTCCGCCTGCTTCGGATCCAGTTCGGAACGCGCGACCTGTTCTGCTTCGGCGAACTTGCCCTGGATGCCGAGCGCCAGCGCCAGGTTCTGACGCACGCGGCTGTCGGCGCCGGGCAGGGCGGCGGCCTTGCGCAGCGTGTACTCGGCTTCCGGCAGCTGGTTGGACAGGAGATAGGACAGGCCGAGGTTGTTGAGCAGCGTCGGTTCGTTCGGCGCGATCTTGAGCGCCTGGTGATAGAGCCCGCGGGCACGCTCGTGATTGCCCATCTGGTCATAGATGGCGGCTTGTGCCGACATCAGCTTCCAGTCCGGCATCTGCGGTGTCTGGGCGCGCTGGAGAACGTTGAGCGCTTCGTCGAAGCGGCCGTTCATGGCCAGCACTTTGCCGTAGGCGGAAGCGATCTCACGGTCGTTCGGATGAGAGATGACGGCGGCGCGAAGGACGGCCATGGCCTGCTCGATCTGCTCGTTTTGCTGCAGGGCGTTGGCATAGTTGAGGATCGTCGCGCGGTCCTTGTTGTCTTTTTCGTATTTGCCGCCCCAGGACGACACGGCCCGCATGGCGGCACTCGATCCCGGTTTCGCATAGGTCAGGCTGGTGCTCGGTGAATGGGTGCCGACGCTGTTGTTCCTGGAGGATGCGCACCCGGTCAGCAGCACGGCCGCGGTCATCGCGGCCGCCAGCGGCAGGTAGCGGGCGCGCCGCCGGGTTTTAACTTGAGCTTCCTGGGTCATTTCTGACACCTCGACACATGAGCTTTACTGAACGTTCTGTTCCTCAAATCAGTAGTTTATTAACCCTAATGGATGGTTAAGCAGGGGTGTCCTGCTGGCACATCGCGTTCCGGATGTTGCCAAGCGCGTCCGGGATGCGTACCTGTGAAACGTGAAATCCAACATCCCGGGAGCCCGCCGTGCGTGAAGCCTTGATCCGTGAAATTGAAGCCCAGCAGCCGACACCGGTCATTGCCGTGGGGGAGGACGATTTGGAAGCCGTGCTCGCCGGCCTTGGACAGCCGGCTGCGGATTGGGCGAAGCGCAACGGTTTTCGGGCTGCGGCTGGAAGCAACCTTCTCGTGCCTGCGGTCAACGAGGCAGGCTCCGCCCTGCTGTTTGCAGCCGGGGAGAACGGTTCTGCCCAGCCCTTTGCCCTGGGAGGTCTGGTTTCCACTTTGCCGGCCGGGGGCTATGCGCTTGCCGACGGTTTTCCCGATCCCGAATTCGCGGTGCTCGGATTTGCCCTGTCTTCCTACCGGTTCGAGAAATACCGGAAGAACGGTGCCGCACGGGCGCGTCTTGTCGTACCCGCCACGGTCGACGTTGCGCGGGTCGATGCGATCCTCAAGGGCGTTCAGATCGCCCGTGACCTGATCAACATTCCGGCGAACGATATGGGGCCGCAGGAACTCGCGGCGGAAATCCGGTCGCTTTTCGTCGAGAACGGCGGAACGGGCGAAATCATCGAGGGCGACGCACTGCTGGACCGGGGCTTCCCGATGGTCCATGCGGTCGGCCGCGCGTCGAGCCGGGAGCCGCGGCTTGCGGATTTTACCTGGGGCCCGGAAGACGCGCCAAAAGTCACGCTGGTCGGCAAGGGTGTCATCTTCGATACCGGCGGTCTCGACATCAAGCCGTCAAGCGCCATGCTCTTGATGAAAAAGGATATGGGCGGGGCCGCCAATGTGCTCGGTCTCGCGGCGATGATCATGGCTTCCGAACTGCCCGTGCGTCTGCGTGTCATCGTGCCATGTGTGGAGAATGCGATCTCCGGATCGGCCTTCCGTCCCGGCGACGTCCTGTCGAGCCGCAAGGGCCTGAGCGTGGAAATCGGCAACACCGATGCCGAGGGCCGGCTGGTGCTGGCCGATGCGCTCGCACTCGCCGATGAGGAGGAACCCGATCTTCTGGTGGACATGGCGACCCTGACCGGAGCCGCTCGAGTCGCGCTCGGGCCCGACCTGCCGCCGTTCTTCACCGACGACGAGGATCTGGCCGAGGAACTTGCCCTGATGGCCGAGGCAAGCGCGGATCCGCTCTGGCGTCTGCCCCTGTGGCAGCCCTACATGAAGTATCTCGACAGCAAGATCGCCGATATCAATCACATCAATACCACCGGTGCCGGGTTTGCGGGCTCGATCACGGCAGCCCTGTTCCTGTCACGCTTTGTCGAAAAGGCGCAGTCCTGGGTGCATTTCGACATCTACGGCTGGACCCCTGCCGAAAAGCCGGGAAAACCGGCCGGAGGCGAGGCGCAGGGCATCCGCTGCCTGTTCGATCTGATCAGCGAAAGATATTCCGGGGAAAAATAACGGCTCCGAAACAATTTCCTGTTCTGTTAGTCTTGAAATCGAACGGAACGGGAAATCTCCGCATATGGCGGTCGAGCTGCGCGCCTCGCAGGCACTGAAACTGATGCATGACGTCAATCTGGCGCTTGTCCGCGATAGCGAGCAGGACCTGTCCGCGCGCCAGTTGACCATCCTGCTGACGGTCTATCTGGAGCCGCCGCCCCATACGGTCCGCGGTCTGGCCGCCAAGCTGAACGTCACCAAGCCCGCGATCACCCGGGCGCTCGACACGCTGGGCGGCATGCGGCTCCTGTCGCGCAAGCGCGACGAGGCCGACAAGCGCAACGTCATCATCACCCGGACCGTCGACGGCGCCCTTTATCTGGAGCATCTCGGCGATCTGGTTTCCGAAAAGGCGGGCGAGCTGCCGAGATAAAGCATGTCTCCCAAAAGTGGGTACCGGTTTTGGGATAAAGACATGCGGCAAAACAATTCAGGAGAGCATGGGGCGTGAATGCGAATGAACGCGACATGCGATAGGCTTGCCGTTTCAGGATCACGTCATGTCTGAAAACTTCGACCGCCGCATTCATCCCGTCAGGCCGGACCTTGCAGCCCGCGCCTATGAGGGCCGGGTGCAGGCCGACCGCTTCGTCGACGGCACCGTGAAGCAGGTCACCGCAGACAGTCTTTCGATGCGCGCCGAACCTCGGCGCGACAAGCCGATCGATACCGAACTTCTGTTCGGCGAGACCGTCACGGTGTTTGAGGAAACCATGGAAGGCTGGGCCTGGGGGCAGCTGGAAACCGACGGCTATGTCGGCTGGTTTTCCTCCGATGGGCTTGGGGCCCTCGAAGCCGCGACCCATAGGGTGCGGGCCCTGCGCACCTATCGCTATCCCGGCCCGGACCTGAAATTTCCGCCGCTCGGCCTGATTTCCATGGGCTCGAAGGTCACCGTCATGGGGAGCGCGACAACTCGAGGCCTGGACTATGCCCTCCTGAGCGACGGCTCCGCCGTCGTTGCCCGCCATCTCGCCGGACTGGATCAGATCGTGGAGGACTGGGTTGCCGTCGCCGAGGAATTTCTCGGTACGCCCTACCTCTGGGGCGGGCGGACCAGTCTGGGTCTCGATTGTTCGGCCCTCGTCCAGCTTGCCGCTCAGGCCGGCGGGTACGATGTGCCGCGCGACAGCGACATGCAGGCAGCGGGAGCAGGGGAGGCAATCGACGCGCCGAACCTCAATGCGCTCAAACGCGGCGATCTCGTCTTCTGGAAAGGCCATGTCGGCATCGTCCAGGGCCCGAACCGCCTGCTTCACGCCAATGGCCACACCATGACCGTTGCCAGCGAATCGCTGGATGACGCAGTCGCCCGGATCGCGGAAAACGAATTCGGCAATGTGACGGGAACTATGAGATTGGGAGGACGAGGGGGGTAACGAAAACAGCCCCCGGTTATGGAGCTTGCGAGCTGCATCATCCCAAGGCATTCTTCTCGATAAGGAAGGTTGAAGTATAGTCCTTTGATATCATCCAAATACTTTTAAAATAGGACCTAAAGAAAAATGAATACCAATGAGCCATGGTTGTTGGCGTTTGATGCGAAAGGACATGATTCATGCGGGTTTTGGTTGGAGTATGATAGGGAAACAAGCTCTCTAGAATTAGTAAGCCTTATGCAGTGTGAGGTAATAAATCCAAGTGAGGGTAATATTGCGTTTAATTTGAAGGGGGAGCTTGGAAGGCGCTAAATCAGTACCATATACTGCCTTTTTCTATGAATACTCCGATTATAAGCAATGAGCTTAAGCTAGTATTAGAGCAGATCATTCCTGAAACAGATGTGTGTTTTTTTCCCGTTACAACACATCATCCATCGGGTGCTTCCTTCAATCATTGGGCGTTGATGCCATTGACAGAGGTCCCTTGCTTAGACCTTGAGGCGTCAGAAATCACAATGTGGATTGTCCCGAATGAAATTGCCTTGTTGTATAAGAAATTACGCTTTCTTCCGGAGTGTCTAGGACAGAGGGATATTGTGAGAAACACGAATTTAACAAGCCAAATCCTGTTATCAAATAAATTAAAAAAAGTGATTGAGAGATATTCAAAAGGAAATGTGCGTTTATTGCGGGATTATGAAATACCGCCTAGTTTTGTTTTGTAATCTTATTGAGTTCGAAGGAGCGAAGCCCGATTCAATATATTGAACCGTGAGCCTTGATCCGAATGAACCAACGCCTTGTCCTTCGAAGAACCTGGATCGGTACATCGCCTGTTTCCTTCTATTGGAAATAAACCAACTTCAATGCGAGGAATTTTTAGGGGAGCGAGTCAGCTGCCTCGAATATTGATGCACCCTAGTACACAATAATCCCTAACCCTGAAGCGACAGATTCGGACGCGGCAGGTCTTCTTTCTTTTCCGCTTCCGGAAGCTCGCCCAGTTCCAGATCTTCGATCTTCTGGCCGCGCTTGGTGATCTTGTCCGTCGAGATCAGGATCTGGTCGATGTCCTTGTTGGCCTGGCCGAAATGGGTCTGCAGCTTGACCACACGGTCGTTCAGCCGGCCCACGTCGTCCATCAGGTGGGCGACTTCCGCCTGGATGAGATGGGCCTGTTCGCGCATCTTGGCGTCGCGCAGCACCGCCTGGATCACCTGGATCGATAACAGGAGCAGCGACGGCGAGACGATCACCACGCGGGCCCGGTGCGACTTCTGCACCAAGTCCTCGAAATTCTCGTTGAGTTCCGCGAACACGCTTTCCGACGGCACGAACAGGAACGCCGTATCCTGGGTTTCCCCCGGCACCAGGTATTTTTCCCGGATGTCCTGAATGTGCTTGGTGAAATCCTTGCGGAACTGGGCCTGCGCATATTTCAGATCCTCGTCCGACTTGGAATTGCGGATGAGGTTGAAGGCTTCCAGCGGGAACTTGGCGTCGATGGCAAGCGATGGTGCGCCGTTGGGCATATGCACCAGGCAGTCCGGCCGCACCCCGGTGGAAAGCGTCGCCTGGAAATCATAGGCGGTATGCGGCAGCTGGTCCTGGATGATCGCTTCCATGCGTCCCTGACCGAAGGCGCCGCGGGTCTGCTTGTTGGACAGGATTGCCTGAAGTTCCACCACCTGGCCCGACAGATCGGTGATGGTCTTCTGAGCCCGGTCGATCACCGCCAGCCGCTCGTGCAGCTGACGCAGCCCATCGTGGGTGCGCTTGGTGGTGTCGGCCATGGACATGCCGAGCTTGTGGCCCATGCCGTCGAGCCGGTCGTTGACGGCGCGCATCATGTCCGACTGCCGCGATCCGAAGACCTCCGCCATGGTCTGCATGCGGCCGGTCATTTCCCCTTGCGATTTCAGGAGCTGGGACAGGTGGCTCTCCAGCTCGTGGATCCGCTCCGCCGATGCGGTATCGGCCTCCGCCCGGATCCGGACCTGGCGCCGGATGCCCCAGGCCAGCCAGACGATGATGACGAGCAGGGCAAATCCGCCGGCGATTCCAACCTCGAGGACCGTGAACGGTCGGCCACCGTATACGAAGAGAACATGTTGCATGAAACAAACATAGAACGATTCGGGTCCGATTGCAGCGTTTGCCTGCATTTACGAACCATTGCAAAATACTGGTCCGGCCGGGCTTTCACGTTGACCGGGGCGCGGCCATTCACTATTTGAAACCCATGACGAAGCGAGACATCATCATCATCCCCGACCCGGTCCTGCGCGAGGTCTGCGAGCCGGTCGCCAAGGTGGACGACAGCGTGCGCGCCCTGGCCGACGACATGCTGGAGACCATGTATGAGGCGCCGGGCATCGGCCTTGCCGCCAGCCAGATCGGTATCCTGCAGCGTCTTTTCGTGCTGGATGTGGCCAAGGAAGACGAGCCGAAGAACCCGATTGTCTTCATTAACCCGAAGATCGTCTGGTCGAGCGAGGAAACCTCCGTCTACCAGGAAGGCTGCCTGTCGATCCCCGAATATTACGAGGATGTCGAACGGCCGGCCCGGGTGAAGGTCCAGTTCCAGAACCGGGAAGGCTCCGAGCAGGAACTGGACGCGGACGGCCTGCTGGCCACCTGTATCCAGCACGAACTCGATCATCTGAACGGCAAGCTCTTCATCGACTACCTGTCGAAGCTGAAGCGTGACCGGGTCATGAAGAAATTCGTCAAACAGGCGAAGCAGTCCGTCAAGGGCTAGCCGGTAGGCTTAGGGGCAGGCTGCATGGATCTGGCATTTTTCCTGAGGATGTTTGCAGCGCTGTTTGCGATCATGAGCCCGATCGCAAACCTGCCCGTGTTCCTGTCGCTGACCTCCGATCGTGATGCCGCTTCCCAACGCAACGTGGCGATCACGGTGATCATCGGCCTCGTGGTCGGCGGGGCGATCGTTGCCCTGTCCGGACCCGCCATCCTGAAGGTTTTCGGCATCAGCCTCGATTCCTTCCGGCTTGCCGGCGGGTTTTTGATCCTGCTGATCGCGCTGAACCTTCTGTCCGGCGAACAGAGCTCCACCCATGGCGGCACCGAAAAGGAAAAGGCCCATCATGCGGAGCAGGACAATCCGGCCATCTATCCGCTGACCGTGCCGATCCTGCTGGGACCGGGCACGATTTCCACGCTGATCATCTTCCGCGGCCAGGCGGAGACACTCTCCCAGGAGATTGCCTATGTGGCCGCGCTCGGCGGCGCGATCGTCCTGCTGGGCGGAACGTTCATTGCCGCGCCCCTGCTGAACAAGGTGCTCGGCCAGACCGCGACCAGCGTGATGAGCCGGATCATGGGCATGATCCTCGCCGCCATCTCCATGGAAATGATGGTCGGCAGCCTGAAAGCCCTGTTGCCCGGATTGGCCTAAGCGTCCATAAGGGCGGAAACGTTCAATCGGTCCGAGGCATCATGTCATTACGCGTCGTTTTCATGGGAACACCGGACTTCTCCGTCCCCACGCTGATGGAAATCGTCGGCCAGGGATATGAGGTCGTTGCCTGCTATTCCCAGCCGCCGCGCAAGGCGGGTCGGGGAATGGAGGTGAAGAAATCCCCGGTGCATGAAGCCGCCGAAACCTTCGGTATTCCGGTCTTTACGCCGGTCTCGCTTAAAGATCCTGAAGAACAGGAAACGTTCAGGGGCCTGGATGCCGATGTCGCGGTGGTGGTGGCCTACGGTCTGCTTCTGCCCAAGGCGGTTCTGGAAGCGCCGCGCGAAGGTTGCCTCAACCTGCATGCCTCGCTTTTGCCCCGCTGGCGGGGCGCTGCCCCGATTAACCGCGCCATCATGGCGGGTGATACGGAAACCGCCGTGCAGGTCATGCGCATGGAAGAGGGCCTGGATACCGGTCCTGTCTGCATGTCGGAGACGGTCGGGATCGGACCGGACATGACCGCCGGCGAACTCCACGACCGGCTTTCCGGTCTCGGTGGCGACCTGATGGTGCGCGCACTGGCCGCCCTGTCCCGCGGCGCCCTGACCGAGACGCCTCAGGCGGAAGAAGGCGTGACCTACGCAGCCAAATTGTCGAAAGAGGAAACCCGGATCGACTGGACGGCTCCGGCAAAGGCCGTGCATGATCATATCCGGGGCCTGTCGCCCTTTCCCGGCGCCTGGTGCGAGATGGCGCTTTCCGGCAAGGCGGAGCGGGTCAAGATCCTTCGCAGCGCCTTGGCGGAGGCTGCAGGAGATCCCGGTACGGTCTCGAGCGTTGACGGCGACCCGGTCATTGCCTGCGGTCAGGGCGGCATTCGTCTGATTCAGGTTCAGCGGGCCGGCAAGAAGCCGATGACGGGCAATGAATTTCAGCGTGGCGCCAAGCTGGCCGCCGGCGACAAGCTGGCGTAAGCGCGGATCGGACAAGACAGGAACGGATTGATGAGCGCTGAGATTGATGCTTCGACCTTGACGGTGAGATCGGTGGAACCGGCCGACGAAGCCGTCGTGAAGGCGCTTGTCACCGCCGCGTTCAATCAGGAAACCGAGGCCCGGCTCGTGCATACGTTGCGCCATTGCGGGGCGCTGGTGCTGGAACAGGTGGCCGTGACCCCGGAGGGCAAGGTGGTCGGCCATATCGCCTACAGCCGTGTAACCCCCGCAGGTATCGGTGCCGGGCAGGATCTTTCGGTTGCCTGTCTCGCTCCGGTGTCCGTGTGGCCTGAACTGCAGCGCCAAGGCATCGGCTCCGCGCTGATCCGGGCGTCGCTGGAAACGATGAAGGAGAAGGGCGAGGACCTGGTTCTGGTGCTCGGGCACCCGACCTACTATCCCCGGTTCGGGTTCGATGCGGAGCTGGCCAAAAAGGTTCAGGGTCCTTATGCGGGCGCGGCCTTCATGGCCTGTGCGCTGACGGAGGCGGGTGAGCGGGATCTGCCGGTCGAAGTGGCTTTCGCCACGCCTTTCCAGGAATTCGAGTAAGGCCGGAATGCCACGCTACAAGCTGACAGTGGAATATGATGGCCGGCCGTTTGTCGGCTGGCAGCGCCAGGCGAACGGTCCCGCCGTCCAGGCGGTGATCGAACGGGCGGTCAAATCCTTCTGCGGTGAGGAGATCACCGTCGGTGGGGCCGGCCGCACGGACACTGGCGTGCATGCCCTGGGGCAGGTGGCTCATGTAGACCTGACCAAGGACTGGCCGGCCAAGACGGTCATGGGGGCGCTGAGTTTCCACTGCCAGCCCGACCCGGTCGCCATTCTGGCCTGCGAAAAAATGCACGAAGGCTATGATGCCCGCTTTTCCGCGATCCGCCGTTCCTACCGCTACCGCATCTTCAACCGGGTGCCACCGCTTACCCATGAACTGGGGCTGGCCTGGCATGTGAAAGCGGACCTCGATGCGGACGCCATGCACGAGGCCGCCCAGGTGTTCGTCGGCCACCACGACTTCACCACCTTCCGCCATACCCGCTGCCAGGCCAAAAGCCCCGAAAAGACGCTTGAAACCTTCACGGTGCGTAGGGAAGGGCAGATGGTGATTGCCGAGTGCGCCTCCCGTTCCTTCCTGCACAATCAGGTCCGCTCCATGGTGGGCACTCTGCGCCTTGTGGGCGACGGGCGCTGGACCGCGGACGACGTTCGTGCCGCCCTGGCCGCACGGGATCGCACAGCCTGCGGCCCCGTCGCGCCCGCCGACGGCCTGTACCTCACCCGGGTCGACTACCGCAGCCCCGACGAGGACATCGCCCGTGCCCGGCAGGCGAAGCGGGATAACGCGGAAACCTGAAACCTGAAGCGTTTTGTTTTTCTACGAAATCAGACGGATTCGCTACTGCTTGATAGGGCGAGGGGCACGACAGCCATGCCTCCTGCTCCCGTCTCCCCCCTTGAGGGGGAGATGTCCGTTTCAGCGGACAGAGGGGGGGGGGCAGCCTTTCGGAAAATCGAAGCGCCGGGGTGTGATGCCGCCGCCGTCACCCCCCTCTGTCACCTTCGGTGACATCTCCCCCTCAAGGGGGGAGAGGGAAGCAAGTGGCGGGGTTTTACCTTCAGGCCGCCTCCTCCGGCGCAGCAACGCATTTCTTGTAGAGATGCCAGGTGGTGTGCCCGAGCACCGGCAGGGTGATCACGAGGCCGACGAAGGCGGACGCCATGGAGATGATCAGGGCCACTGTGACCACGAGCGCCCAGCCGATCATCGGCACCGGTGATGTCACGACGGCCCGGACGCTGGTGATCATTGCCGTGATGAAGTCCCGGTCATCCTCCAGAAGCAGCGGAAACGAAATCACGGTCAAAGAGAACAGGATGAGCGACAGGATCGCGCCGACCGCATGACCGACGGCAAGAAACAGCAGCCCTTCCGGTGTGCTGATCACCTCGCTGATGAATTCGTTGAAGGAGGCGAAGGAGCGCAGCCCCATGAACAGGGCCAGCAGCAGGCGCACCTGGTACATCCACATGATCAGGATGAAGAGCACGACGAAGGCCATCCAGGAAATCTCGCGTCCCTTCTGTCGCCACATGACGCCTAGGAAGGAGGACCAGCTTAAGGGCTCGTTCGCGGCAAGCCTCCGGCTGACTTCGTAGAGGCCGACGGCGGTGAACGGCCCGATCAGGGCAAAACCGGCGGCGAGCGGATAGGAAAGGTAGCTCATGTGGAGCGCCGACGCGGTCAGGATGACCAGAAGCCCCCCGACGGCAAAAAAGATGCCGATGGCCAGTCCGTATTGGGGCGCAGCCTTGAAATCGCGCAGGCCCGCGGCGAGCGCATCGATAACATCATTTGCGGTGATCCGCCGTACGACAGGATCCTTGCGCAGCGCAGGACGCGCCGGTGCCGCAGTGTTCTGCGTATTTTCTGTCATTTTTATCCTCCCAGGCTTTCGTCCCACGGAAAGCCTGAGACATCATGACGCGTCAAATCGATCTGTCCAATCGTAAAAACCATTACCTCGCGTAATCAATTGGTGGGGGGCTGTCGGTTTCACGCGGCATATCGACGGCTTGATCCGGAGCGCGGATACCACTAACTCCTAAGCCTGAACGAACGTCTTGGCATATTGTAAGACGGATAATGACGGAGCCTTCATGGCCATCAACGACCGCCCCGCCAATCTGACCCCCAGCATCGCCTGGGCGTTGCTGAGCCCGATCGGGCGGATTTCCCAGCGTGCCTACTGGCACGGTGTCTTTCTGATCTGGGTTGTCTTTCTGACTGCCATGCATATGTGGTGGCGGTCCGCCGATCCGGGAATGCCGTTGAACGAACTGGATATCAGCGGCTTCCCTGACTCCAATCCGCTGTTCCCTCTGCTCTTTTTTGCGCTGCAATGGATTGAATTGGCATTGGTGATCAAGCGTTGCCAGGATGTCGGCGTGTCGGGGTTCGTTGCGATCCTGATCCTGATACCTGTGGTCAACCTTATTACCCTGCTCGTTCTCGGGTTCATTCGAAGTGCACCCGGCCCGAATCGTTACGGTCCTGAACCCGACAGCTACTACCGGCGGAAGGCCTGAGCGGGCTTTCGTATCCACATTCCAAGACAAAGACCTCGATGACCGATCAGCTTTCCTCCGCCACCGCCATAGCCCGTAACCTGATCCGCTGTCCCTCCGTGACACCCGCCGAGGGTGGCGCGCTGGCGGCGCTGGAAACGCTCCTGAAGGCATCCGGGTTCAGGGTCGAACGGGTCGTGTTTTCCGATGAGGACACGCCGGACGTGGAAAACCTGTTTGCGTCCATCGGGTCCGGTCATCCCCATTTCGTCTTTGCCGGCCACACGGATGTGGTGCCTCCTGGAAACGAGGGCGACTGGGCGCATGGCCCCTTCGAGGGGACGATAGCTGACGGCGTGCTCTATGGACGCGGCGCGGTCGACATGAAGGGCGGTATCGCCTCCTTTGCGGCCGCCGCGCTCGATTTCGTCAAGGAGAGGGGGACGAACTTCGGCGGAACGATCTCGTTCCTGATCACGGGCGATGAGGAAGGCCCGGCGGTCAACGGCACGGTCAAGCTGCTGGAATGGGCCGAAGCGAACGGGGAAAAGTTCGATGCCTGCATCGTCGGCGAGCCGACCAATCCGGACAGGCTGGGCGATGCGATCAAGGTCGGCCGCCGCGGGTCGCTGTCCGGAACGGTGACGGTGAAGGGCATCCAGGGCCATGTCGCCTATCCCCATCTGGCCGACAATCCGATCCCCGGGCTGCTGAAGCTTCTGACCGGTCTGGATGCCCTTGTCCTCGATCAGGGCAACGACCGGTTCCAGCCGTCCAACCTGGAGATCGTCACGGTCGATGTCGGCAATCCTGCGTTCAACGTCATTCCGACGCGAGCCGAGGCGCGCTTCAATATCCGCTTCAACGACGAATGGACGATTGAAACCCTCAGGGCGAAGATCCAGGCAACGCTTCAAGCCGCCGCTCCTGAAGGACTGGACTGGTCGATCGAATTCAAGCGCGATGCGAGCGAATCCTTTCTGACGCGCGACGATACCCTGATCGAGACTTTGAAGGCTGCCGTCGAGGCAGCGACCGGCCGGGTGCCGGACCTCTCCACCGGCGGCGGCACCTCCGATGCGCGGTTCATCAAGAACTATTGCCCTGTCGTGGAATTCGGCCTCGTCGGCCAGACCATGCACAAGGTAGACGAATGCGTGGCCACCGACGATCTGGACCGGCTTGCGGCGATTTATCGCCGCTTTCTGGACAGGTATTTTTCAAATGCCGGGACGCTCTGAACCATGATCAGCGGGCAGGAAATTGCGCGGGCCCTGACCGGGTCGTGGCTATTGTTGAAGAACCGGCCCGAAGGCATGCTCTGGTTCGACCGGAGCATGGAAGGCTTCTGGCGGTCATTCGGTGTGGTCTTTCTGATCCTGCCGTTTTTCTGGATCAATCAGCTGGCGGACAAGCAACAGATTCTGGAAAATGCCCAACTGGCGGCGGAGCTGTTTCCAAACGGCAAATTTTGGACGGTGCAACTGACCAGCCTTGCTTTGGACTGGACCGTTTTTCCGATTGTGCTGGCTGCTCTGGCTGGCCCGATCGGTATTTCAAAGAACTACGTATCTTTCATTGTCGTGCGCAATTGGACCAACATTCTCGTGTCGGTTCCTTTCCTGCTTGCCGGATTGCTCTACCTTGCGGGCATCATTTCATCGGAAATTCTGGACCTGATTTCCCTGTCTCTTATGGGCGTTGTCCTTTGGTACAACTTCAACATCGCCCGTATCGCGCTGCAAGCGGGTCTCAGCGTGACACTTGGTGTTGTGGTTCTGGATCTGGTGCTGTCGTTTTTTATCTGGGGGCTTGTCCTGCGGGTTTTGGGTTAGGCCGGCTGAGAATTTCCGAAAGCCAGGTGAGCACGGTCCGGATCACGGGCCGATCGTTAAGGTCCTCGTGAACGGCGATCCACAATTCGCGGGTGGCACGAACGGGCGGATCGATCTCGATGAGCTCAGGATCTCCTACGATCAGCCAGTCCGGCAGCATTGCTGCGCCGGCACCTGCCTTCACTGCTTGCAACACGGCGGAAAGGGTGCCGAGCCGCAGGCGCGGCTCGGCCTTGAAGTGGGACCTGATGGCCGCGATTTCCGGCAGCGTGTCGAGCGCGCTGTCATAGGTGATGAAGTCCGTGATTGCGCCGGAGGATCTGTGCCGGCTGCTGACCGCGAGACAGAGGCCGATATCCATGGCCTTGCGGATGATGAGCTTGCCGTCCGTCGGGCGGGCAAGGCGCAGGCCGATATCCGTCTCCCGCTGAGCCAGGCTCGCGGTTCCCGTCGTGGCCGCGCATTCAAGGGTGATACCGGGAAAGCGCTCGCAGAAGTCCGGCAGCCGCGGAGCGATCAGGTAATCCAGAACGAAGGGAACGGTGCTGAGGCGCACATGTCCCGTCTGTGTGTTGCGGTCCGTGGTCTGTTTGAGGAGGGCGGTTTCCATGGCCTGTGCGGCCTGCAAAACAACCCGCCCGGCCTCCGTTGGGACAAGTTTGCGGCCGTCCCGGCGGAACAGGGTCGCGCCCTCATCGCTTTCGGCTGCGGCGAGGCGGCGCGACACGGTCGTCTCATTGACCCGAAGGTCCCGCGCGGCAGCGCCAAGCGTTTCTGCCCGGCTCAGCGTCAGGACAAGGTGATAGGTGTTCCAGTCGCTCATTCCTGCGATTATGCAGTTTTATCCTGCAATAACGAGCGTTTTTGCAAGTTTCGAGGTCGGCTATTGTCCTCCTCAAAGAACAGGAGACACGCATGACCGACCCGGATCTGAACCGCCCGAAAACCCTGATGGAACTCGCCGGTGCGCCCGAATGGGCGACCCCGACTGCCGGCGAAGCCGCCGTCATTCTGATCGATGCCCAGCAGGAATACGTCACCGGAGCCCTTCCGCTCGAAGGGATCGACGACGCGCTTGGCGAGGTGAGGCGCTTGCGCGATCGGGCCGAAGACCTCGGCCTGCCCGTCATTCACGTCCGCCATGTCGGCCGGCCCGGCGGGTTGTTCGATATTGAGGCCGAGGGCGGAAAATTCTGCGGTGTTGCCGAGCCGGGAGACGGCGAGATCGTTGTCGACAAGGCACTGCCGAATGCCTTTGCCGGCACGGACCTTCAGGACCGGCTCGCCGGACTGGGTGTCCGCAAGCTGATCGTGGCCGGGTTCATGACCCACATGTGTGTCTCGAGCACGGTCAGGGCCGCCCTCGACCTGGGCTATTCTTCCGCAGTGGTCGCCAACGCCTGCACCAGCCGGGCGCTTCCGGTCCCGGGCGGCGGGGTATTGAGCGGGGTGGACGTTCACCGCGCAGCCCTGACGGCGCTTGCCGACCGTTTTGCGTTCGTGCTGGAAGATGCAGGGGCGATCTGATGAAGATCCTGGCTATTCGCCGGCACTTCACCCGCAACCACGGTTGTCAGTGAAAACAGCCGCCTACCTTGCACCCGTCTCCCCCCTTGAGGGGGAGATGTCACCAAAGGTGACAGAGGGGGGTAACGGCGTCTGCGCCATACTCGGGCACTTGCGGTTTGCCGAAAGGCCGCTCACCCCCCTCTGTCCGCTTCAGCGGACATCTCCCCCTCAAGGGGGGAGACGGGAGTAGGCGGCAAGTCTGTCATCACCCCTAACAACAGAGTTGGTGGTGAGACCGCGGATTAATCAGTCGCGCAGGAGGTCGTTGATCGAGGTCTTGGAGCGGGTCTGTTCGTCGACGCGCTTGACGATGACCGCGCAGTAGAGGCTCGGGCCCGGAGTGCCGTCCGGCAGCGGCTTGCCGGGCATGCTGCCCGGAACCACGACCGAATAGGCCGGAACCTCGCCAATGAAGATCTCGCCCGTGTTGCGGTCGATGATCTTGGTGGAGGCGCTGATATAGACGCCCATGGAAAGCACGGCGCCTTCGCGAATGACGACGCCTTCCACTACTTCCGAGCGCGCACCGATGAAACAGTTGTCTTCGATGATCACCGGACCGGCCTGAAGCGGCTCCAGAACGCCGCCGATGCCGACACCGCCGGACAGGTGCACGTTCTTGCCGATCTGTGCGCAGGAGCCGACCGTCGCCCAGGTGTCGACCATGGTGCCTTCATCCACATAGGCGCCCAGGTTCACGAAGGACGGCATCAACACCACACCCTTGCCGATGAAGGCGGAGCGGCGCACGGTGCAGTTCGGGACGGCGCGGAAGCCGGACTGCTCGAAATCGATGGCGCTCCAGCCGTCGAACTTTGACGGAACCTTGTCCCACCAGGATGCGCTGCCGGGACCGCCCTTGATCACTTCCATCGGATTGAGACGGAACGACAGCAGCACGGCCTTCTTGGCCCACTGATTGACAACCCAGTCGTCGCCCTTCTTTTCAGCGACACGGATCTGGCCGTTGTCGAGCAGGTTCAGCGTCCTTTCGACAGCGTTTCGGACATCGCCGGTCGTTTTCGTGTCGATGTTGGCGCGATCGTCGAATGCCGCGTCGATGGTTTCGGCGAGTCTGGCAAGATCGATGGTCATCTGGGGTCTTGTCTCCGGCAAAGGCAGTTGAAACGGTTGCCGGACCTAAGCCGCGGGACGGCGGAGTGTCAAGCTTGGCGATGCCGAAAACCGCTGTGACCGATTGGCAGAACGCATCCAATCGGTTGAGCACAAGTCAATTGCGCCGATTGCGTGGGTGGCTAAACCTTGCTGCTGTCATCTACGCGGAATACCGCAAACCGAAAGGCGCAGAGTCGCTTAATGGAACTCTGGATCCCGATCACCATCTTTGCCGCCTTCTGCCAGAACCTGCGCTCGGCCCTGCAAAAGCACCTCAAGGGCGCACTGGGCACCACAGGCGCGACCTTCGTCCGGTTCGGATACGGTTTTCCCTTTGCGCTTATCTATGTGGCAGGCCTGTATTTCATCGCCGGATACGATCTGCCGTACATGAACGGGCCTTTCCTGCTGGCGGCGGCGTTTGGCGGCCTGGCGCAGATTGTCGCGACCTTTCTGCTCGTCCATCTGTTTTCCTACCGTAACTTCACGGTCGGAACCGCCTATTCCAAGACGGAGCCGGTTCAGGCGGCCCTGTTCGGGCTGATCATGCTGGGCGAGACCGTGACGCCCGCGGCGGCCGTTGCCATCGCCGTCGGGGTTCTCGGGGTGGTGATGATCTCTCTGGCCAAGACGCCGTCGAACCTGCGCGAGCTCGGATCCGCCTTGGTCGGAAAGCCGGCGCTGATCGGCCTGGCTTCGGCCGCCTGTTTCGGCGCCTCCGCGGCCGCCGTCCGGGTTGCGTCCCTGTCGCTCGGCGGGGCGGGGTTCCTGATGCAGGCGGCCTTTTCGCTGGCCTGCGTGACCCTGTTCCAGACCGTGGTCATGGCGTTGTGGATGGCCTGGAGGGATCCGCACCAGCTCGTCGCCAGCCTGCGGAGCTGGAAGATATCGATCTGGGTCGGCCTGGCCGGAGCGGCAGGATCCGCGGGCTGGTTTACGGCCATGACCCTGCAGCAGGTCGCCTATGTCCGCGCGCTGGCGCAGATCGAGCTGGTGTTCACGCTCGCCGCGTCCTGGTTCGTTTTCCGCGAAAAGATCAATCGTGCGGAACTGGCAGGCTGTGCGCTGATCGTCGGCGCGATCCTGCTGCTGTTGCTGGGTCGATGACCGTCAGGGGTTCAGGACGATGATCTTCGTCTGTCCGCCGTTACAGGTATAACAGCAGTTCCGGCAGCGGTTGCGGTTGTTGTAACCGACGCCCCAGTAGGAGCGTTGCCGGTTGCGCACCCAGGCGCCGTAGCAGACCTTTTCCCCGGACCGGCAGGAAATCCGGATCGTCTTGGTGCTGTAGTCGTTCAGCACATAGACCTTGTCGTTCCCGGGCCAGACGTGCCCCCGTCTGGATTCGGAGTACAGTTCGACATCCACGATTTTCGGATGCTCGCTCCGGAATTGCCATTCCAGGGTTTCGGCATGCGTGGCCGTGACCGGCGCTGTATAAAACAAGGCAGCAATCACTATTAAGAGCCAGCGGCTCAGGAAGTATTTCATGTTTCGCCCCCGCGATGGATCGGAAGCGGTCATTTGTCTTGAAGAATTTCGCTTCCACTACGGAAGAATATGAAATCAAAAAGATTTTTGTGCAACATCAGCCGGAATGATTATTCGGCTCCAGGCCGTCCTTCCAGCGCCGCCGTTTGCAGCCAGTCCCGGAATGCGGCGACCGGCCGGGACAGGGGCCGCACCGGTGAACGGACGAACCAGTAGCCCGTTTCAAGCTCGATCACCGGCCAGTCGGGCATGACCAGATGGCCGGCGTCCAGCTCCGACATCACGAACCGCTTGTCGATGACGATCGCCCCCATGCCGGCGATTGCCGCCTGGATGGCGAGGTCCCGACTTTCCAGCAGGGTGCCGGAGGTCGTGTCCGGATGGGTCAGGCCCGCCTTTGACATCCACAAGGGCCAGTCGCCGCGTCGGGCGGCACTGTGCAGCAGGCGAAGTCCGGCAAAAGCGTCCTGGGTAAGCGCACCGCCTTCGGGAAGCAGTCCGGGCGCCATGGCGACCGCCAGGTGCTCCTGCCACAGGAGGGCGCTTTCCACGCCCTGCCAGTTGCCCTTGCCGAGCCGGATGGCGCAGTCATAGTTTTCGCGGTCCAGGTCGACCATGCGCGTGGACGCGGACAGGAGGATCTCCACATCCGGCTGGATCGCCTGGAAGTCGGGCAGGCGCGGAATGAGCCAGCGTGTCGCGAAGGTGGAAACGGTGCTGATCCTGAGCTCGGTACGGCTCCGGCGTTTGAAGCTGTCGACCGCGTCCTCGATACGCTCGAAGGAATCCCCCAGTCCGAGCGCCAGCCGCTGTCCTTCCTCCGTCAGGGTCAGCCCGCGACCGTCCCTCAACACAAGCGTCGCCCCCAGTTCCGCCTCCAGCTTGCGCATCAGATGCGACAGGGCGGAGGGCGACACGCCCAGGATTTCGGCGGCCAGGGAGGCCCGACCGTGGCGGGCGAGAAGAGAAAAGGCGTGAAGGGCGCGCAAGGAGACCATGGCACGGATCTGTTTGTTTGAGTTTTTCTCAAACTAGATTCGCGCGTTTCCGGAAGCCAGAAGTTTTTTTATCTAAACCGGCAGACCTTGTGATCACATCCCGGCCAACTGACCGTTCACCGCATTCAGGAAACCGGCGAGATCGTCGGTGACGAAATCCACGTGGGCGGCCTTGTCGCCCTCCAGTTCCCAGTCGTCGCGGAAGATGTCCCGTGTGCCCTTCGGCACGATCAGTGCGGTGCGCATGCCCAGGTGATGCGGTACCTCCAGGTTCCGCTGCAGGTCCTCGAACATGGCGGCGCGGGCCGGTGATACCCCGGTTCGTTCCAGGAAGCGGTCGTAGGTTTCCCGGTTCGGTTTCGGCATCAGGTCCGCGGCGACGATGTCGAAGATATCCTCGAAATGATCGGAAATACCGAGCGCCGCGGCCGTGCGCTCCGCATGCGGGCGGTCGCCGTTGGTGAAGATGTACTTGCGCCCCGGCAGCGTTTCGATGGCTTTGCCGAGGGCAGGGTCCGGACGGACGTTGGAATAGTCGATGTCATGGACGTAGCGCAGGTAGTCGTCCGGATCGATCTTGTGTTCCATCATCAGCCCGCGCAGGGTCGTGCCGTATTTCTGGTAGTAGTCCCGGCGCTGGGCGATGGCGTCGTCCTCGCCGATGTTCAGAGCCTTGGCGATGTAATCCGCGATCTGCTGGTTGATCTGGCTGAACAGGTCGACATGCGCCGGATAGAGCGTGTTGTCGAGGTCGAAGATCCAGGCTTCGACCCCCTTGAACACTCTCAGGTCCTGATTGTGCGCGTGAGGACCTTCCACGGCAACGGGACGATCGGTCACGGCCGGATCAGGGTCCCGGCGCCGCGTTCGGTGAAGAGTTCCAGGAGAACCGCGTGGGGCACCTTGCCGTCCAGGATGACGACACCTTCCACGCCCTGGTCGAGCGCCTCGATACAGGTTTCAACCTTGGGGATCATACCGCCGGAAATGGTGCCGTCGGCGATCAGTTCGCGCGCCTTGGCAACGCTGAGCTGCTTGATCAGGTTGCCGTCCTTGTCGAGAACGCCGGGCACATCGGTGAGGAACAAAAGCCGCTTGGCGTTGAGCGATCCGGCAATGGCGCCCGCAAAGGTGTCGGCATTGACGTTGTAGGTCTCGCCGTCCGGACCCGGCGCGACGGGCGCAACGACCGGGATCAGGTCTTCCTTGAGGACGAGCTTCAGGACGGTCGGGTTGACGTCCGCCGGTTCGCCGACGAACCCCAGATCGATCACCTTCTCGATGTTGGAATCCGGATCGACCATGGTGCGCTGGACCTTCTCAGCGGTGACCATATTGCCGTCCTTGCCGCACAGGCCGACGGCGCGTCCGCCTTCGGCATTGATGGCCTGGACGATTTCCTTGTTGATCGATCCGGCAAGCACCATTTCGACGATCTCGACCGTGGCCTTGTCCGTGACCCTGAGGCCGCCCTTGAACTCGCTGACGATGCCGAGCCGTGTGAGCATCTTGCCGATCTGCGGACCGCCGCCATGGACCACCACCGGATGCACGCCGGACTGGCGCAGCAGCGTGATATCGCGGGCAAACGCCTGGGAGAGATCCGCATCGCCCATGGCATGGCCACCGTATTTCACGACCACTGTGCGGTCGTCATAGCGCTGCATGTAGGGCAGGGCCTGGGCAATCACATGGGCGCGGCTGGAATGGTCCGGAGGGGTCATGATGGTACTTCTGCTCGCTCTAGGCTCGTTCGTGCGGAAATGAGGCTATACCCTTTTCGGCATGCTCGCTCAATCGCCAACCGGGGATCAGTAGGAGGTGAGCCGATGGATTTCGGCGCGCAACTCGTCGAGGCCGATGCCTTTTTCCGATGACGTGGCAAGGATTTCGGGGAAGGCGGCAGGCCGCCGCGACAGGGTCTTGGAAGTTTCCTCCATCAGGCGCGTAAGCTGGCCGGGCTTGATCTTGTCCGACTTGGTCAGCACCACCTGATAAATCACGGCCGCCTTGTCGAGCAGGTCCATGGCTTCAAGGTCATTGGCCTTGATGCCGTGGCGGCTGTCGATCAGAAGGAACACGCGGCGCAGGGTCGGTCGGCCGCGCAGATAGGCAAAGACCAGCTCGGTCCAGGCTGCGACCAGTTCCTTGGGGGCCTGGGCATAGCCGTATCCAGGCATGTCGACGATGGTCAGCTCCGTCTCGGGCGCGACGAAGAAGTTCAGCATCTGGGTCCGTCCGGGTGTGCTCGACGTCCGCGCCAGTCCCTTGCGCCCGGTCAGCGCGTTGATCAGGCTGGACTTGCCCACATTGGATCGCCCGGCAAAGGCGATTTCCGTGCGCGTGGCGTCCGGCAGGTTGGACATTTCGGTGACGCTGGTCAGGAAATCCCACTGGCGGGCAAACAGTAGCCGGCCCGCTTCCAGTTCGTCTTCGGAGTATTTTTCTTCTTCGCTCATGGGCGCTTTCTACCCTGCCTTTGCGTCCGCGTCGAGATCGTCCCCGGCCTCGCGGCACGCGACCTCCAGGCAAGCGTCTTCCAGCGCCGCGATATCCGCGCCGCGGATGGCGTTGAGATGCCTGGTAACTTTTTCCGCCGGCCAGTTCCACCAGGCGATCTCCAGCAGCCGCTCGATGGTCGCCTCGTCGAACCGGAGTTTGATCACACGGGCGGGGTTGCCGACGACTATGGCAAAGGGCGGCACATCGGAGGCAATCACCGCATGGGCGCCGATCACCGCGCCGGAGCAAACCGTCACCCCGGGCATGATCGTGCTGTTGGTGCCGAACCAGACATCGTGCTCCACGACCGTATCGCCGCGCAGGTGATCGAAGATCGTCTCTTTCTCGAAGCCTTCTTCCCAGTCGGGCCCGAAGATGTGGAACGGATAGGTCGAGAACCCGGTGAGCGCGTGGTTGGCGCCGTTCATGATGAAGGTGGTGCCCTGTGCAAGCGCGCAGAACCGGCCGATCTTCAGCCGGTCGCCAACGACATCGAAGTGATAGCGTACGTTCCGGTTTTCGAAATCGGCCGGATTGTCCACATCGTTATAATAGGTGAAGTCGCCGACCTCGATGGTCAGGCGGGTGATGACGTTCTTCAGGAAAACCGTGTGCCGTTCGCCGTTGAACGGATGAAGGGTGTCGGGAGACGGACCGTGCATGGGACCTCCAAAAAGCAAGAAACAAGGGAAGGGAAAAACGCGTCATCGAACGCGGTCGACCTGCCGGAGGGCGTCTTCGCCTTGCGGGGAAGGTCTTGCTTTATCGGATCATCGGTCCGGGCACTCCTAGATGGACACGTGTATGGACAACGTGCCAACCGTTGCCATCGGGGCGGGACATAAACACACTTGTTTTGCCCGGGTCAAGGCAGAAGGTTCCCTAGGGGAAGGCTATTCTGCACGGCAGCCGTCGAGCCAGACATCGCCATGGTCGGCCGGGGCACAACTGCCCGCGACCAGCCGTTCGATCCGTGCGACGCGGTCTTCAAGTTGCGGGTCCTCCCGCAGCAGATCGTAACGGGACGGTGCGATCAGCACGGCGACGAGCGACAGGAACTGCCTGTCGCTCAGCTCCGCGGGGGATTTGCCGTAGACGGCTTCGCTTGCGGAGTAGAAGCCTTTCATCCAGCCGTCCGGACCTGTCCCCATTTCAACCGTATCGAGCCAGAGCGCCATGATCTGGTCCTTGGAGAGCCGCTGTTCCAGACAGATGGCATAACCGGTCTGGCGGATTTTCCCGATGCCCGGCTTGAAGTTCTCGAAGGCGGTGCGCTTGGCGAGCGACTGTGTGACGGTTGTCAGACCGGCCCCGGCGGTGGTCAGGTCCACGCCGGCATGATCGTGAAAGGTCGGGTCCTGAACCATGAGAAGCTGCTTCAGGCGCTCCCCGCCGAGATCATCGCCACCACGGCCTTCCGCGATCAGGGCGTCCGCGCGCCGGGCAAGGTCTTCGGCGTTCGAAAGGGCATCAGAATAGCCAATAGCCCCGTAGACAAGTGCGGCCGCAACAAGCAGCAGGGCTGCCGCGAAAAGATATTTTGCCAGCCGAACCATGATCTCTCCTGTCGAAGGAACAAACAGGTGATCGGCAAAAGTGGCATTGTCATGATTGCAGAGGATGCGCGCCACGAATCCTGCCGGCACAGGCACAACGATCCGCAGCGAGGAGGTCGTCCGGGCTCCGCGCCGGATCCTTCTTTCGGTCCCGGACAAGCGGTGGCGCAGATCCAGGCCCACTTGCTGCTCTTCTTGTCTCACAAAACGTCGTGCCGGGAGGACGACGGCAGGGGGTAGCAAAAAGCCCCGCCGGTGGGCGGGGCTTTGCGTCATGGTCGGGTTTCTGCGGGGCGATCAGCTCTTGCTATCGGTCGCCGCCTTCTTGCGCTTGAACGTGCGCCTCAGGTTGTCCCAGAGCTCGACCTTCACACCCTGGCGGCGCATGATCACGTACTGCTGGGTGACCGAGAGGGTGTTGTTCCAGGCCCAGTAGATCACGAGGCCGGCCGGGAACGATGCCAGCATGAAGGTGAAGATCACCGGCATCCAGGTGAAGATCATCTGCTGGGTGGGATCGGGCGGCGCCGGGTTCATCTTCATCTGGACGAACATGGTGATACCCATGATCAGCGGCCAGACGCCCAGCATGAGCATTTGCGGCGGATCCCAGGGAATGAGTCCGAACAGGTTGAAGACGGTCGTCGGATCCGGAGCCGAGAGGTCCTGGATCCAGCCGAAGAACGGCGCGTGACGCATCTCGATGGTGACGAACAACACCTTGTAGAGCGAGAAGAAGACCGGGATCTGGATCACCACCGGCAAACAGCCGGCCAACGGATTGATCTTTTCCTTCTTGTACAGCTCCATCAGCGCCTGTTGTTGCTTCGCCCGATCGTCGCCGTATTTCTCCTTGATCTCGGTCATTTGCGGCTGCACGAGCTTCATCTTGCTCATGGAGACATAGGACTTGTTGGCCAACGGGAAGAAGAACAGTTTCACCAGAACGGTGACCGCCAGGATGGCGAGGCCGAAGTTGCCGACCAGATGGTACAGGTAGTCGATCACCCAGAACATCGGCTTGGTCAGGAAGAAGAACCAGCCCCAGTCGATCAGCAGGTTGAACTGCTTGATCCCCAGGCCGTCATCTTTGTCCTGATAGGCGTCGAGCAGCGACTTCTGCTTCGCCCCGGCGAAGAGATAGGAGCTTGTGTCGGCGCTTCCGCCCGCAGGAACGGTCACGCCGGTGCCGAGAAAGTCCGCCTGAAAGTTGTCGGTTGCCTGCGTGTAGGTGAAGTTCGGCTGGAAAGTCGATTTCGGCATCGGAATGAGCGTCGCCGCCCAGTACTTGTCGGTGAAGCCGAGCCAGCCCTGGTCGACCTGCGGGGGGCGAACCTGATGATCTTCTTCCAGATCCTTGTACTTCACCTCCTTGAGGCCTTCGTCGCCGAAGACGCCCAGCATGCCTTCATGCAGGATATAGAAGCCTGCCGTGTCCGGCTTCCCGTTGCGAACGATCAGGCCGTACGGGTAGAGCTTGACCTCGGTGCCGGTGTTGTTTTCCACCGACTGATCGATGGTGAACATGTAATTCTCGTCGATCGAAAACGTCCGCTTGAAAACAAGGCCGGCGCCGTTGTCATAGGTCAGCGTCACCGGGGTGGCCGGCGTTAGTTCGGCGCCTTCCGGCTTGGTCCATTGGGTGTCGTTCCCGGGCAGGACGAGATCGGCTCCCGGATCGGCGACCCAGCCGTAGTCCGCGTAATAGGCCTTCGGCGCGCCTTTCGGCGACAGCAGCACGATCGTCGGGCTGCTCTTGTCGACGGTCTCGTGATAATCCTTGAGGCGCAGGTCGTCGATACGACCGCCGGTAAGATTGATCGATCCGGAAACCCGGGGGGTATCGATGTCGATCCGCTCGCTCTTGGCAAGAGCTTCCTCGCGCGTCATTGCCACCGTCTGGCCGGCAGCGCCCGAAGTCGGCGCATTTGCCTGGCCCGGGGTCGTGCCGGCCGGCGCCGGCGTGTTGGCATCCTGGGTGGCTCCCGCAGGTGCTGCCTTTTCCTGTTGCGCCTGGAGTTCCGCCTGCTGGCGCTCCAGTTGGGGCTTTGCAATGAAGTACTGCCATCCCAGCAGAACGACCAGGGACAGGACGATTGCAAGAATCGTATTGCGATTTTCGGAGAACAACTGGATTACCCCTGTTTTCTGCGCGGAACGGTGTCGGTCTGGGCTGCGTCCTTCGCCCGCCTCGGTTTCCCGCGGCGATGTTGCGAACCGGGCTTCAGCGCCTGCGGTAGCCCCGATTTAAGGTCGGAGACCAGATTTTGGAAGGGAAGTGTGAGGGCTGCCTCGCGGCCGATCAGCACAAAGTCCGCGAACTCGGGAATTTCCTCCCGGTGAAGAGCCGCGACAGCGGCACGCAGGCGCCGCTTGATTCGGTTGCGTACGACGGAGTTGCCGGTCTTTTTCGTGACGGTATAGCCGACACGCGGATCGCCGTCATGCTGGCGCTTCAGGCCCTGCAACACAAAAGCGCGCCGATTCACCCGTCCGCCTTTGGCAACGGCAAGGAATTCGGAGCGCTTTTTAAGTGTGTTCATGAGCGGCGGCGTGGGCTGAGTTACAAGACCAGACATCACGGGCAGCGCCGCATGCGTTGGCCCGATCAGGCGCTGAGACGCTTGCGACCCTTGGCCCGGCGGCGGGCGAGAACCTGACGGCCGTTTTTCGTCGCCATGCGCGAACGGAAGCCGTGACGGCGCTTGCGGACAAGACGGCTCGGTTGATACGTACGCTTCATTGTTCCTTATCCGCGCAACGGGGCGCGGCCCTTGTTCTAAAAATTCTTTGGTGGAAGCATTCGAAGCGCCACCAGAGCGCACCTATTCATAGGCTTGGGTTCGAATGCGTGTCCCGGTCGAGCGCGCTTATAAGCGGGACGCGCCTGCAAGTCAACGATACCCGACCGCATTTCTCACATGACCCGGATCCGATCTGCGAGGTTATCACATCGAAGTGAGGTGGTGCCAATACCGGGTCACTTGTCGGTGAAACCGGCTTCTTCTTAACTGCAATCATGTACACCTGAAGACAGGCCGGTCAGGCCCCGACCTGATACACGATTGTTTCGGGTCTGACGGCACGTAAAAAACAGAGTGCGGGCGGTGGGAATGTCATGAAGGATAACGGCCAGGACGGGCCGGCCGGAACGCCGGCGGAGTCGTCCGCTGCGAATACCCGGGCAGGTGAATTCGGGCGCTGGATTCCGATCGGCCTGCTGGTGGCGGTCATGGGCGTAGGCTATGCGGAAGGCTGGCACGAACATCTGTCTCTGGCCAACCTCATCCGGGAGCGGCAGCACCTGGCGGCTTTCGTCGACACCTATCTGCTCCTGGCTCTTGCTGCTTATGTCGCCATCTACGCTGTCTCCGTGGCGCTTTCGTTTCCGGGCGCCTCCTTTCTGACCATCGCCGGCGGGTTCCTGTTCGGATGGCTCCTTGCCGGGGTTGCGACCGTTATTGCCGCGACCCTCGGCGCCACCGTCGTCTTCCTGGCCGCACGCAGCTCTCTCGGAACCGCCTTGAAGGCCCGTGCCGGACCGTTCCTCGCCCGTCTGTCGAGCGGTTTCCGGGAAAACGCCATGAGCTACCTGTTGTTCCTGCGATTGACGCCGATCTTTCCGTTCTGGCTCGTCAACATCGCTCCGGCAATCTTCCACGTTCCCGTCGGCACCTATGTGTTTTCCACTCTGGTCGGCATCATACCGGGAACCTTTGCCTTCGCCTTTATCGGTTCGGGTCTGGATAGCGTGATTGCCGCCCAGGAGGCCGCCAACCCCGGCTGCGCCGCCGCCGGCAGTTGCGAGGTGGAGATCGGGGCCTTCGTGACCCCCGAACTGCTTGCCGCGTTTTTCGTTCTCGGGTTCGCGAGCCTTATTCCCGTTGTCCTGAAACGGCTGCGGAAAAAACGCGCTTCGGAGTGACGTGCCTCCAATGAAAACGGTCCCACGCTGAAGGGTCTAGGATGACAACAGTTTTGAAACCGGACATTTGCGTCATCGGAGCCGGATCCGGCGGCCTGTCCGTGGCCGCCGCCGCAGCGGCCTTCGGGGTCGACGTGGTCCTGATCGAACAGGGCAAGATGGGCGGCGATTGCCTGAACACCGGATGTGTCCCTTCAAAGGCGCTGCTCGCATCGGCAAAGGCAGCCGTGGCGGAAGCGGCGGGAAAGAAACTTGGTGTCCACTTTGGTACCGTTGGAGTCGATTTCGCACGGGCAAACGATCACGTGCAGGCTGTCATCGCCGCCATCGCGCCCCATGATTCGGAAGAACGCTTCGAGGGTCTGGGGGTCACCGTTCTCAAGCACCATGCCCGTTTTACCGGACCCGACCGCATGCTGGCCGGAGAAACCGAAATTCGCGCGCGGCGGTTCGTCATCGCCACCGGATCGCGCGCGGCCGTGCCGCCAATCCCCGGTCTCGACACGGTATCTTATCTGACCAATGAAACCTTGTTCGACCTGCGGCAGGCGCCGGAGCACCTGATTGTTGTCGGAGGCGGGCCGATCGGGATGGAAATGGCCCAGGCGCACCGCCGCCTCGGCAGCAAGGTGACCGTGATCGAGGCGCAGAAGGCGCTTGGCAAGGACGATCCGGAGCAGGCCGCGATCGTGATCGACGCCCTGCGGTCCGAAGGGGTCACGATCCTGGAGGACACGAAGGTCGCCGGTGTTGAGAAGACGGGATCAGGTGTGAGCATCAGCGTTGAAACGCCCGAGGGCGTCCAGCGTTCTCTGGAAGGATCGCATCTGCTCGTGGCAACCGGCAGGGCACCGACCGTCGACGGTCTGGACCTGGAAAAGGCAGGCGTTACCTACAGCCGAAAAGGCATTGAGGTCGACCGGGGCTTCCGCACCAGCAATCGCAGGGTCTATGCGATCGGCGACGTCACCGGCGGCCTGCAGTTCACCCACGTTGCGGGCTATCACGCCGGTCTCGTGATCCGTTCCATCCTGTTCCGCCTGCCGGCGAAGGAAAACCGGGATCTCATTCCCTGGGTCACCTATACCTCGCCCGAACTCGGCCATGTCGGCCTGAGCGAACCGGAAGCCCGGCGCCGTCATGGCGATAAGGTCCGGGTTCTACGGGCGGAGTATGCGGGCAACGACCGGGCGCAGGCGGAAGGCAAGACGGTCGGCTGTCTCAAGCTGATCGCCGGTCCCGGCGGACGGTTGCTCGGCGCGGACATCGTTGGCTCTCAGGCCGGCGAGATCGTCAATCTCCTCTCCCTGGCGGTCTCGCAGAAAATGACGATGAAAGCACTGGCTGGATTTGTGGCGCCTTACCCGACACTGGGGGAACTGGTGCGCCGGGCCGCAATTTCCTATTATGGCGATGCTCCGAAAAATCCCTGGGTGCGCAGGGTCGTGCAATTCTTGAGGATTTTCGGTTAGATAGCACGTGCGACCGTCTAGCCAGAGGCCGATTGAAAGTTAGCCAGATGAAGCATGAAGGCGTGCCGCAAGGCAAAGCCGAACCATCTGAAGCGCGCACCGGGGGAGTTCGTTCCTTCTGGGGCAGGGGGTATCGTCTGGGCGGCCTGTCGGGAAAACTGCTGATCCTGACCATTCTTTTCGTCATGCTGGCCGAAGTCAGTATCTACGTGCCTTCCGTCGCCAACTTCCGCAACAACTGGCTGCAGGACCGGCTGACCACCGCCGGCGTGGCCGCCTCCGTGCTGGCCGAGACCAACACCATCGCGCCGCGCCTGCAGCAGGAATTGTTGCGCACCACCGGCGCCGTTGCCATTTCGCTCGACCAGGGCACCCGGCGCAGCCTGATCGCCATGGAAGATACGGTCCCGGTGGTCGACTTCGTCGTCGACATGGGAGAGATGTCGCCGCTGCGCTCGATCCTGGAGAGCTTCCGCACGCTTGCCTACTCCGGCGATGGCCTGATGCGTGTGGTCGGCAAGGGACAGATGGGCTATGTCAAGCGCGTCGACATCGTGTTGCCGGTGAAGCTCCTGCAGGCGGACATGCTGGCCTTCTCCTGGCGCATCCTTGGGCTGTCGCTGGTGATTTCCATCATCACCGCCACGCTCGTCTATGTCAGTCTGCGCGCCCTGTTCGTGCGCCCGCTGCAGCGGCTGACGGAATCCATGGATCGTTTCGCCGAAACCCCGGAAGACTCCTCGAGGGTCATCAAGATCTCCGGGCGCCAGGATGAACTCGGCGATGCCGAAGTTCGTCTTGCCGCCATGGAAGAAGCGCTGTCGCGCGCCCTGAACCAGAAGCAGAGGCTGGCCGATCTCGGTCTGGCCGTGTCGAAGATCAACCACGATCTGCGCAATCTGCTCGCCTCCGCCCAGCTCTTCCTGGAGCGTCTGGAGCATGTGCCCGACCCGACGGTCAACCGGCTCGCCCCGAAGATCCTGGCGACCCTCGACCGCGCCGTCGGCTATACCCAGGCGGTCATGTCCTACGGCAAGGCCCAGGAGGAGGCGCCCAAACGCCGGCTGATCGAACTGCGCCGCGTCGGCGAGGACATCGCCGATGTCCTCGGTCTCACCGAACACGCCGCCGTCACCTTCGAGAACCGGGTGCCGGAAGACCTGGAGATCGATGCGGATCCGGAGCAGATCTTCCGCGTTCTTCTGAACCTGTGCCGCAACGCGCTTCAGGCCCTTGAGGCGGAAAAGGATGACACCCTTGTCCGGCGCATCATCCTCGATGCGGAACGGCAGGGAACGTCGGTGCAGATCACCGTGGCCGACACCGGCCCCGGTATTCCGGCCAACATCAGGAAGGCCCTGTTCAAGGCCTTCCACAGCGGCTCCAAACAGGGCGGTGTCGGTCTTGGTCTGGCGATTGCGGCGGAACTCCTCAAGGCCCACGGCGGTCGGATCGAACTGGACGAGACGAAGCCCGGCGCCTGCTTCTGCATCGACTTGCCCGACCGGAGCTGATGCCCGGATGTCAACAGGCGAGATCGGCGCGTTTTGCCGGTTTTCCGGACTTGCCGCGCGGGGCATTCAAAAAAACTGAAATTGCCCTTGCATTCCAAATCGGACGGCATTAGGAGTAGCGCCCTGTTCGGGAACGCACTCCACGCGGCCCGCACATGACCCAGCCAGGTCAGGCACGACAGACTGCGCGGCACGCCAGCAAGACCGTCCCCGCCCGATCACAGGCCTTAAGCACCGGTAGCTCAGCTGGATAGAGCACCAGACTACGAATCTGGGGGTCGGGGGTTCGAATCCTCCCCGGTGCGCCATTTCCCTTTGAAATAGCTGATGAAATTCGACTGCGGAAAGCGCGCCGATGCTCGCTGTTCCGTCGTATCGGCATCGTGTCGAAACGGTGCAGTTATTTATGTAGTCGATGTGTCTTTTTTATCGGTTCGCAAATTGAGGTTTTATGGGCAAAAGATGAAATCTAATACTTTTATGATGTTGTTCTTAGATAGCATAAAAATAATCAGTAGAATAAACGAAAATATACCATATACATTTTTAGAATAAACAAAACTCAGAATTTCGAAATCATGAATTCGTGTCGTAATTAAACTTATTATGAAGAAAATAAATAATAATAAATAATATATAAGTTCGGTATCGCACATGGCAACTCAGCCCAAATGTTTGCTCTATGCAATCGATACACGCAGGTCCGCCAGAGCCACGACGGTGGAGCGGCCGCAACCGCTCCACCGTCGTCGCGTAAGGCTTATTTCTGCAACTCGGTCCAGATCGCGGTGTAGATGTCACGCGCGGACTTCGGGCAGAACGGCAGGAACTGGCCGGCGGCCTGCAGGTCTTCCGGCGTGTCGAGTTCCGGCGCGCCTTTCATGTCCGCAGGCATGAATTCTTCCGAACCCTTGATGCCATTGGCATAGCGGGCGAAGGCCGAAATCAGGGCGGCGTTTTCCGGCTCCATGATGAAGTTCTGGAACAGCTTGGCGTTCTCGACGTTCTTGGCGTCCTTCAGCACCGCGACGGCATCCATCCACAGCGGATAGCCTTCCTTGGGGTAGCCATAGACGACGTCCGGGTTTTCCAGCCGGGCGCGGAAGGTGGAGCCGTTCCAGTTGACGGTCGCCTGGTATTCGCCGCTCTTCAGCTTGTCGGTGGTGCCGTAATCCATCGACAGCCACTTCGGCTTGGCGGCGACCAGGGTGTCGCGCACCTTTTTCAGCACGGTCTTGTCTTCGGTGCAGGCTTCTCCGCCGACATAGAAGATCGCCATGTTGATCACGTCGTTCATTTCAGGAACCACGTTGACCTTGCCGACGAGTTCGGCGGGCGGATCGAGGAAGATGGCCGACGTGTTGACGTCGCCCGAGTAGGTCTTCTTGTTGACCGCTACCCCGGTCGTTCCCCACTGCCACGGCACGGTGTAGTGACGGCCCTGATCCCAGGGCACGTCGACCCAGCGCTTGGCAACGTTCTTGAAGTTTTCCATCTGGTCGGGGCGCGTTTCGAGCAGAAGGCCCTTCTCGACATAGATCGGAACATAGCTGCTTGTCGGCACGACGATGTCGAAACCGCTGCCGCCAGCCTCGATCTTGGTGAGCGCCGTGGTGTTGGAATCATAGTCGGTCACGGTCACCTTGACGTCGTATTTTTCCTCGAATTTCTTGATCAGCTCCGGGTTCGTGTAGTTGCCCCAGTTGTAGATGTTGAGCTCGCCCGCGGCGAACGCCATCGTTGTGGTGGCGAGCAATGCCGCCGTCGTGGTCGTCAACAGAGATAGGCGCATCAATCATACTCCTTGTTTACAGCTTCAGGTATTTCAGCTTTTCGCCGTGTTCCTGCCCGACAGCAGGAAGAACGCGGTGAGAAGAACGACGGTCAGTGCGAGCAGCACGGTGGAGATGGCGTTCACCTCCGGCGTAATGGCGCGGCGCAACTGGCCGAGCATGTAGGTCGGCAGGGTATCCTGACCGGCCGATTTGACGAATTCGGTGATGATGACGTCATCGAGCGAAATGACGAAGGCCAGCATGGCGCCGGCGACGATGCCCGGCGCCATCAGCGGCAGGGTAATCCGCCGGAAGGTGCGCCACGGTGTGGCGTAGAGGTCGGCCGCGGCGGCTTCCAGCGCCAGGTCCATACCCTCCATGCGCGCCCGGATCGGCATGTAGGCGAAGGGGATGCAGAAGGCCGAATGCGCCAGGATCAGATAACCGAGCCCGGAATAACCGGTGGCGACCTTGATGCTGGCGAAGAAGATCAACAGCGCCACGGCGGTGACGATCTCCGGCACCATCAGTGGCTGGTTGATCATCACGTAGATGAGCGTCTGTCCGGGAAAGCGGCGCGTCCGCGTCGTCCCCAGCGCCGCCATGGTGGCGAGGGTGGTCGAAATCGCCGAGGCCCACAGCGCGATGACGAGCGAACGCAGCGTGGCTTCCTGAACCGCCTGGTTTCCGGCCGCCACGAAATACCAGTCGATGGAAAAGCCCTTCCAGAGCGCCACCGATTCCCCGGCGTTGAACGAATAGATCACGATCGTCAGGATTGGCGCGTAAAGCAACACAAAGCAGGTGATCGCGATCGCGGTGAAGCCTGGAATGCGGCGAATGGAAAACGGTTTTCCCTTACGCATTGTCGCCTCCTTTGGTGGAGACGCGCACATAAACCAGCAGCGCCGCCATCACGATCAGCAGAAGCAGGATCGACAGCGACGAGCCCAGCGGCCAGTTCCGGCCCTGTCCGAACTGCAGCTCGATGAAATTGCCGATCATCATGTTCTTGCCGCCGCCCAGCACCCGCGGCGTCACGTAGGCGCCAAGGGAAGGCACGAAGACCAGGATCGACCCGGCGACGATCCCCGGCTTGACGATGGGCAGGATGACCCGGCGCAGCACCTGCCAGCGATTGGCGTAAAGGTCGTACCCGGCTTCGACCAGCTTGAAGTCGAAGCGCTCGATGGCCGCGTAAAGCGGCAGGACCATCAGCGGCAGATAGACATAAGCCATGCCGATCAGAACCGCCGTGTCGGTATACATGATCTGGATCGGTTGCGAGATCAGGCCGAGGCGCATCAGCCACGTGTTGATCAGGCCCTCGCTGCGGATTACCTCCAGGATCGCGAAGGTGCGCACAAGCAGGTTGGTCCAGAACGGGATCGTGATCAGGAACAGCCAGAAGACGCGGGCGCGTCCCGGCCGGGTGGCAATGAAATAGGCCGTCGGCAGGCCGAAGGCGATGGTGATGAGCGTGGTCAGCAGCGACAGCCGCACGGAGCGCCAGAAGATCGTCAGATGGGCGTCGGCCAGTCCAAGCGTGTCGTCGAAGATGTCGCGGCTGAAGAAGATCTGCACCCAGGCATCGAAGGTCGGTTTCCAGACGACACCGCTGAAATCGCCCGGTTCCAGGAACGAATAGACCAGAACAATGAGCAGCGGACCCGACGCGCCGATCAAGAGCAGCAGCAGGGCCGGTAGGGAAAGCAGCCAGTTCCGTTTGACGCGCGCGGCCTCGACGTTTGCTTCCAATACCCCGGCTTCAGGCGGCACTGTGGTCATGATCAGCCTCCTATGATGCGCAGGGCACCGGGCGTAAAGCCGACGGTGACGACATCGCCGACCTGATGGACGCCCCGGCCGTCGGTCGTCGCCGCTGTCCGGGCAACAAGCTGCGTGCCGTTGTCCAGGTCGATGTAACAATGCATGTCGGTACCGAAATACAAGGTGTTGGTGACCTTGCCGGAAAGACCGCCTTCGCCGCCGCTTTGACCCAGCACGATCTGCTCCGGCCTGACGGTAAGCGTCACTTTGCCGGACGGGGCTTCGCCGTCGGTGCACGCGGCGGTCGCCTCGACCCCGCCCGCCAGCCTGACGTGTGCGGTCTGCCCGCTTTCGATAATCTCCGCTTCGAGGAAATTTGATTCCCCGATGAAACTCGCGACGAAGCGATTGACCGGGCGATTGTAAATCTCCTGCGGACTGCCGACCTGCAATATCTTGCCGCCGTTCATGACGCCGATCCGGTCCGACATGGTCAGGGCTTCTTCCTGGTCATGGGTGACGAAGATGAAGGTGATGCCGGTGTCCCTCTGCATCCGCTTGAGCTCGATCTGCATCTGCTGGCGCAGTTTCAGGTCGAGGGCCGACAGGGGCTCGTCCAGCAACAGGACGGAGGGGCGGGGGGCAAGGGCGCGTGCCAGCGCGACGCGCTGCTGCTGGCCGCCCGACAGCTGGGCCGGGAGACGTCCGCCCATTTCCTCCATGCGAACGAGCGCCAGCATCTCGCGCACGGTCGTTTCGATCTCCGACTTGCCGCGGCCGAGCATCTCAAGGCCGAAGGCGATGTTTTGCGCCACCGTGAGATGGGGAAACAGCGCATAGCTCTGGAAGACTGTGTTCACCGGGCGCTTGAACGGAGGGGCGGCCGTTATGTCGGTGCCTTCCAGCAGGATCGTGCCTTCGGTCGGCGCTTCGAAACCGGCAATCATGCGCAGCAGTGTGGTCTTGCCGCAGCCCGACGGGCCCAGCAGTGTGAAGAACTCGTTTCGCCTTATGTCCACCGAGACCGTATCGAGCGCCCGCATGCCGTTCGGTGGAACACCGAAGACTTTCGAGACCGATTGGGCCGATATCGCCACGCCCTGTTCCATCACTGGGTTTCTCCGGAAATGCCTGAATTATCTTGTCGAAACCGGACCGGGGGCCGGCTCATAAACCACGGCCGCGCCCGTTCCAGTTCGGCGCAAAGGGTCATGAGGACCTCGTCTTCGCCGAACCGCCCCGCGAGATGGATCCCGACCGGAAGACCGGACGCGGTCCAGTGGAGGGGAACGGAGGCTGCCGGTTGCCCGGTCGCATTGAACGACGCCGTGAACGGCGAATAGGCGAACACCCCGTCCGGACCGAGCCGGTAGTCGAGATAACTCTCGCGATCGTGGGAAAACCGCCCGACCAGCGCCGGCGGTTCGGCCAGCGTCGCCGTCAGCAACACATCGTAGTCTTCGAAAAACGCGGCCATCTGCCGGCCGTAGGCATGGATCTTCTCGACCGCCTCCAGATAGGCGTCGCCCGAAATCGTGGCGGCATGCGCGCAGGCGCTGCGGACCACGTTCTCAAGATCGTCCGGGCGCAGGTCGCGGTTGCGTTTGGCAAGCGCCTTGCGCACCCATAGGGCCGTGCCGCAGGCGACGATATCGGTCCAGGCCGTCATCATTCCAACCGTATCGGCGGCCTGCGGGCAGGCCGGGGTCACCTCGTGGCCCATGCTTTCCAAAAGCTTCGCCGCATCCTGCACGGCGGTCCGGCAGTCCGCATGGATCGGGTCCCCGGTGAGCGTGGTCTCGCAGACCGCAATTCTGAGCGGCTTGCCGGTGGCGTCTGCCGCGGCCGAAAAGCTCGCCTGCAACGGTGGCGCCCAGTAGGGGGCTCCGAGATCGGCGCCCTCGCAGATGTCGAGCAGCAGGGCCGTGTCGCGAACGCTGCGCGTCAGGAACCCTTCGATCGCCATGCCGGCCCAGCCCTCACCGGAGAATGGCCCGTCCGGCAGGCGCGCGCGGGTTGGCTTGAAGCCGAACAGGCCGCAGGAGGACGCGGGGATGCGCACCGAACCGCCGCCGTCCGAGCCATGGGCCGCCGGCACGATTCCGGCTGCGACCGCCGCACCCGATCCGCCCGACGAGCCGCCGGGTGTCCGTTGGAGATCCCAGGGGTTGCGTGTCGGTCCGCCGTAAACCGCAGCCTCTGTCGCACACCCCACGCCCCCTTCCGGAGCCGTTGTCCGTCCGAAGGTGTTTACGCCGGAGGCAAAAAGCCGGTCGATCAGCGTCGAATTTTGCGAATAGCGCGTATCGCGCAGCAAATTGGAGCCATTGTTGGCAGGGAAATCGACGGCTTCGCCTCCCAGGTCCTTCAACAGGAACGGCACGCCGGAAAGCGGGCCGTCAGGCAGCTGTCCCTGAGCCTTCTGTCTGGCGGTGTCCTCGCGCAGCATGGTCAGCGCGTTCAGGTCCGGATTGACAGCATGAGCACGCGCAAGGGCAGCATCCAAAGCCTCACTTGCGCTGATTTCCCTTTTCGCAATCAGATCGGCAAGGCCGGTCGCATCAAAAGTCTCATACTCTTCAAAAAAAAGCATTCGTAGACAATCTCCTCGAAGACAAAACGCCTCCTAAGATTTATAGCCCATCGTCATTCAGAAAATTTGTCAAGGAGTGTTTTATTTTACTTTCTAGAAAAATGTGAAAATACAAGATGTCGGATCAAATATTAAAGATATAAGCAATAGAATTTATGTATGCAGTCGTAAATATGGATGAGATTGTGTCGCATTAATGTGTAATTCTCGAAATCGGCGGTCGGGAATGTTAAGATAGACGTTCCATTTCGAAGGAACTGGAATCGGACTTCACAAGGCAAACCTGCCCTCTCCTCGCATGGCAGAATTTGCCGCAAGCGGTGACTGCGGGCGTGTTGTCATGGAAGAGAGGCGGCTTCGGTCTACCGCAGCCATTTCGGCCTCGCAATTCTCTTCAAGTTCCTCACGAAACTGCACTGCTCTCAGAAAGTCCCGGTCAAAAAGGATCCGCTTTTAAAGAGCAGGCAGCCCCGTTATGTGTCGCGAAAGGCGTAGATCGGGCTGGACCAGGCCAGATGACCGTCTTCCGTCGCCACCCGCGCCCAGACCGGCGTGTCTCCGTTTTTGTCGAGGACAATGTCCGCCGAAGCTTCCAGGGCGGTTACGGACAGCGTGTCGGGCAGCCGCTGAAGCGTCACCTTGCGGTCCAGTCCCCCCGCTTCAAGCACAACGGGATCGATACCGACCGACGCCAGGTCGATCTTTCCCGACACATGGCCGGTCACGATCTCGATCCCGCCCGCGACATCGTTCAGCCAGATATCGAAGCCGACGAAATTGCCCGTCGTCAGCACATCGAATTCGACACGGTCGTCGGCGGACGGGCGCAACAGCCTGTCGTGGTTCCAGGCGTTGACCGTTTCGAAGCGCTCGATGTGGGCTCCGTCCAGCCGCGCGTGGCCCTTCCAGTTGGTCTGACGCCCACGGCCCCGATATTCGGCGCCGTGAAAACAGACCCGATAGCGCGGGCCGAGGACGTCCTCACCATACGGCCTGACAGTCTTCAGTACCTCTGTGCCGCGGAGAATGTCGATGGACAAAAGTGGCGATTGGGTAACCGCGGAAACACTGACCTCGAAGCGATCTTCTCTGACGGCAACGATATCTCCCATCATGGCGGTCTCCGCCTGGCCGAACCGGGCGTCACCCAGGCGCGGATCTGTCTCGAACAGACGTGCGGGAGAGGCAAAGGCGGCGGTTACATCCAGATGCAGGCGCCCTCCGGTCGTACCGTAGTGATGACGGCGGCGCATGGCCTCGAAAATCCCGTCTCTGCTCAGTTCCCTTGCGAAAAAGCAGGTCAACCCGCCCAGGGCGCCGAAACTCGACGCGCCGGGGTGGCTCGCTCCCGGACGCCCCTTGTGTCCGTCGGAATTGCAGACAAGCCCGTGCCGGTAACCCAGCTTGAAACTGTCTGCCATGATCCACTCGAAGGTGCCCCAGTCGGAATGGACCTCCACGGCTGTCCGCAACGCACCGCCGTCGGCCTGGCCGATATCGGCCGGGCGACCGCCTACGTGGGCGTAGAGAACGCAGTCCTCGTCTTTCAGCGCCTCGAACAGCTCTGCTGTCGTGTTCGCGTCCCGGATGAGATCGTTGCGGTCCTGCAGCATCGCGTGGGAAGAGCGAACCATAGGGCGGCCCTCGTGGCGGAAGAACACGTTGTGATCCCCGCCGGTTGGTGTGTTGCCCGACCATTCGTATCCCGGAAAGGCCACGAATTTTCCAGGTGCGTCGAACTCGGCCGTGACGGCGTTGATCTGGTTCCAGAACACGTTCTTGACCTGGAAATCGTTCGCCTGGTGGCTCATCACGTCGAGCAGGGCCAGGTCCCGGCCGAATTCGAAATACTCCTGGATCGGATTGATCCCGACGGTCTCGCCGCTTTGGCCATGCAGATCGCCCCAGAAGCCTTCGTATTCCCCTTCGCGCACGACGAGCGGGTTGGAGAGGACCAGGACGTTCCCCTCATCATCGCTGAGCGCCACGCGGATCACGCCAGGTGCGGCGGCGGTCAGGCCGTCGATCCGCAGCGCGCGCTGGCCGCGGTGGAAGGTCACCGTTTGCGGCAGCCCCTCGACCGGTCCCGATGCGGTCAGACGGAAGGTTCCCTCGACCATATCGGACGGGTTGCCCCAGAGATCATCGGCCCTGAGACCCAGCGAAAACTTCGCGCCGGGCCGGCGCAGGCCCGGAAGAAGAACGCGCCACGTCCGCGGCGTCTCAGGCAGGATTTCGACAGCCGGCCGTTGCTGGAGCGGCAGGAACTGACGGGTGGCGCAGACATCGACCAGGACCCGGAATTCATGTGCGCTTTCGCAGAAAGTCGGCATCCTCAGCCCGGGTCCACCCTGCGAGCGGTCGCCCAGGACGATTGTGATCGTGTCGCCCTGCTTCATGTGTCCTCGGCACACAGTGATGCACATGGAGCGGTCCCACGGGCGCTGATGCCCGTTGCGTTCGATCTCGATGTCGAGCCCGACCCCGTTCGATGCGAACGCTGTAACGTAGTTCATGGCGGCGGGATCATTCGTCTGCCAGCGGCCGCCGTCGTTGGTGAAACGCTGCACCACCTTCAGCCCTCCTGTGTCGTCCAGGCCGAAGCGGCCGACCGTGTAGACAAGCTTCAGGGTCTGCATGCTGCGGACCCGCACTGGAACCGAAGGCTCCAGCCGTACGGACCCGAGGTCGGACGGACCGCGGCCGGGCTGCACCGTCGGCCAGACCTCCCCCATGAGATGATCGGATATGATGTTGGGACTGTTCGTCATCACGGGTGTCGCGTCGTTCATTCCGTTTTGTCCATTTCAAGTCTGCGTTGCCTGCGCTGCTTTGCCGGGAGGTGAATACCGAACCGCCAGACGAAGAAAAGCGTCAGCAGCGTGAACGGCAGGGCCACCGGGCGCGTGAACAGCACAAGGAAGTTGTTGTCGTAGAGGATCATGGTCTGGCGCAGCGAGTGCTCCAGAAGGGGGCCCAGCAGGAAGCCGATGAACAGGCAGACCAGGGAGAACCCGGTCTTGCGCATGAAGTAGCCCAGCACGGCGAATGCGAACATCAGGCCGATTTCGAAAAACGAGGCGGACGGCACGTAGACGCCGATGACGCAGAGCGCGATCACGCCGGACAGGATGATCGGCTTGGGCACGCGCAGGGACAGGACCCAGATCGGGATGCCGAAGCGGCCCACCACCAGGTGAACCCCGTTGGCGATCAGCATCGAGGCAAAGATCGAGTAGATCAGCGCGCCATGCTGCTGCATCATGAAGGGGCCCGGCGTGACACCGTGGATCATGAAGGCTCCGATCAGCAGGGCCGCGGCAATATTGCCGGGAATGCCAAGTGCGATCGTCGGGATCAGGTTCGCGCCGGTCACCGCACTGTTGGCGGCCTCGGTCGCGGCAATGCCCTCCAGCTTGCCCTTGCCGAATTCCTCCGGATGCTTCGACCGCCGCTTGGCAGCGCCATAGCCCAGGAAGGCCGCGAGCGTGACGCCCAGTCCGGGCATCATGCCGACGAAGGTTCCGATGTAGGCCGACCTGAACAGCGTCGGGATGCAGGCCCGGAACTCGGCCCAGGTGATCTTCTGGTCGGCCTTGTCATAGGGTTTTGGTTTCACCTGCAGATGCGCTGGCGTGCGCCAGGATTCAAACAGCTGGCTGACAACCGAGCTCAGCGCCAGGAGTCCTATGGTCAGGGCGTTCAGCGAGATGCCGTCGTAGAGATCGATGATGCCGAAGGTCATGCGTTGCGTGCCCTCCGCCTTGTCGAGCCCGATCGTGGACAGGAACACCCCGAGGGCCGCTGCCAGCAGGCCCTTGGCGAGGCTGTCAGAGGAGAGGCCCGCAATCAGTGTGAAGGCAAGCAGGCCGACGGCCGTAATCTCGGCCGGTCCGAACCGGAGCGCGAACGCCGCGAACGGCGCGGCCAGAAGGATCAGCACCACGTCGGAGGCGCTGTCGCCGAAAACGGAAGAATAAAGGGCCATGCGCATGGCCTTCTCCGGCTTGCCCTGCAGGGCGAGCGGATAGCCGTCGCGTGCGGTTGCCACGTTCTCGGAGCTTCCCGGAGCGTTCAGGAGAATGGCCGGAACGGCCCCGCCCGAGGTGCTGCCCTTGGTGATCCCTATCAGGAAGGAAATGGCCGTGACCGGCTCCATGTAGAAGGTGACCGGTATCAGCAGCGACAGCGCGGTGATACCCCCCACGCCGGGCAGGACACCGAAGAGGATCCCGACCGCAACGCCCAGAATGATGAAGAAGAGGTTCACGAAGGTGAACGACGCCACAAAACCATCGGCCAGTTGTTCAATCATGATGCGACCTAGAAATTGACCAGCGGAAAATCCGGAAGCGGGATATTCAGGACGTGCCAGAGCAACTGCTCCAGCAGCAGGGGCAGGCCGATGGAAAAGCCGATCAGGCCCAGGGGCCGGCGATAGCCCGCGAAATACGCGGTGACCCCGAGGACGAGGACGGTCGGCACCATGAATCCGAAAAAGGTGAGACTGGCCACATAGGCCGCAGCCATCAGCACCAGGATAACCGTGTTGACGATCTCGTTGCGGCCGAAGACGAGTTCCTCGTTCTCTTCGCTTTCCTCGGCCGTGGCGCGGGCGTCCGTCAGTATGACGTGCAGGTTCGAAACAGCCACGATTAGTCCGAAAACGACCATTGACCAGGCCGCGACACGGGGCATGAAGCCCGGGGTCAGTTGCCCGGTATCGGCAACCGCACCGGTCACGTAGGTCGGGATCATCCAGAAAACGGCGGCCACGCCGAATGCTGCGAGAGACAGGCCGACCCAGAGGTTGGCCGTCGTTACGGTTGCGTGTTTCATTTTGCCCTCCCGGTGGAGCCGCGGCGCTCTGGCCGCGGCGTTGCCGGTTTCAGGTAGTCCGGTCCGGTAATGCCGATCAGTCCGTGGCCAGGGGACGCAGCTTCTCGGTCATCACGCCGATCAGGACTTGCATATCAGCGCCGGACACGAGTTCGACCTTGGATTTCAGCCGGTCTTCAACGACGGTCAGGAAATCCTTGTCGGCGGCCGCCTTCGTCACGGCCGCTTCGAGGGTGGCCGCAATATCGTCGGGAAGGGCGGCCGGCGCCATCACCCCGATCATGCTCGGCATCGCCAGGTCGTAGCCGGCCTCCTTGAAGGTCGGCTTGTCGGGATAACCGGAAAGGCGGGTGTCGTTCAGCGACGCCAGCACCTTAATCTGACCGGCATAGTTCGCGTGAATGCCGCCGCTGTAAGACATCAGGGCGTTGCCGGCGATGAGCAGCTGCATTGCCTCCGCACCGCTGTTGGCATTTATGGCCCGCAGCTCAAGTCCTTCGGCGGAAGCAAGACGGTCGAGGAACTTCGCGCTCATGCCGCCCTGGGCCACCACTGGAGTGCCGGGGTTGGCTTTCGCATAATCGACGAATTCGTCAAGGGTCGAAAAGGGCTGTCCCTCCGGAGCGACGAGCGCGTTCTGGTAATTCGCGACGGCGCCGAGATAACTGAAATCATCCGCGGTGAAATCGACCTGGCTGGCGATGGCGTTCCAGGCCGTGATCTCGTCAATTCCCCCAAGCAGGATCGTGTAGCCGTCCGGAGCGGAGTTCTTCAGGAAACTCGCCCCGACGGAGCCGCCGCCGCCCTTGCGGTTGACGACGACCACGGGCTGGCCGAGCGCCTCCCCGAGCGCCTTGGCAAAGACGCGCCCCATCGTGTCGGTGCTTCCGCCGGCGCCATAGGGCACGATCATGGTAACGGGTTTGTTCGGAAAGTCAGAGGCCGTGGCGGGGGCAGAGGCGGGCAGCGCAAGCCCAGCAAGCCCGAGTGTTACACAAAGAGCGCCAAGCATCCGGCGGCGCGACAGGTCAAAGGACATCGAGGTTTACTCCGTGCTGGGTCTCACCGTTTGTGAGACGGGAAATTATGGTCGCACGGAAATTTCGGAGTTTCACCCATTAATACCGTAGTTATTATAGTCTTACAATTTCAATATTTTAGTATTTTTAACGAGCTTTCTGTTCCAATTATCCGGATTGAACTTCCGTAAAAACCGTAGTTATTCGTTGTGCCTCTGAAACAGGCAAACTATAGTCTTTTTGCCCGGTTCTCGGGCAGTCGAGGCGAGGCGGAGCATTGGGCAAGAGCGGCAAGGAAGATATCCGGAAGTCGGTCCTGATCGACTATTACACGGCCCTGTCCAACAAGTCCTACAAGGCGACGCGCGTTTACGAGTCCTTCCTCAGAATGATCGAAGGCGGATACTGGACGCCCGGCGACAAGCTGCCCTCCGAACGGGAACTGACGGAGATCCTGCCGGTGGGACTTGCAACCATTCAAACGGCAATGGGTCGTCTGGCCCAGGACGGGCTGCTGCTGCGCAAGCGGAAAGCTGGCAGCTTTGTTTCCGAGCCGGCCGCCTCCGGGCGTGAGCTCGTCTATCTGCCGTTCATCGGCGAAGACGGGAAGACCAACCTGGTTGTGACGGATCTCGAACTGAAAATCTTCGAGACCCGCGAGCAGGGAAAGTGGAGCGAATTCCTGGGGCCGAAGCAGAAGTATGTCTGTGTGGAGCGCCTGATGAGTATCGGGGACGAATTCCTGGTCTTCAACCGGCTGTTTCTGGGAAATTCGAAGTTCTGGAAGATCCTGGACATTCCAATCGCCGAGTTGCGGGACATCACCTTTCGCAGGATGTTCAAAGACAGGTTCGGCGCGCCGCCGATGCGTATGGAACGCGAAGTTTCCTTCCTCAGGCTTTCTCCGCAGTTAGCGGAGAAACTCGAAACCAATCCCGGCAGCCCGGCCCTGCTTTTCCAGATCCGCCAACACACGTTACGGGACGAAGCCCTGTTTTTCATGGAATCGATCGTGCCTGAGAACAGCCGCACCATGAGGATAATATAGAGGCTTCGCAGGTAGGCTACCTGTCTGCGCACCACCCGTTCCTGCCGTGTCTATTCGGAATGGCTCGCGATCAGGTGTTGCGCCATGACGTAATGATGATGCAGGACGGCGATCTTGCCCGCCTCTGCATCCCGATTCTTGAAGGCATTCAGGATCGGCTCGTGGATTGCGGTTACGGCGGCGGCTTCGGTCTTCCGCAGCCATTTCGGCACCGTGCCCTTGTCGACCCAGACCCGGTATTCGTACTCGATCAGCGTGGTGTGAACGCTCTCGAAGATCGACGTCAGATACGGATTGTGCGAGGCGCGCACGAGGGTGGAGTGAAACTGGGTGTCGGCGCTCATCCAGGCCGAAATGTCGCCGGTGCTTTCCTTCAACAGCTCAAGCGCCGCTTCGCCGGCCGCGATCTCCTCGTCGGTTCCCCGCTCCACCGCCTCGACAATCCCCATGGTTTCAAGCCACAGGCGCAGGTCGTTCAGGTGGTGGACCGAATCCCTGTCGAGATCCAGCATCAGGTTGACGGACGCCGCGAGGCTTTCCTGGGGGCGGCGCGTGACGTAGGACCCGGATCCGCGCCGGGACTGGATCAGACCCTTGACCACCAGGATCCGGATCGCCTGGCTGACCGTCGGTCGGCTGGTGCCGAACATCTTGGCAAGATCGCGCTCCGACGGGAGCCGCGCGCCCTCCGACAGGTTCTGTGCGATGATGAAATCCTGGATCTGAGACGCGAGGTCTTCCGCGGCAAGGGGATGCCCGTTTTCGCGATCCGCCGCCATCTCCGGTATGGCGTTCCATAGGTGCTTGTCCTGAAGCAGCTTCGTGCGTGCCATCGAATTCCTCGACGTCTCCTCGACCGTTCTTATGCCGGTATAGCCGGCTGCCGAGCAATGTCAATGTGGCTTGGCCGGTATGGATCTCACTATGTGGCTTCCGTCCACATAGTGAATCTGCGCAGATCAAGGTGCTCAATGTGCAACTTTAAGCCGATTTTCGAGTCTGGATCCAACCTCCTGATTGCCGGGAGACCAGCCCTGGATCGAAATTGGCTTGTCCGATTGGGTGAATTTGCCCAAGCATCGCGTTTCGGTCTGCTCCGGTTACTGATCCGGACGTGCCTGCATGCGTAAGATATCCTATTTAAAAGAAGCTCAGAAATCAGAGAAAAAGTCTCATTTATGACGGAAATGCCGCAATGCGGGATCGAATGTCGATTGACAGGCGAAGCGCGAGCCGATTATCAAAAAAGAAAAAGTGGCTAATCCACTTTGAACGGGAGGACAACATGATTCCGAACAGGGATCTCGGCCGCTTTGCGGACCGGCTGCGCTTGCGCGCGGTTCAAATGGTTGGACCGCACGGCTTTGGATATCTCGGACAGATGCTGTCGTCGGCCGAACTCTTCGCGGCACTCTACGCCCGTCATTACCGGCCGGACACCGACAAGATCGTGATTTCGCCGGGCCATTACATCATTGCGGCGTTTGCGGCTGCCGCGGAAATCGGCCATCTGGACGAAGCGCTTCTGGAAACCTACGGCCATGATGGATCGCGCCTGGAAGCGATCGGCACGGAAAAGTCGCCGGCGGTCGATCTGACCGGCGGCTCACTGAGCCAGGGCCTGTCGGGTGCTTGCGGCTTTGCGTTGGCGCTGAAAATGGCCGGCAACACCGACAGCCGGGTCTATGCCCTCATCAGCGACGGCGAACTTGAAGAAGGCCAGCTCTGGGAGGCAGCCCTTTTTGCCGCTCACAACAAGCTCGACAATCTGACCGTCCTTCTCGATGCCAACGACAGCCAGGTGGACGGTCCCGTGTCGTCCATCACGACCCTGGAGCCGATTGCAGCGAAATGGGAGAGCTTCGGCTGGGCCGCATACGATGTGGACGGCCACGACGCGGAAGCCGTCGACGGGGCGTTGGGGCAGGCGGCTAGCGCCGGAAAGCCAGCGGTGGTCATCGGCCGGACCTCCACGGTCCACGGCCTGTCGGTTCTGCCCGAAGGCGCGGACGGACACTTCATCAAGCTGCCGGAAGAGCTTGCCGAGGCGGCCATCGCGGAACTGGAGGCCCGTCTTGCATAATCGTCCCTATCCGACCGTCCTGAAACCCTACGGCCAGGCGCTGGTCGATCTGGCGCGCGAGCGCAAGGAAATCGTCTGCCTGACCGGCGATCTGACCCGCCAGTGCGAGATCGACCTGTTCCAGGACATGTTTCCCGAGCGGTTCATCCACGCCGGCATGGCCGAGGCCAACATGGTCAGCATGGCGGGCGCGCTCGCCCGCTGCGGTCACATCCCCTTCGTGCATTCCTTCGGCGTCTTTTCGACGCGCCGGCCGCTCGACCAGATCGTGAACTCGGTCGCCTATCCGAACCTGCCGGTCCGTATCGTCGGCTTCATGCCGGGCGTCTCCAGTCCGGGCGGGCCGAGTCACCAGGCCATCGAAGACGTGGCCCTGATGCGGGCGCTCCCGAACATGACCGTGGTCGACGTGGCGGACGCGGTCGAGATCCGCAAGGCGCTGCCGGCGATCGTCGATCATCCGGGCCCGGTCTACCTGCGCCTGAAGCGCGGCGAGATCCCGGTCATCTTCGACGAAGACCACGAATTCTCCATGACCAAGGCCCAGATCATCAAGGAAGGCGGGGAGGTTTCCATTCTCGCCAACGGCATGATGCTGTCGGCAGCCATTGCAGCGGCCGAGGCGCTCGATGCGGCCGGTGTTTCGACCCGGATCGTCAACGTGCCGGTGATCAAGCCGCTTGATGGCGAGACGGTTCTCGATGTCGCGCGTCGATCCAAGCTCGTGGTGACGGCGGAAAATCACTCGATCATCGGCGGGCTCGGGTCTGCGGTTGCGGAAGTCATGGCGGAGGCCGGCATCGGCTGCCCGCTGCGGCGTATCGGCCTGCGCGACACCTTCGCCGAAGGCGCACGTACCGCACCGCCCCTCTTCAAGAAATACGGGCTCGGCACGCAGGACATCATCGATACGGTCTGGTCCGCGTTGTCCCGGACGGGCGCGGCCCCCGCCGCACCGGTCGTCGACGCGGCCCCTGGCGAATACGCGCCGGTTTGAGCCGGCAAGCGATTGGAACAGAAAAGGAAATGGCGCATATGAGTTCCGAACTCTCACTTGGCTGGCTTGGCACCGGGCGAATGGGCGCCGCGATGGCCGGCCGGCTGCTCCGGGCGGGCAACGACGTTACGGTCTGGAACCGGACCCGTTCCAAAACCGACGAACTGGCCGCGGCCGGCGCGAAGGTTGCCGACACCATCCACGATCTGGCGGCAACCGATGTGGTTTTCATCATGGTCTCGACGCCGAAGGATCTGGAACAGGTCGTCGCCGGCGAGGGCGGGTTGCTGTCTGCGCCGAAGCTGCCGCGGATCATCGTCGACTGCTCCTCCGTCAGCGCGGAAGCCTCGGCGGAGGTGCGTCGCCTGACCGATGAAAAGGGCGTCGAATTCTTGGCCTCGCCAATCAGCGGCAATCCGCATGTGGTGGCCGAAGGCCAGTCGATCCTGATGTCGTCCGGTCCGAAGGCGACCTATGACGCGGTTCAGCCTTACCTGGACGCCATCGGCAAGACCTCGGTCTGGGTCGGGGAGGGCGAGCAGGCGCGCGTCGTCAAGATTTGCCACAACCTCTATCTCGGCATGATCGTGCAGTCCCTGAGTGAGGTGACAGCGCTCGCCGAAAAGTCCGGCGTGCCGCGCTCCGCCTTCCTGGAGTTTCTCAACAACACGGTGCTCGCCAGCGACTGGGTGCGCAAGCGCACGCCCGACATGCTGTCGCTCGACTGGACCCCGACCTTCACGACCGAACTCCTGCGCAAGGACTTCGATCTCGGCCTTGCCATCGCGCGGGCGCAAGAGATGCCGATGCCCGTCGGGGCGGGCGTCATGCAGCTCATTCAGAACGCCATCGGACGCGGCCACCGCGACGACGATTTCCTGTCCCTGTTCCAGGTGCAGGCCGAGTCCGCGGGCATGACCATCAAGCCGGAATGACCGCTCGCGGCAACAGGTAGGAAAAGACAGGAGGAAGCAGTGTCTCTTCAGCAGTTCGTATCCACACCCGACTTCGAGGAATACAAGGAGACCTTCAAGGACTTCTTCAAGATGACCCGGCGCGACGACGGCGTCCTCCTGGTCGAGGCGCATACGCTCGGCGGCCCGATCCAGCTCAGCGTGGAAAACCACCGGGCCTTGGGACAGATGCTCAAGGTCGTCGGCGCCGATCCGAAAAACGAGATCATGATCCTGACCGGCTCCGGCGAGGAATTCATGATGGATTCCGATCCGAACGGTTTCGCGCTGGAAGAAGAGGACATGGAGTACTGGGCGTATGAATACGCCTACAAGGACGGGCGCATCAACGTCAGTTCGCTGATCAACGATCTGGAAATCCCGACCATCGGCCTGATGAACGGCCCCGGCTTCCATTCCGAAATCGTCCTGATGTGCGACATCTCGCTGGCTGCGGACGATGCCACTATCTTCGATCTGCACTACGACATCGGTTCCTGCCCGGCCGACGGCATTCACAACTGTTTCCAGGAGCTTCTTGGCGTGAAACGGGCGGCTTACGCGCTGTTGACCGGTCAGGCGATCACCCCGCAGCAGGCGCTGGAATGGGGCATGGTCAACGAGGTCCTGCCGCGCGACCAGCTGATCGACCGGGCGTTCACCATCGCCGACCACATCATGACCCAGCCGCGCACCACCCGCCGGCTGACGACCCAGATCGTGCGCCGTCCGTGGAAGCAGCGCATCGTCAACGACCTCGACGGCGGCTTCGGGATCCAGATGTTCGGCCATGTCGCCAAGAAGAAGGCGATCCATACCAAGCAGGGCATTGCCTCCGTCGTCGATTACGTACGTCAGGGCCGCCCGAACAATTTCGACTGAAGCAAAGACCATCGAACGGGCGCGTCAGGTCGGTCAGAGACGAATTGGTATATCCGGCCTTGACGCTTATCCCGCTTGATCTCATTCTGGACTAGCCAATTTTACAGGGAGGGTTTCATCGGAACTACGGAGGAATAAGTCAAGAATTCTGGGAGGAACAGAAAATGAAGATTACGCGAAGGACCGCTGTCACGGCGATGATCTCGGCAACCGCACTACCGCTTCTGGGAGGGAGCCGGGCGTTTGCGCAAAAGACCATTCCGCTGACGATCGCATCCAGCCATCCGCTGATCATTCCGTGGGTCGGCCCGTTGAAAACGGTCATTGTCGACAAGTCGAACGCGCTTCTGGAGGAGAGGGGCTCCGACTACCGGATCGACTGGACCGAAGCGTTCGGGGGCACGCTCTATAATTTCAACCAAACGCTTGAGGCGGTGACGACACAGCTCACCGACATGGGCTGGATCGGCTCCCTGTTCGAACCGGCGAGCCTGCCGCTGCAGAACATCATGTATTCGACGCCCTTCGTCACTCAGACGGTGGCGCAGGCGATCAACACCATGAACCTGCTCAACGCCGAACAGCCGGCAATGAAGGCGGAATGGGCCAAGCAGGACATCCGCTTCTTCGGCTCCTGCTGCTCCGACGGCTACAGCCTCTACACCAAGAAGCCGATCGAAAAGCTTTCCGATCTGGAAGGTCTGAAGATCCTCGGCGGGGTGTCGCTCGCGCCCTGGATCGAACCGCTCGGCGCATCCCTGGTCGCAACCGGCATCCCGCAGATGTACAGCCAGGTGCAGACCGGCGTGGGCGATGGCGTGCTGCTGATCTCCACGGGCGCCTATCCGCTGAAGCTGCATGAGGTCGCGCCCTATGTCACCCGGGTCGACACCGGCCCGCTGACCTTCGGCGGCTTCGGCATCAACGCCGACACCTACGCCTCGCTTCCCGAAGACGTGCAGCAGGTGCTGGCGGAACTGGGCGGCGAATACTCCGAGGCGAACGCCGACCTGATCGTGCAACGCGAGAAGCAGGTCTTCGAAGCCTTCGAAAAGGAAGGCGCGCATGTCTCCGACATGCCCCTGGAACAGAAGCAGGAGTGGGTCGACCGCATGCCGGATCTGGGCAAGGCCTGGGTCGAGGCGACGGAGAAAAACGGCGTTCCGGCGCGCGAGATCATGAAGGCCTTCATGGAAACGGTGCAGGCGCAGGGCGCCAAACCGCTGCGCGACTGGTCGGCCAACATCTAGCCGGCACGCAGGCATCGCGTCCCCGGCCCTTTGGTCGGGGACGCAAACGTCTCCACCCGCCCTTCGGACAGATGCGTTTCACGATCCATGACCTATGAAAATACCGAGGCCGCCGGCAAAGGCGGCTCCGTCTGGAAAAAGGCGGACGATGCGCTTGCCGCCCTGTCCATGAGCTTCACGGCCGTGGGGTCGACCGTCGTTGCCAGCTTCATGCTGTTCATCTTCGTCGACGTTCTCTCGCGGAAGTTCCTGTCCGTGCCGCTCAACGGGGTGGCGGAGTTCGTCGCCTATTCCATCGTCGCCTGCATCTTCTGCCAGCTCGGCGCGGCGATCCGGAACGGCAAGATGATCGCCACCGATTTCATCATGGGCGCCTGGGAGGTGCGGCGGCCGGTTCTCGCCGAGGGCACCAAAGCCATCTATTACGCAATCGCGTTCCTGCTTATGGCGCGCATCGTCACCTGGCTGGGCGACGATGCCTGGTCCGCCTGGGTCGACGGCGAGTATTCCGGCGCGGTCGGCGCCTTCCAGATGCCGCTCTGGCCCTTCAAGCTGGTCACCGCGCTGGGCGCGATCATTGCAGCCGCGGAAGCTTTCCGGGTTCTTGCCCTCAACACGGCTGGCCTCTACAGATCCCTCTCCCAAGGCAATGCCCGGGAACAGGGCCTCGTCGGTCTGATCGTCTTCATCGCCGTCTGCGCTTTGTTCGTCCTGGCCATGGCCTATGGCGACCTCACCCGCATCCAGCTGGGCTTTCTCGCCTTTGCCGGCCTGTTCGCGCTGGTGGCCTGTGGCATGCCGGTCGCCTTTTCCCTGATCGCCATGTCCTTCATCGCCATCTGGGCGATCCGCAGCAATGTTTCTGTCGCCGACAACGCCATGGGACTGGCGGCATCGGGCACCGTGCGCTCCTTCGAATTCGGCGTCGTGCCCCTGTTCGTCATGATGGGCCTCGTGCTCGACCGGGCGGACGTCGGCCGGGACGCCTTCCGGGTGGCGGTCTTTCTCCTAAGCGGGATCCGCGGCGGTCTTGCCAATGCGACGGTGGCCGCCAACGCGGTCTTCGCCGCCATCACCGGCTCGTCGATCGCATCGGCCGCCGTCTTCAGCCGCATTGCCGTTCCGCCCATGGTGGAAGCGGGCTACAGCAAACGCTTCGCCGTCGGTGTCGTCGCCGGCTCCTCCATTCTCGGCATGCTCATCCCGCCGAGCATTCTCCTGATCATCTACGGCCTGATCGCCGAGGCCTCGGTCGGGGCGCTGTTCGTTGCGGCCATCGTGCCGGGCGTCCTGCTTGCGGCGTGCTTCTGTCTCCTGAACATCGCGCTCGTCAGCTTCTTCCCGAAATTCGTCGGCAACCCGATGCCCGGTCTCGACGGCGAGCGCATGTCCTTCGGCGAAATCTGCCGGAACCTCGCGCCCGTCTTCTTCCTCATCCTGCTGGTCATGGGCGGGATCTACGGCGGCGTCTTCAGCCCGACCGAGGCCGGCGCCATCGGTGCGCTGGGTGCCTGTGTCATCGCGGCCGCGCGGCGCAGACTGACCTGGGAGACCGTGAAAAGCGTGGTGCTGGAAACCGGCTTCATCACCGCCAGCATCCTGTTCCTGATCATCTCCGCGAGCCTCTATTCGCGCATGCTGGCCCTGTCCTCGATCCCCAATTCCATGACCGAGTTCATCAGCGCGCTCAACCTGTCGCTGATCGGCTTCTGCCTCGCCTACATGGTCCTGGTGATCCTGCTCGGCATGATCCTCGATTCCGTCTCCATTCTCCTGATCGTGCTGCCGATTGCCCTGCCGGTCGTCAGCGCCTTCGGCGGCGACCCGATCTGGTTCGGCATCATCAGCATCATCGCGGTAGAGGTCGGATTGCTGACGCCGCCCTTCGGCCTGTCGGTCTTCGTCGTCAAGGGCTCGCTGCCCGACGGCTTCGCCAGTCTGGGAGACATTTTCGCCGGTGTGGCGCCCTACGTCGTCACCATGATCCTTTTCATTATCCTGCTCATCCTGGTTCCCGGGATCGCGCTTGTTCTTTTGTGAGGTTGCCCCATGACCAAAACGCTGATCCGGGATGCCATCGTCGTCACCATGGACGATACGATCGGGGATCTCAGCCCCGGCTCCATCCTGATCGAGGACGACCGGATCCTGGAGGTCGCCCCGCATATCGACGTTTCGGACGAGGTCAGGGTGATCGACGGCGACAACCGGATCGCCATGCCGGGTTTCGTCAACGCGCATATCCACACCTGGCAGACGGGCCTGAGGGGTGTGGCGGCCGACTGGACAATCGCCGAATACCTGCGCGCCATGCATGCGGGCCTGGCCGGCTACTTCCGGCCCGACGACATCCGCATCGCCAACCATTTCGGCGCCCTGAACCAGATCTCGTCCGGCACGACGACCCTTGCCGACTGGTGCCACAACAACCCGACGCCGGACCACACCGACGCCGCAATCGACGGACTGGAAGCCTCCGGCATTCGCGCGGTCTTCCTGCATGGGTCGCCCAAGCCCGACCCGAAGCCGGGACAGAAGCATTTCTCCGAACTGCCCATGCCCGTCTCCGAAGTCCGCCGCCTGCGGGACGGGCGCCTGTCAGCCGACGAGGCCCTGGTGACCATGGGACTGGCGATCCTCGGGCCGCAGATGAGCGTCTGGGACGTGTGCGAAGCCGATTTCCGCCTCGCGAAGGAGATGGGCCTGACCGCGTCGATGCATGTCAGCGGCAAGTTCCTGACACAGGACGGCTTCGAACGGCTCGCAGACCTGGACCTGCTCGGGCCCCATATCAACATCGTTCACGGCAATATCCTGAACGACGACCTATTGCAGTTGCTGGTGGACCGGGGTGTCAGCTTCACACTCACGCCGGAGGTCGAGTTGCAGATGGGCTTCGGCGATCCGCTGACCACGCGGCTGCGCAAGGCCGGCGGCCGGATCTCCCTCGGCTCCGACATCGAAAGCTCCATGACCGGCGACATGTTCTCCGTCACCCGCGTCGCCCTGCAGGCGGCCCGCCATTGCGACAACCTGGTGTCCCTGGCCGAAAAGGGAACCTGCCCGGACAGCATCTCTGTGCCCAGCCGCGAGGCCCTGAAATGGGCAACCATCGACGGCGCGCGCATGCTCGGGATGGAACACCGGATCGGCTCGCTGACCCCCGGCAAGAAGGCCGACATCGTGCTGCTGGACAGCGGTCGGCTCAACATGTTCCCGGTCGTAGACCCCGTCCCGGCGATCCTGTTCCACGCCGGCATCGCCAACGTGGACACGGTCCTGATCGACGGCAAGATCCGCAAATGGGACGGCCAAATGGTCAACACGCCGTCCCCGACCCAACGGGACGCGCTGCAGCAGTCCGGCCGCCGGATCTGGCGGGAGTTTCGCGAGAATGCGGGGCATTGAGGGGGAGAGGTAAGATCAAGTAGCCAAGGAATGCATCTTTGAACCCCTGAGGCTCGGCGAACAACTGTTCCTGTATCCCCAATTAGCTGCACCGGTCGTTCCGGAAAGTCGTGTGCAGCAAGCCGCCACAACATATCACGCTTCCCCCTGTCATAATTCCTTGATAAAGCCCGATGTATCAGAGCGCACGTCATTTCCTGCGCCGGCGTAATACAGACACGGGTGTCCCGTCTCTACGGCTGTTTCAGCCTGCAATCATTTTTGATTGGTAAAGTGCTTGCGGCGGTCGGTGACTGTGCATACACGTCGGAAGCTTTTTCGTCCGTGGGTAAAAGGCGTTAAACAGACTTCTGAAATGAAGCAGGCAAGCCGAACGCAAAGGACGAGACGTGTCAGGCCGGGATTGATGAAATCATCTGTCGATTGATTTTCTCTTCTCCGGATGACATCTATTGGACTTCTAAAGGAATCAATGATGGGTCAAAGAGTTTCACTGAGAAATCTTCCCGGGGCAGGACTTTTCAAAAAGGGAGACGTCTTTGTTCTGTTTGGCGAACTTTTTGATCGTGGATACGCGAACGGTTTGGTCGACGAAGCCCGGGCTGCGGGCATGGAGATCATCGGCTTCACTGTCGGGCGCCGTACCGAAGACAACAGCCTCCGTCCGCTGACCGCTGAGGAACTGGAAGCCGCGGAAGCCCATCTGGGCGGGCGCATCATCAATGTCCCGCTGATGGCCGGCTTCGATCTCGATGCGCCGGACGGCGGGCTGACGCCGCGCGATGTCATCAATCAGCTTTCCATGGCCACCTGGTACGACGAGAAATTCGACTGGGACTATCTCGGAAAATGCCGGCAGATCGGCGTGGATCGTTTCAAGTCGGCGGCGGCGCAAGCCTTTGCCCAGTTGAAGGACATGATCCCCGAAGGCCGGAACGTCTTCTTCGCCCACACCATGGCGGGCGGCGTGCCGAAGGCGAAGATCTTCCTGGCGCTGGCAAACCGCATCTACAAGGGCCGTGGCGATCGCTTCCTGTCGTCGAATGATTTCATTGCCAGCGATCTCGGCAAGCTGATCCTGCAGAATTTCGAGGAAGTCACCGCCAACACGTTCCAGCACCTGATCGAGGGCACGGAAGAAATCCGCGACCGGATCGTTGGTAACGGCAACCACGTGCATTATTCCGCCTATGGCTATCACGGCACGGAAATTCTGATCAACGATGCCTATAAATGGCAGACCTATTCCAACTACACGCAAGGCTACGCCAAGAAGAAGCTGGAACAGATCGCCTCCGATAGCTGGGAAAAGGGCATCAAGGCCTCCGTCTTCAACTGCCCGGAAATCCGCACCAATTCCTCCGACATCTTCGTCGGCGTCGAACTGCCCCTGTTCTCGCTGCTGCTCGCCCTGAAAAAGGAAGACGGCGGCGCCTGGGCCGAGGCCCAGTGGAAACATTGCGGCGACCTTTTGCAGGATGACGTTCCGCTGGAAACGGTGCTGCAGAAGATCCAGGACCTGAACAACAGTGAGGTCATGGAACGGACCCGCGACTTCGACAGCTGGCCCGCGCCCAATGCGCCCGATCTTGCCGAAACCGTGATCAGTGCCTCCCAGGAAATCACCAAGATGCACAAGGACCGGGGCGCGCTCATCACCGACCACCTGAGCGCGCTTGTCGTCCTGGCGACCGGAACGCTGATTTTCCGCGAAATGGCGGATCCGACCGGACCGGTCGTCTGGCTCAATCACGACATCGTCGCAAAACAGCTGAACGAGGCCAGGCCTTCCGTATCTTGAGGCCGGTGGCTCCGACCCGGAAGCGGGAGCGGTCGCCGGCCGGGACCGGGGCTTCAGGCGCGCCTGGCCGCGCCGGCCTTGCGCTTTTGTCAATGCGCTGTCCGAAAATCTGTTAGGCTCAATGGGTTGATTATCAGACAGGCAGAAGTCTGTAATATCGGCCAGCCGCCGGATTCGGTTGTCGCAATCGGCCGGCAAGCTCCTATCTCATGAGAAGCGCTGCCGTTCGGCAGCGTGCGTTCCAAAACACGGTTGTTTCAAGATGCAGTCCTATCCTGACGTTAAGCTTTTTATTGACGGCGAATGGTGCGATGCCGCCGAAGGCAAAACCCTTCCCGTTCTCGACCCGGCCACCGAGGAAGAGATCGGCACGATCCCTCACGCGACGAAGCCGGACCTCGACCGCGCCCTGGCCGCCGCGGAAAAAGGCTTCGCGGTCTGGAGCCAGACCTCCGCTTACGATCGCTCGAAACTGATGCGCAAGGCGGCCGACCTGCTGCGCGAGCGGGCCGACAGCATTGGCTGGATGATGACGCGCGAACAGGGCAAGCCCCTGGGCCAGTCCAAGATGGAAGTGCTCGCCGGCGCCGATGTCATCGACTGGTTCGCCGAGGAAGGCCGCCGCACCTACGGCCAGGTCATTCCGGCCCGCGCGCCGGGCGTGCTGCAGATGACGGTCAAGGTTCCGGTCGGCCCGGTTGCCGCCTTCACTCCGTGGAACTTCCCGATCAACCAGGTCGTGCGCAAGCTGTCGGCCGCGGTCGCGACCGGCTGTTCGATCATCGTCAAGGCGCCGGAAGAAACGCCTGCGTCTCCGGCCGAACTGATCCGCTGCTTCATCGATGCCGGCATTCCGGCGGGCGTGGTCGGCCTGGTCTTCGGCGTGCCGGCCGAAATCTCCGAATACCTGATCCCCCATCCGGTGATCCGCAAGGTGACCTTCACCGGCTCCACGCCGGTCGGCAAGCAGCTCGCCGCCCTTGCCGGCATGCACATGAAGCGCGCCACCATGGAGCTTGGCGGCCATGCGCCGGTCATGGTGTTCGACGATGCGGACGTGGACAAGGCCGTCAAGATGATGGCGGTGCACAAGTTCCGCAACGCCGGCCAGGTCTGCGTGTCGCCGACCCGTTTCCTGGTGCAGGACGCGATTGCGGACAAGTTCATGGAAGGCTTCACCGAAGCGGCGAAGGCGGTCAAGGTCGGCAATGGCCTGGAAGACGGCGTCGACATGGGCCCGCTTGCCAACGACCGCCGAATCCCGGCCCTTGAAGGCCTGATCAGTGACGCGGTCGACCGCGGCGGCAAACTGACCACCGGCGGCAACCGCATCGGCAACCAGGGCTATTTCTTCGAGCCCACGGTTCTGACCGACGTGCCGACCGAAGCCCGCGTCATGAACGAGGAGCCGTTCGGCCCGCTCGCCGTGATCAACCGCTTCTCCACTGTGGACGACGCCATCGGCGAAGCCAACCGGCTTCCGTTCGGGCTTGCGGCCTATGCCTTTACCGGTTCGACCGACACCGCCCAGGCGCTCGGCTCGAGGGTCCAGGCCGGCATGCTGACCATCAACCACCTCGGCCTGGCACTGCCGGAAGTGCCCTTCGGCGGCGTCAAGGATTCCGGCTACGGCACCGAAGGCGGATCCGAGGCGCTCGAAGCCTATCTCGACACCCGCTTCGTGACCCAGAAGTCCTGATCGGATGAAAACAGGACGCGCCCGTGTGACCCGGTAATCCGGTGAGGACGGGCGCGTCTAATTCTGAAAAATCTGCTCCAGCCGCTTGAGATTCCCGCCGAACGGGGAGAGCAGGGGCGTGATTTCCGAGGGCGAGCCTTCGGACAGCTCCTGACGCAGCACCGCCGCCAGGCTGGCCGTGGGGCTGAGATCCAGATAGCGCGCACCGCCGCCGGCCTCGATCGCGGCAAACGTCTTTCGCAATTCCATCGGCTCGCGGACAATCCGCCAGAGCAGGGCCCCATCGGCCGCCTCGAGCGATTTGCCGAGGCAGGACGACCAGACCGACCAGAACGGTGTCTCAAACGCCAATTCCGATACGGCATCGAGATAGGTCTCCCGTGCCGGTTCGATCCAGCGCGAATGAAACGCGAAGGGAACCGGCAGCCGCTGGAAGGCCACGTCCAGTCGTCTCAGTTCGGCGATCACCGGATCGGAATCCGTCTCCAGGCAGGCAAGCACGCAATGCCGCTCCGCATTGGTGCCGGCGACTTCGGTCTGCTCGGCAAGCAGGGGGCTTTCCGCGCAAATGCTCACCGGCGCAAGCACTGCGATCAGCGCGCCGGCGGGGGATGTTTTACGGAAAATCGCGGGCTGATCGGCGACGGCCTTGAGTGCGGTCTCGAACGGGATCATGCCGGACACGCTCATGGCGACGAATTCGCCGAGGCTCACGCCGAGCAGCCCGTCCGGCTTCACGCCCTGGCTTTGCAGAAGCTTGGCAAGCGCGAACTGGGTCATGAACAGGGACGGATGGGACTGTTCCAGCCGGTCGAACGGATCGCTCAGGGACTTGTCTGCTGCATAGATCGCCTCAAGCGGTGAAAACCCGTGGAGATTTTGCACGATCCTGTCGCCAATCTCCATCCATTGTCGGAAGACGGGATAGGCGTTCATGAGATCCGCCGCCATGTGGTAATACTGTGATCCTTGCCCGGCGAAGCAGAAGAGAATGGGAAGAGACTTGGAATCGGACGGCATGAACAGGACCTTGAGCAGCGACCGGACGAGCGCCGGCTTCTTGTCGCACGGGCCGGCCAGCGGCGGCAAGACGCTGATCGGCCGTGACCGGGTTGCCACCTGGTGGCTCTCCCTTGACCGGATCGGCGAGGCGGATTGGGCCGGGTTGGAGGCGCTGCTGATCGACGAGGAACTGGAACGGGCCGACCGCTTTCATTTCCACCGCGACCGGGAGGTCTATATCGCCGCCCATGCGATCTGCCGGGGATTGCTCAGCTACTGCCTCGGCGAAGCGCCGCAAAGCTGGCGGTTTTCGGTGGAAGACCACGGCAAGCCGGAACTGATCTCGCCCGCCGGCGGTCCCCGCATGCGGGTCAACATTTCACACACCCGCGGGCTCGCCGCCGTGGCGCTGACCGTCGACCACGACATCGGCGTCGATGTGGAATGGCTGCAACGCGACGCGCCGACGGAAAGACTGGCCGAACGTGTTTTCGCCGAACGGGAACGACAGACATTGGCCGCAGCACCCAATACGTCGAAGATCGATACCTTCCTGACCTTCTGGACCCTGAAGGAAGCCTATGTGAAGGCCATCGGCAAAGGCCTGTCCCAGCCGCTCGATGCGTTTTCCTTCGACCTGGAAAGCCTACGCATCCATTTCGACGACAGCCTAGCCGACGATCCGGAAAGGTGGCATTTCGAACGCTATCGTCTGAGCGCGGATCACCTGATGGCGCTCGCCATCCGCCACCCGCAGCCGGCGTCATTGGCGGTAGACACCATGCCGGTGCCGCTCGACTATCTTCTGGAGCTGGCCGCTTCCTGAACGGTTTCTTCTTCCGGCAGGATGTCGCGCAGATAAGGCGCGATTCCCAAGCTCTGGTCCCATTGACGCGGATAGCCGAGGGACACTTCCTCGAACCGCGTGCCGTCGCGCCAGTCGGTCCGGCGCGTGTGCAGGTGGCCGGAAATCACCACCCGAGCGTTGAAGCGCTGATGCCAGTCCTCGGTTCGCCGCGTCCCGCACCAGGGGGTGAACCGCGGCGCACGCGGGATATGGATCAGGTCGCCGCGCATCGGGAAATGGTTGATCAGGATTGTCAGCATCCCGTCGGGAATCTCGGCGAGCCGCCGTTCCGTTTCCGTGCAACGCCGCGCGCACCAGTCGTCGCGGCTTTCATAAGGCGCGTGGTTCAGGAACATCTCATCGGCGCAGACGGCCCCTTCCTCCCGCGCCCAGGCCACCACTTCGTCGCGGCTCACGTGGTCGGGGCGGAAACTGTAGTCGTAGAGCAGGAACAGCGGCGCGACGACGTGGGGCCCTCCCGGTCCGGTCCAGGTCTCGTAAGGGTCTTCCGGGGTGACGACCCCATGGTCGCGGGCACATTTGACCAGCGCCTGGTACCGCTCCTCACCAGCGAGCGCCGACGCGCCTTTTTCCTCTGGAATGGCCCAGAGATCATGGTTTCCCGGCACCCAGAAAACTTTCGCGAATTTCCGCGTCAGTGTTTCGAAGGCAAGCTGCATATGCTCGAAGCGCTCGGCCACATCGCCGGCGACGATCAGCCAGTCGTCTCCGAAGTCGGGAAGCTCGAGCAGGGCATCGCGGTTGGGCGCACTTGCCAGGTGAAGATCGCTGATGGCTTTTATGGACATACTATTGGAGATCGGGGTCTCGTTCCTTGACGGTATCGTGCACTTGGGGAACACTTTACCCAACGGTCGTTCTTGTCCACCCCGAACCGGCCGGTTTTCAGATCAATCCGGTAAAAGAGTAAGTGATGTCCGAGGTCCAGATCGAAAACGGCGGCGACATCGACTGGTGGTCGATTCTCTCAGACCGGACCTTTCTTGAAAATCCCTATCCCGAGCTGCACCGGCTGCAGGGGCTGGGCCCGGTGCATCTCGATAAATCCAACGGCATTTATTTCATTCTCGGCCACAAAGCGTTTTCAAAGGTGGCGAAATCTTCGGCGCTCGGACGGGACACCCGCAACTGGACCAATGGCTGGAACACGGAGGATTACCGCGCGCACGATCCGGTCGGCTATCGCCTTTTCAGCGAATTCCAGCCGCAGATGATCAACAATGACGGCGACATTCACCGGCGCATGCGCAAGGTCTATGAGCCGGCGTTTCGCGCGCAGGCGATGAAGCCCATGCTGTCCCTGATCGAGGAGGAGGCGGGCGCCCTGTTGAAGGCGATGCCGGACAGGGGCCAGGTCGATTTCATCGAGGCTTTTGCCGGGCCGCTGCCGCTGCGCGTCCTGTGCAAGCTGTTCGACATTCCTGAAAGCCTGGACGAGACGATTGCCCGCTGGAGCGCGTCGCTGATCCGCATCGGCGACATCCTGATGACGCCGGAGCAGAAGGTCGAGGCCATGGAGGCCTTGAACGAATTCAAGGCATTCCTGCGCGAGCAGATTTCGACGCGCCAGAACCGGGATGAAGACAATCTCATGGGCCTTGCGATCGAGGCTCACAAGGACGGGACGCTGGACGAGGAAGAGACCCTGACCAACCTGGTCTCCATGCTGGTCGCCGGGCACGAGACCACCGTGACCCTGATCGGCAACGGCATGCTGCTCCTGATGCGCAATCCGCAGGAATTGGCGCGGCTGCGGAAAGACCCGGAGCTGATGCGCACGGCAATCGAGGAGTTCCTGCGCGTGGAGCCCGGCGGCAATATGATCCTGCGCATCGCGCTGGAAGACGTCGAGGTCGAGGGCACGCTGATCCCCAAAGGCTCCCCCGTCATCGGCCTGATCGGGGCCATTAACCGGGACCCGGCCCGCTTCGACCGCCCGGATGAGCTTGATATCGGTCGGCCGGCCAACGCCCAGTTCACCTTCGGCGGCGGCGCGCATGTCTGCATCGGTGCGCCGCTGGCGCGGCTCGAGGCCCAGATCGCCTTTTCCGCGGTGCTCAACAAATACGCCAATATCGAGCTTGCCGGAAAGCCGGAATGGCGGCTCGACCGCATGAATGCGCGCGGCCTAGGCCATCTGCCGCTGCACGTGGAGACGGCCGCATGAGCCGTCCCGTCGGTATCGAAGCCATGAACGTCTTCGGCGGCATGGCCTATCTGGATGTGCGCGAGCTGTGCGATCACCGCGGCCTGGACATGCCCCGGTTTGAAAACCTGCTGATGCAGGAAAAGGCCGTGGCGCTACCCTACGAGGACCCGGTCACCTTCGCGGTCAACGCGGCAAAGCCGGTTGTCGATCGCCTGACGGCGGAAGAGCGCAGCCGGATCGAGATGGTCGTCACCTGTACGGAATCCGGCATCGACTTCGGCAAATCGCTCAGCACCTACCTGCACCGGTATCTCGACCTGCCGTCGAACTGCCGCCTGTTCGAGATCAAGCAGGCCTGTTATTCCGGTTCCGCCGGCCTGCAGATGGCGGTGAATTTCGTGCTGTCGCAGACCTCGCCCGGCGGCAAAGCGCTGGTGGTGACCACCGATATCTCACGGTTCGCACTCGCAGATGCCAGCGCGGTCCAGGAATGGGCCTATTCCGAGCCCAGTTCCGGTGCGGGCGCCGTGGCGATGCTCGTTTCCGACGCGCCGCATATCCTGCAGATCGATCCGGGCGCCTACGGCAACCATGCCTTCGAGGTCATGGACACCTGCCGCCCCGGTCCCGACACCGAGGCGGGCGATGCGGATCTGTCGCTGATGGCCTATCTGGATTGCTGTGCCGGCGCCTATGACGACTATGCCCGCCGGGTCGAAGGGGCCGATTTCCGCGAGACCTTTAGCCAGCTTTGTTTCCACACGCCCTTCGGTGGCATGGTGAAGGGCGCCCATCGGCACCTGATGCGCAAGCTCTACAAGGCGAAGCCCGCAGAGATCGCCGAGGATTTCGAAACCCGCCTGGGCCCAAGCCTTGCCTACGGCAAACGGGTGGGCAACACCGCCGGCGGCTCCGTCTTCGTCGCTCTGGCCGGCACCATCGATACGGTCGATCTGAGCGAGCCGCAACGTATCGGCCTGTTTTCCTACGGCTCCGGCTGCTGCTCGGAATTCTTCAGCGGCATCGTCGGCCCGGACGGAGCCCAGAGGCTGAAATCCATGCGGATTTCGAAGGCGCTGGATATCCGTTATCGCCTGTCCATCGCCGAATACGAAAAGCTGCTTTCCGGTGATGCGGTTGTCCGCTTCGGCACGAAGGATGCCAAGCTCGACCACGACATCATCCCGGGTGCCTGGCCCGTCTCCGGCAAGGGCGATCGGCTTGTCCTCGACACCGTGGCGGGGTACCACCGGAATTACATCTGGGTCTGATTGATTTTGTGAATTGACCCGGTCAGGGGGAATTAAGTTGGACAGCGATCAAATCGTCGGGATCATCATTGCGGAGATCCGCGAGACCGTGCCCGAGCTGGCGGAGCAATCCATTGGACGGAACGATTCCATGGCGGACCTGGGCGTCGATTCCATCGAGCGCAGCGAAATCATTCTCGCGGCGATGGAACAGCTCGGACTGAAGATCCCGATGGTCCAGCTTCACGGACCCCGCAATATCGGCGAGTTGGCGGACCTGCTCCTGGCCAAGAGCAGCGGATGACCCCGTGACGATCGCGGTCGTCGGAATAGGCGTCGCCTGCGGGCTGGGCCACGGCAAGGAGGCGTTCCGGCGCGGGCTGTTCCAAGCGCCGAATGTCTTTTCCCATCTGAAGCGCGAAGGCCGCGAGCCGCCCGAGGGCGAGACCCCGTTCATCGGCGTGGAAATGCCGGACCCGCCGTCCATCCTGCCCCCGCGTCTGGCGCGGACAGCCACCTTGAGCAGCCGGGCGGCCATCTCCGTTCTGGACGAAGCCTGGAACGAGGCCGGGTTGGAGGCGGTTGATCCGGAACGGATCGGTCTGGTCGTCGGCGGCAGCAATCTGATGACACGGGAACGGATGATTGCCCTTCGAGATTACACGGGGCGGCTCGCCTATGTGCCGCCGCGCCACGGGCATATGTTTCTCGATACCGATATCTGCGGGCTGTGCACGGCGACGTATCCGATCCGCGGCTTTGCCTATAGCGTGGGGGGCGCCTCGGCGAGCGGATCAGTGGCAATCATTCAGGCCATGGAGGCGATCCGTTCCGGCCGCGTGGATGTCTGTATCGCCCTCGGTGCCCTGCAGGACCTGTCTTCCCATGATCTCCAGGCGATGCGTGCCATGGGCGCCTTGGGCTCGACACGGTTTGCCGACAGCCCTGCGGAAGCCTGCCGACCGATGGATGCGGACCACGACGGCTTCATCTACGGCGAAGCCTGTGCCGCTCTGGTGCTGTGCCGGACGGACAGGGTGGCCGATGGCAAGATCTATGGCGAGATCCTGGGCGCAAGCCATGTCGCGGACGGCTCCCGCGGACCGGAACCGAACTCGGCGGGCCAGGCCCGCGCCGCAAACCTGGCCCTGGCCGGGGCCGGACTGACCATACCTGAGATCGACACTGTCAACGGCCACGCGACAAGCACGCCGAACGGGGACGACACGGAACTCGAAACTTATCGGGCGCTCGGCCTCGAGCACGCCCGGATCAATGCCACCAAATCCATTCTGGGGCATGGGCTGAGCGCGGCCGGGGCGATCGAGGTCGCCGCCGTGCTGATCCAGATCGAGGAAGGACGGCTGCATCCGACCCGCAATCTGGAAACGCCGCTGGATCCCTGTTTCGGCTGGGTTCGCGGGGAAGCGGAGCCCCATGCCATTCGTCACGCCTTGAAATTTTCTTTCGGATTCGGCGGAGTGGACACGGCCCTTGTGATCGGTGCACCGGGAACCGGGCGGAGGCAGCGATGAGTTTTGAAACGCTCAAGGTGAGGATCAGCGACGGTATTTGCAGGATCGCCTTCGACCGTCCGAAAGTCGGCAATGCGATCAACGCGCGGATGATCGAGGACTTCGGTGCGGTCCTTTCTCAATGCGCAAATGATGCAGGTCCGGACGGCAAGCCGGTGACGGTGGTGGTGATCGAGGGCGGCGAAGACGTGTTTTGCGCCGGCGGCGATTTCGAGGCGGTCACGGAACACGGCTCGGCGGGCGATCCGGAACCGCTTTATGATGTCTGGCGGACACTGGCCGAGGGACCGTTCGTGACTGTCAGTCTGGTGAAAGGCAGGGCCAATGCGGGCGGCGTTGGTTTCGTGGCCGCCTCCGATATCGTGATCGCCGGCAAGGGCGCGAGCTTTGGCCTGTCGGAACTGCTCTTCGGACTGTTCCCGGCCTGCGTGCTGCCGTTCCTGATCCGGCGGATCGGCCGGCAGAAGGCCCATTACATGACCCTGATGACGAAGCCGGTAAGCACCGCCGATGCGCATGAGAGTGGCCTTGTCGATGTTCTGGCCGACGACCCGGAAGCAGCCCTGCGCCAGCATCTGGCGCGCCTGAAACACCTCACCCGCCCGGCCATCGCGCGTTACAAGGCCTATATGGCTACCTGCAGCGGCAATCCGGATACCGACAAGGCGGCAGCTCTTGCCGCCAATCGGGCGGTCTTTTCCGATCCCGACGTCCTTGCGGGCATCCGTCGTTATGTCACCGAGCTGAAGCTTCCCTGGGAGGAGTAATACCAACCGCGACTAATAGGAACCGGTCAAATGGCTCAAAGGTGTCGCCCCATCCTCGAAACACCGAGATTATCAAAGCCTTGAGCGATTGTCTGAAATGGCAACAGGATAGAGCCAAAGCGGCTCGGATACCACCGCGCGGCGGCAAAGATCGAAAGATCTTCCCAGGGCGCTGGAAAGTCTGACACCTTTCCGTGCAGGGTCTGCTCCAGTCTGTCACCGACTTCGGCAATCCGTCCGCAGGTTTGCCCGGCTCCGACCAGAGAAACAATTCCGAGGGAGGCCATCCCGAGAGTACAAGCCCGGGCTTTCCAACCGATCTCCGTAAGAATGTCACCGTCGGCTCTCATATCGAGCGTTAGCGTCGAACCGCAAACCGGGCTGCGACGGGTCACGGTCACATCCGGGAGGCTTAACCGCCGATCACTGCGCACCCGGGCCGCAAGTTCCCGGATGCGCGGTTGGTACAGCGCGACAAGCGTTGCGTCGGCTTCAGTCATTTATTAGGCGTCATCGAGACGTGGAGCCGTTTGTCGCCCCAGCACTGCGAGGAATTGCAACGCGAAATTCAGTCCCCGACGGACATCCTCATCTCCCGCTGCCCGCAAGAGCCCGAGACGGGAGGGCACCGGCTGGCGGGTCGCCTCATTGGAAGCGAAACGGGCGGCGTTGGAAAGCATCCAGAGATTGCTGACGAGGTCTTCGTAGCTCGTCATCATCTTCTGGATCATCGCGTCATCAGCCATGTCCACGCCATCGGACGCGAGCGAAAGCAGATCGACGATATTGTGAAAGCGACGTCCCTGGATCAGCGGCGCGAGTTTGTTGGCCAGATCGACCAGTCCGGCTTCCGTCGCCGTGTCTCCGAAGGCGCTTTCCTGATTGAGACGTTCGAGAAGCGGGGTGTCCGCTCCGGTTGCGGTAGGGTTCGCCATGGTGTCCTCCTATGCGTGAAAGTGAAAGATCAGACGATGCCGCGCGCGACTGACCAGTAGATGCCGCGGTTAAAGGCCTTGCGCAGCAGCCCGCCTACCTTGGTGGGGGGCGTCGGGTGCACATCCTCGTCATAGTCGTACCAAAGGGGCATTCCTGCCTCGAGACCCATCTGGGCGACCGCCTGAACCTTGCCGTCATAGACATCGACGGTACGGCCCAGCCGGATGTCCCCGGCGATATTGTTGGCGATTACTGGGCACTGGTTGTGGCAGGACCCCCCGGCCTTGGAGATCGGCAGGTCCACCGTGTCACCCATCACATAGGCGTTGGGATGGCCGTCCAATTGGAGCGTGTCGCGATTGGTCGGCAACCAGCCCTCGTTGTTGGCCGCTTCGGATATGCCGCTTTCCAGAACGGCATCGACAGCGCGGATCGGTGGGGTCGACATAAGTATGTCGAAATCCGCTTCCTCGCCCTCCGCGGATATGGCGATCTTTTTCTCCGCATCCACCTTGGCCAGCGTGAAGCCACGCTGATACTTGATCCCGCGCTCTTCGAAAATCGGAGGCAGTACCGAGCAGACCTCCTCCTGAAGGAACAGACAATTCCTCAGAAGCTGCGAGACGGTTGGATAAGTGTAGACGATTTCGACCTGATTTCGCACGCCCTTGCGGCGCAGATACTCGTCCAGCATCAGCGTGGTTTCCATTGGCGCGATGCCGCATTGATGCGGCACGTTCGGCGTTTCGGGGAAATTCACCGTGATGAAGACCCGGCCCTTTTCGAGTTTGCGCAGCTTTTCCGAAAGTTGGCGGGCAGGGTCATATTGATAGAAATAATCGCCCGCTTCCTTCAGGCCCTCGACCCGCTCGGGCGCGGGAACGCAACCGGTGGAGACGACGATGTAATCGTAGCCGACCGTCTTGCCGCTGGCCGTCTTCACCTTCGAGCCGGCAAAATCGAACGACATCACCTTGTCCACCTGAAAATCGATCTCGGGCCGCAAGAGCGTATGCTGTTTGCGGCGCAACTCGCCCTGGAAGAACATGTCGAAGGCCACATACATGAAGGCCGGCTTGTAATAGTGCCACGGGCTGTCCGACAGCAGGGTAACCTTCACTTGTCCCGTCGATACCTCGGGGTAAAGTTTGCTGACGATACTGTTTGCGGTCATCGTGCCACCGATGCCCCCTCCCACCACGAGAATATGCTGTTGCACGGTATCTGCTCTCCCGATTTCAGGTTGATGGATGAAATTGCCGACAGCATCTTCCTCCTATGCATGTCGCCATGCCCCCAGATGCGACCAAAAGCTCCTTGTAGCCAAGCGGCAACCTTTCCATTCTGGAAAGGAGATGCTTCTGCAGATGCCAAGAGGAGGGGATATGGAGGATCAATCGAACCGTGAGCGCACCGATGTGAGGGCCGAGGTGCAGTCACAGATCATCGAATGCCTCAACCGCTTTTATGCCATGGAAACCGGAATGTGGGGGAAGCCCGTTGATTGCCTGATCATCCGTACCGTTGTGCAAGGCAGGCTTCAGGGCAAGCTCTACGATCTTTCGGCGCTCGCCGAAGTGCTCGATCTTCCGATCAGTACGCTGCACCGGAAAGTCGGCAGCCTCGTGGAAAGCGGGTATCTACGGCGTCAACCGGAGGGAAAATCCATCTATATTGCGCCGACCGACAAAACCAGCGTTTCTCTGGATCGGTCCTTCGATACGATGATTGATACCTTGCGGCGACTGTATAAGGGCGATTTTGATTTCGATGCCGAAGCTTTGTGTCGCGCAAAGCCACTTTGCATGATGCCCGGTAAGAGCATCGGGGGATAACTGCATGCGCCGCAGCGTCATGATCGCCATCGGCGGTCAAGGCCGTCAGGACTGGAAAGATGAGTGGATCAATTCACCTTGCCGCTTCGATGATATGGCCCAAGTCACGCCGCTGTCTGGGGCTTTCCCGCTCCTGAACCAGATTGACGGCCTTTTCCAGCGGCGGCAATGCCGGAGTGCGTAAGGTCTCGCGCCGGACGAACGCCCTGTGCAACAGGCAGATCGACAGCAGGTAGAGGAAGGTCTGGTTTTCCTTGGTGCTGATTTCGTTTGCCGGCTTGGTCAGGACCTTGTTCGCCAGGCGCTGCGCGAATTTCGGATTGAGGAACGGGACCTTTCCAAGTTCCTCCTCGCTCAGCACCAGGTCCAGGTAATCCGGGCGCAGGGCGGCGAAGGCGGCGGCATCCGGTGCGCGGTAGGGGAACTTGCGCTTGTCGATGATTTGGTCCGGCAGCCGGCCCCTGAAAGCCTCGCGCAGCAGGCGCTTTTCGGTAAAGCCGTCATCGAATTTCAGGTTGACCGATGTGGCGAGCGCGAACAGGTCCGGGTCCAGGAACGGGCAACGGTTTTCGACCCCGTGGGCGAGGCTCATACGCTCGCCCTGGGTCGACAGGAGGTAGCCGGGCAGGAGTGTCTTGTATTCCAGCCACTGGGCCTTTTCCGTGGGCGACAGTCCGGCGTAACCGGGAGACCCGGCCACGAGATCCGAGATCGCCTTGAAGGGCGTGCCGGCCTCTTTCATCAGGCGGGCGGAAAACTGGCCGTTCTGGAACCTGAGTTCATGGGAAAACAGGCCGGGCATCTTCTCGCTTGAGAACTGATGATAGAGCCCGGTGACGGCGGCGATATCCTTCGGCCCGTAATGGGCCAGATGCGGATAGAGCTGTTCCAGCCGGGAGCGGCGGACATCGTCCGGCAATCGGTCCCAGGCGTGGCGCAGCAGGGTTTCCTTGAAGAGGTCGTAGCCGAGAAACGCCTCGTCGGCGCCTTCGCCGCTGAGGATGACCTTGATGCCCTCGTCCTGCGTGCGTTTCGACAGGAGGTACATCGGCACGAAGGCGCTGCGGAAGGCCGGAACTTCCGCGTGATAGACCGCGTCCGGCATGGCATGGGCGATGTCGGCGTGGGTGATGCGCTGTGCATGGTGACGGGTTCCGAGATGCGCCGACACCAGCCTCTGGTCGGCGGATTCGTCGAATTCCGCGTCCTCGAATTCGACGGAGAAGGTGGATAGCGGCTTGCGCGAGATATCTTCCGCCAGGGCCGCGACGATCGCGGAATCAACGCCGCCGCTTAAGTAAACGCCGACCTCGACATCACTGCGCAGGCGCAGTTCCACACTGCGGGTCAGTCGCTCCCGGATCAGGTCGAGTGCATCGGCCTCCGTTGCCACATCCGGGCCTTCGTCGAACCGGAGTTCGGCATAGCTGTGCACATTCACAGACCCGTTGCGCCAGGAAAGCCAGCGGCCCATGGGCAGGCTCTCGATGCCCTTGAAACCGGACTGGTCCGGCAGGGGCGTCCATTGGCCGAGGATGGAGGAAATCTGGTCTGGATCCTGCTCGAAGGCAAAGCCCGGAACCGCCAGGAAGGCTTTCATTTCCGACGCGAACAGCAGGCTGTCGCCGTGACGGGCAAAAAACATCGGCCGCTTGCCGAAACGGTCACGGGCGAGAAACACCTCTCCGGTTGCGCTGTCGTAAAGCGCAAAGGCGAAGCCGCCGTTGAACCGGGTGAGGCAGTCCGGGCCCCACGTGATCCAGGCGTTCAGGACCACTTCCGTGTCGCAATGGGTATGGAATTGGCAGCCCAGGGCTTCGAGTTCGGCACTCAATTCCAGGTAGTTGTAGATCTCGCCGTTGTAGCAGAGCCAGTAGCGCCCGGTTGGATCGCAAAAGGGCTGTACGCCCGAGGCCGGATCCATGATCGCCAGCCGCACCGTTCCCATGGCAAAGCCGTCATCGACCACATAACCGGCCCCGTCCGGACCCCGGTGGCCGATATAGGCCAGCATGTCGCTGATCGTGCCGGTCAGGGGACCGGCGGAAAGGGTTGGATGACTGATACCGGCAATGCCGCACATGAAGAAACTGCCTGTCCCGGGTCAATCTGCTGGAAGCTTGGAAACTTTCTGCGCCACGGCCTTTTCGATCTGCGTCAGGCTGACCATGACGCCGCTGGTCATTTCCTGTTCGGTGAATTTGATGCCGAATTCCTCTTCCAGAAAGCGAACGAGCTGAATGTAGCCGAAGGAGTCCATCACGCCTTCCTTGAAGAGGTCGGAGGTCTCGGGAAACGTATCGTCGAATTCAATCAGAAACTGTTCTTCGATGAAGTCGCGTATCTTGCTCATGATCTCCGGCTGCGTCTGACGAAGGGCATTGCCCGGTAGGAAAACGGTCGCGTGCGGCTTGCCGCGATCCGCCCGGTTCGCCTGCCACGGTAGCCAATCGGAATGCGGAGGAACAGTCTTCCGGTGCGGAAATTTCCCCTGACAATAGAAAAAGGCACAGGAAAAAATAACCTAAGGTAAGCATTTCGTGAGCAGGACACGGCAGAGGCCATCGCGCTGCGGTAACGCACGGATTTTTAAAGTGATGTTTTTACCCGTAATCCTGTCGATGCAAGCCTGATGCAGCTTGCGTGGGTCCTGTGAGGTGACTAGCATTGGCCGTCTCAATTGGCGGCGGGCCAGCCTGGAAAAAACGATGGTGCCCGGTCCATCTTGCGGTCAGGTTCGGCAAGACGGACGATGTGGTTTCATTGGGACTGTGTAGTGACAAGGCGGGATGCCCGCGCAGGCGCCTGCCGGGGGGAACACGCCAAAATGGTAGGTTTTGCATGAACATCCTCCGCCTGCTCAAAGGTGGGCCGCCCGCAAGCCGCCGTTTTATCTTCACCATCACCAGTTTGTCGGGTCTCGGCAACGCCGGGCTGGTCGGCCTGATCAACCAGGCGGCGGAACAGACGCTCATCGGCCAGAAGGTGGGGCTGCAGCTGATTGTCGTCTATCTTCTGACGCTGACCTTCTTCCTCCTGTCCAACCGGACCTCCCTGCATCAGGCCAACCGTTTCGTGCAGTCGCGCCTGGAGGCGACGCGCCGGCGCATCGTGAACAAGATCCGGAAGGCCGATCTCCGGGCTCTGGAGCGACTGGGCCACGGCGACATCTACGTGACCGTGGCGCAGGAGACGGACCATCTGTCCCAAAGCCTGCCGCTGATGATCGGCGCGGCGCAGAGCGCATTTCTGCTGGTGTTTCTGCTTCTGTATATCGCGACCATTTCGCTCATCTCCTTTGTTGTGGTCGGCGGTTTCTTTGCCCTGGGCCTCTATTTCTTTCTGGCGCGGCAAAAGGCACTGACGGCGTCGATTGCTCAGGTGCATTACCGCGAGGCGGAAATGCTCGACACCCTGTCGCATTTCACCCTCGGCTTTCAGGAAATCCGCCTGAACGCGGACAAGAACGAAGCCCTGTTCAGCCATTTCGCAGATGTTTCGGACCGCTTGAGAGAAGTTGTCGTCGGATTGGGCGGGCGATGGGTGGCCCTTCTGCAGTTCAGCAATGCTTTTTTCTACATGCTGATCGGAGTCGTGGTGTTCGTGCTGCCCCTGTTCTTCGAAGGCTATACGGACACGATCTACAAGATCACTGCGGCATCCGTCTTTTCGCTCGGTCCCATGGCGGCCATAACGTCGGTCGTGCGTCTCGTCGGGCGTGCCGAATCCGGACTTGGACATGTCTACGCGCTGGAAAAACGCCTCGACGAGCATGCCCCGCCGCCGGTCGGCCCGTCGCCTCGGGAACGCTCGCCGTTTCGCTCCTTCTCCGCGATTGAGCTCTCCGGAACGGCCTTCCGCTATGTGGACGGCGAAGGCAACAACACCTTTTCGGCCGGACCGCTGAACCTGTCTCTGCGAAGGGGAGAGATCGTGTTCATGACCGGGGGCAACGGCAGCGGCAAGTCGACCGCGCTCAAGCTGCTGTGTGGTCTCTACACCCCGGATGAGGGACGGATCCTGTGCGACGGCGTCGAAATCGGCGACGAAAACCGGCAGGAATACCGGGAGATCTTTTCCAGCATCTTTACCGACTTCTACCTGTTCGACAGGCTTTACGGCATCGTCGATGCCGAGCCGGAAGACGTGGAGCGGCTGATCGCGCGGATGGAACTGAGCGACAAGGTCGGGTTCGTCAACGGCCGCTTCACGACCAGCGACCTGTCGACCGGCCAGCGCAAGCGGCTCGCCATGATCGTCGCCATGCTGGAGGACCGGGAAGTCTATCTCTTCGACGAATGGGCGGCCGACCAGGACAGCCACTTCCGGGACGTCTTCTACCGGGAAATTCTTCCGGACTTCAAGGCCCGCGGCAAGACCGTGCTCGCCGTGACCCATGACGATCACTACTGGGATTGCTGCGACCGCCGCGTGACGCTGGATCTCGGCATGATCCTCCCGTACGGGGAGGCATAGCCATGGCTCTGGTCGACTTCATCAAGGGCGCGGACGCCCGCCAGCTTCGCATCATGCTTGCGCTGACGCTGGTGGCAGGCCTTGCCAATGCCTCGCTGATCGTCGTGATCACGAAGGTCGCGGAGGAGGTCGCCAGGGCCGGTCATCCCGGCACCATCGCCTGGGTCGTCTTTTTCGGCGCCTTCGCGCTCTACTATCTCGCCAACCAGTTTGCCCTGATCCGGTCTCAGGCGATCATCGAGGACCTGCTCAACCGCAAGCGTCTGGAAATCGCCGACAAGCTGCGCAAGACGGAACTCCTGATCGCCGACAAACTCGGACGGGGCCGACTCTTCAATCTGGTCGCCAAGGAAACCAACCACCTGTCGGTCACCTTCCCGCTGATCATCGACGCGTTTCAGCAGACGATCCTGCTGACCATGGCTTTGCTTTACCTGCTCTATCTGTCGCCCGTCGGTTTCATCGTATTTCTGGCGACGGTCTTCGCGGGCGTCCTCGGCTACAAGGCGATCGACAAAAGGTATCGCGACATCCTGAGGCTGATCGAGCGCATGCAGGCCCAGATGCTGGATGCGATCGGCGATATCATTCACGGCAGCAAGGAGCTTCGCCTCAACACGAAGCGCAGCGACGCCGTCGCCGCCGCCTATCGGAAGCGGTCACATGTCCTTGAACGGCTTCTGGTCCGGTCCGTTGAGCATTGGGTTTCGCTGATCCTGCTCGGCAGCCTGGCGACCTTCCTGATGCTCGGCGTCGTCGTTTTCGTCTTTCCCGAATATGTCTCGGGCCACAAGACCGTCATCTTCCAGGTGATCCCCGTTCTGCTGTTCTGCATGGGCACCCTGTCGAAGACGGTGGCCCAGTCGCCCATGTTCATGCGCGCGGAGGTCGGCCTGCAGTCGATCCTGACAGTCGACCGTGAACTGTCGGCCGCGACGAGCACCACGCCGGAAGAAGCCCGCCGGCTGTCCCGGCCGTTCCTGGATTTCTCGACGATTTCCTTCAACGGGATCCGGTTCAGTTACAACACGAAGGACCCGGACGCCTATACCGTCGGGCCGCTGGACCTGACGCTCACCCGCGGCGAGGTCGTCTTTCTCGTTGGCGGCAACGGCAGCGGGAAATCGACCGCGTTGAAGATGATGACCGGCCTCTATCCGCTTCAGACCGGCTGGATCGGCGTCGACGAGGCCGCCGTTTCCGGCAAGGCGGTCGCAGGCTACCGCGAGCTGTTCTCGTCCGTTTTCGTCGACTTCCATCTGTTCGACCGGCTTTACGGCGTGGAGGACATCGATCCAGGGCGGGTCAACCGGCTGATCGCTGACTGGGGACTGGCCGACAAGGTGACCTTCGAGGACGGCCGCTTCAATCAGCTGCACCTGTCGACAGGTCAGCGCAAGCGTCTTGCGCTCATTGCTGCGGTTGTCGAGGACCGGCCGGTCTATGTCTTTGACGAATGGTCGGCCGAGCAGGACGTCAATTTTCGCGATTATTTTTACACTTCATTCATCCCGGAACTGAAAGCGCAGGGGAAATTGGTGATTGCGACGAGCCATGACGAAAAATACTGGAATGTCGCGGACCGAGTGGTCAAGCTGGATCTGGGCAGGATCGAATGGATCAAAGATAAGGTCGAGTTGGAGGCCTGATGAAGACCTTTATCTTTCCCGGACAGGGTGCACAGCAACTTGGCATGGGCCAGGACCTGTTCACCCGGTTCAAGGATCTGACAAACCAGGCGGATGCCATCCTTGGCTACAGCATCGCCGAGCTGTGCCGGGACGGTCCGATGGAAAAGCTGAGTCGGACGGATTACACCCAGCCAGCGCTCTACGTGGTCAATGCACTCCGGTATCTCGCCCATCTGGAAGACACCGATGACCGCCCCGCCTACCTGCTCGGCCACAGCGTCTCCGAATATGTCGCGCTCTTTGCCGCTGGTGTTCTCGACTTCACCGCAGGGCTCAAGCTGGTCAAGAAGCGCGGCGCGCTGATGGCGGAGGCCCGCGGCGGTGGCATGGCCGCCGTTCTCGGCCTGGAGGCTTCGGCCATCCAGGATCTGCTGCGCGCCAAGAACATCACCGACGTTTACCCGGCCAATTTCAATACGCCCAAACAGATCGTCGTCTCCGGCCGCAAGGAGGTGGTCGTTGCCGCCGAAAGCCTGTTTCTGGAAGCCGGCGCGAGCCACTACAAGGTGCTGCCGGTCAGCGGCGCGTTCCACACGCCCTTTATGGAAGACGCCCGCACGCGTTTCGCCGAATTCGTGGCGGATACGGAATTCGGTCGGCAACAGGTGCCGGTGATTTCCAACGTTACCGCCCGACCGCATGAGGACGCGGAGATCCGACAACGGATAGTAGAGCAGATCACCGCGCCGGTGCGCTGGTCGGAAAGCCTGTGCTATCTTCTGGCCAAGGGCGTGTCCTTCGCCGACACGTTAGAGATAGGACCCGGTGGCCCACCGATCGTGCGGCCCATGTTCAAGCGCACCGAACTGGAAGCCGGCCCGCTCGAGGCCGCCGTGCTGGAGGCCGAAGAGACTGCGCGCCGCGAGGCCTTGCAGAAGAAAGTCCTTGAGGAACAGCTGCCGGACACGCCTGCCGCCGATGAGATGCCGGTCACCAGGGCCAATGGCACCACGTCCGGCTTCGGGCGGTTTTCCATGGGAAACCTGGGCTCCCGCGCCTTCTGTGACCTGTTCGGCCTGCGCTACCCCTATGTCAGCGGCGCCATGTACCGGGGCATTGCCTCCACGGACATCGTCATTCGCATGGCGCGCGCCGGATTGCTCGGCTTCTTCGGCGCAGCCGGCCTGCCGGTCTCCGAGACGCAGGCAGCCATCCGCAAGATCCGTTCGCAAATCCCGGACGGAGCCGCTTTCGGCGTCAATTTCATCGCCCATCTCAACCGCCCCCGCCTTGAGGACGACCTGACCGACGTGCTTCTCGAAGAAGGTGTGACCGCTGTCGAGGCCTCTGCCTTCATGGAAGTCACGCCTGCTCTGGTCCGCTACCGGGCGAAAGGGCTCCAGCGGGAAGGGGGCAAGGTCCGAGCGGCGAACAGGGTCATTGCCAAAGTCTCCCGACCCGACGTTGCCGCCCAGTTTCTGAGTGCCGCGCCTGAGCCTGTCATTGCCAAGCTTTTGCAGACGCGTAGGATCACCGAAGACGAGGCGGATCTGCTGCGTAGTGTGCCGATGGCCGATGCGGTCTGTGTGGAATCGGATTCCGGCGGCCATACCGATCAAGGCATGCCCTTCGCCCTGATCCCGCCGATCCTGAAGCTGCGGGACGAGGCGGAACAGCGTTTTCCGGAGTTCGGCAAGCTGTTTGTCGGCGCTGCCGGCGGCATCGGCACACCGGAAGCCGCCGCAGCGGTTCTCGTGCTCGGTGCGGATTTCATCGTCACCGGATCGATCAACCAGTGCACGGTGGAAGCCGGAACCAGCGACGCGGTCAAGGACATGCTGGAAGGCATCAACGTCTATGACACGGCCTATGCCCCGTCCGGCGAGATGTTCGAGCTGGGCTCGAAGGTGCAGGTCTTGAAGAAGGGCGTTTTTTTCCCCTCCCGTGCCGAACGGCTGGTCGCCCTTTACCGCCAGCACGAGGGACTGGAGGCGATCGAGCCAAAATTGCGCAAGCAGATCGAGGAGCGCTATTTCGGCCGCAGTTTCGACGAGGTCTTCGCCGATGTGGCCCGCATCTATCCGGCGTCCGAAATCGAACGCGCGGAAAAAATGCCCAAGCACCGCATGGCGCTGGTCTTCCGGCGCTACTTCCGCGACACCTCCGAATGGGCGCTGAACGGCGACATCGAGCACAAGGTGGATTTCCAGGTTCACTGCGGTCCCGCCCTTGGGGCCTTCAACCAGTGGGCTTCTGGCACCCGACTGGAACCGTGGCGGGCACGGCATGTGGATGACATCGGGCTCACCCTGCTCGAGCAGACGGCGGAGATGTTGAACCGCCGCCTGTCGGTCATGGTCGGGTAGGGGAGACCGGTCATGGCCAGGGGAGGAGCACGGGAACCGGTTGCCATCATCGGCCTCGGCATGCGTTTGCCCGGCGCCGACGGTCTCGACGCATTCTGGGAGCATCTGGTCGCCGAACGCTCCCTGATTTCCGAAGTCCCGGCCGACCGCTGGGATGCTGCGGCTCTGATGGGGGACCCGGCCAAGGGCAACAGGACCAACAGCATCTGGGGCGGCTTCGTCGAGGATGCGGACTGCTTTGACGCCGGTTTCTTCGGCATTTCCCCGCGCGAGGTGGCCTGGATGGACCCGCAGCAGCGGTTCGCGCTCGAAATGGCCTGGCATGCCATCGAGGATGCCGGCTACCGGGCCTCCGATCTCGCAGGCAGCCGCACCGGCGTCTACATGGGCGTGTGCCACTGGGACTACGCCGAGCTTCTGGAAAAGCATCTGGCGCAGGTGGACGCCTATACCCCGACGGGGATCGCTTTTTCGATCATCGCCAACCGGGTGTCCCATTTCTTCGATTTCCAGGGACCGAGCATCACCAACGATACGGCCTGCGCCGCGTCCATGACCTCGCTCTACGAGGCAGTCAGGGCGTTACAGGACGGGACCTGCGACCTGGCGCTTGCCGGCGGGGTCAACCTCATCTGGTCGCCCAACCATTTCGTTGCCTTCTCCAAGGCGGGCATGCTGTCCAAGGACGGCAAGGGCAAGGCGTTCGATGACGCCGCCGATGGTTATGTGCGCGGCGAGGGCGGCGCCGTCCTGTTGCTGAAACGCCTGTCGCGCGCGCAGGCGGACGGCGATCCGATCCACGGAATCATCCGCGGCATCGGCATCAATCACGGCGGCCGCACCAACTCGCTGACGGTGACCAATCCTCTCGCCCAGGCGAAGCTGATTACGGAAGTGCACCGGGAAGCCGGCGTGAGCCCGGACAGCATCGATTACGTCGAGGCCCATGGCCCGGGCACGCCGCTCGGCGACCCGATCGAGATTTCCGGCCTCAAGCAGGCCTTCGCGACCTTGGCTGAGGAAAACGGGGTCTCCTTCACAGGCGAAAGCTGCGGCATCGGCTCGGTCAAGACCAATATCGGCCATCTGGAAGGCGCGGCCGGGGTGGCCGGGATCGTCAAGGTTCTAGCGGCCCTGAAGCATGATCGCCTGCCGGCGAATGTCGGCTTCAAGGAGCTGAACCGGCTGATCGACCTGTCGGGAACACCGTTCCGTATCCAGTCGGAAACGACCGACTGGCCGCACGAACAAAGCCGTCCAAGACGGGCCTGCGTCAGTTCCTTCGGCTTCGGTGGCAGCAACGGCCATGTCGTGCTGGAAGAGCCGCCCGTCCGAAAGCCCGTAGCGGTTGAAGCGGAGACGCCCCTCCAAGTGGTTCCCCTGTCTGCGACGAGCGAGGCACGCCTGTCTGAATATGCGGCAAGGCTGCTGCGTTTCGTCGAACAGGCCGATGAAAACGGTATCTCCCTTGCCGACATCGCGTGGACCTATCAGGTCGCGCGCGAACCGCTCGAAGCGCGCTGCGCCTTTCTTGTCCGATCCCTCGAAGACTTCGCCGATGCGCTGCGCGCCTGTCTGATCGGCGAAAGCTTCACCGGTTGTCTTTTCCCGAAAGGAATTGACGGCGCCGAAGGTTGTGAGTCGGCTAAGGAAGTGAAACTGGCCCGCCGTTGGATCGCGGGCGAAGATGTGGACTGGTCGACCGGCGGCAAAGCCGAAGGCAGCCGCATCCATGCTCCGGTCTATCCGTTCGAACGGGAACGCCACTGGATGGACCTGTCGCTCGGGGTCAAGGACCAGAAGCCGGTTCCCCATCCGCTCCTGCATCGGAACACGTCCGGTTTTGACGGCTGTAGCTTTACGACCCGCCTGACCGGTGACGAATTCGTTCTCTATGATCACCATGTCGGCGGCGTGCAGGTGCTGCCCGGCGTCGCCTGCCTGGAAATGGCGCGCGCGGCAGCAGAGGGCACCGGCGGCCTGCAATCGCCCGTCTTTGCGATTGACGACGTGGTCTGGAGCAAACCGATCAGGATCATGGACCGGCGCGCGATTAAGGTTGAAACCAATCTCCAGCGTCGCGAACCGGACCGGATCGGGTTTTCGATCTGGACGGCTGACGAGCCTGGCGACCGCGCTTCCAATGTGCCGAACGCGCAAGGGACGCTTCTTCCCTTGTCTGAGACGCAACCGGTTGCTGTGAACCTGGACGAGCTGAAATCGCGTATGTCCGTGCGGGTGGAGCCGCAGACCTGTTACGATCGTCTCCGGACAAGCGGTGTCGATCACGGACCGTCCTTCCGCGCGTTGGCACAGATCTATCGCGGCGAAAGCGAGGCCTTGGCCCAGTTGAAGCTGCCCCGCCGTCTGCTTGGTTCGCTGGACGCGATGCCGCTGCATCCGGTGCTGCTCGACGCCGCCATCCAGGCCTGGATCGCAATCGGCGACGACGCACCGTCCGGGGCGGCCGTGCCGTTCTCCTGCCGGCGCATCGAAGTCCTTGGAGCCTGCGAACCGGTCATGTGGGCGCATGTGCGCCTGACCTCGAGCGCCGCACCGGGCGCACCGATGCGCCATCTCGATATCGACCTCTATGACAAGAACGGTACCCAAAAAGCTGCCTTTCACGACCTTGCCCTGCGGGTTCTGAAGCCGAACGTGGAGGTTACCGGAGGGCAGGCCGAGGACGCTGCAGACCCGTCCCTGTCTCTGGTCGTCACCGACGGCGACTGGCAGGAAGTACCGCTTCAACTCAAGGTAGGTGGATCAACCGGGCAGACTCACATCCTGCTCGCAGGCGCCAATGCCGAAACCGCAAAGGTAATTGGCGAGCGCACCGGCTGGCGCGTCGACCGTCTCCCGGATGTTTCGGAAAACGGGATCGCCGAGGCCGCGGAAACTCTTTTCATGGCTGCTCACGGGATCGTCGCCGACATCCTGCGCTCACGCCCGGCCGCGCCGGTCCGCCTTCTCGTTCTGGCAACGGATGCGGTTTCCGTCCCGGCCGTTGCGCCTTTGGCCGGGCTCCTGAAAACGGCGGCGATTGAAAATCCGAAAATCAGCGGCCGGGTCATTACGCTCTCCGGTGACGCCACACCGGATCGGTTAGGCTCCATCGCCCTGGCCGAAGCCCGCGCGCGCGACACGACGGCGGAACTGCGCTACACCGCCGCCGGCATGCGCCAGGCCTGGATGCCCGTTTCGGAAACGTCCCTGGCCGAGCCGGAGCCCTTCAGCATCGATCCGGACGGAGTTTACTGGATCACTGGAGGCCTCGGCGGCCTCGGCCTGATCTTCGCCGACTGGCTGGTTACCAAAGGCGCGCGCAAACTGGTGCTGACCGGACGGCGGGAGGTCCCCGAACGTGACAGGCAGATCCGGCTGGAGGCCTTGCGCGAACGAGGCGCGGACGTGGTCTATGCCGCCTGCGATATTGCAAATCCGGAAGAGGTGGAAGACGTCTCCGCCCGGATCGCACGGGAGCAGGGACCGCTCAAGGGCATCATCCATACGGCCGGTGTGCTGGACGACGGCTATATCTTGACTCAGGACGCGGCGAGGGCCACCGGGGTCTTCGCGCCGAAGGTCGCCGGCACGGTCAATCTGGACCGGGCGACGCAGGATCAGCCGCTCGATTTCTTCGTGCTCTGCTCGTCGATTGCGTCCGTCTTCGGCAATGCCGGGCAGGCCGCCTATGCCGCCGCCAATGCCTTCCTAGATGCCTTTGCCGAAACCCGCAGCGCGGACGTCGCCAAGGGCAAGCGCAGGGGCAGGACGATCTCCGTCGCCTGGCCGCTGTGGAGCGAAGGCGGCATGTCGGTCGACATGGCGACGCTTGAGGCCATGAAACGCCGCCTCGGCCTGACGCCGCTTCCGACCGAGGCAGGTCTCGCCGCACTGGAAACCGTTCTCACCGGCAACGGCTCGCCGCGGAGCACCGTGCTCCACGGCGATCTGGACCGGATCGATGCGGTCCTTGCCGGCTTCGGCGAAAGTCCGGAGGAGGAACCGGCCGATACTGCACCGGAACAAACCGCAGACACGCCTGCCGCAGCCGGAATCGACGAGGCAGAGCTGAAACGGAAGACCGTCGGTTATATCCGCGAGATCCTCGCCGACGTTCTGGAAATGGATGCCGTCCGCATCCGCGCCAACCGCAAGCTGGAGGAATACGGCCTCGACTCCATCGCCATCGTCGAGAGTACCAACCGGCTGGAAGAAGCACTGGGGCCGCTGTCGAAGACCCTGTTCTTCGAATATGTCGATCTCGACGGCGTGGCGGAGCATCTGGTCGCCGAACACAAGCCGGCGCTTCTGAGTCTTTTTGCCGAAGACGAACCTGCCGTCGTCGCAGAGGAGACATCTCCGCCCCCGGCTCAAAAGACCGCTGCCATGGAGGCCCGCCCGGTCGATATGGTGTCATCCGCGCCGGTGCGGGAAGAACGCCAACAGGCCGCCGAACCGGCACGGGACGACGGGCATGACATCGCCATCGTCGGCCTGTCGCTGCATGTCTCCAAAGCCGATGATCAGGACGCCTTCTGGAACATGCTGTCGGAAGGAATCGACGGGTTCGAACCGGTCCCTTCTGAGCGCTGGGACAACGGCGCGCTCCATCACGGCGAGCGGGACGTGCTCGGCAAGACGGTGGTCAAGACTGGCGCCTTCCTCAAAGATATCGACAAGTTCGACCCGCGCTACTTCCGCATCTCCCAGGCCGAAGCCGAACTGATGTCGCCGGAGGTGCGGCTGTTCCTGCAGGCCAGCGTCGAGGCTTTCGAGGATGCCGGCTATTCCCGCGAGACCATGGCCCGGCGCACTGGCGGCGACGTGGCGGTGATCGTCGGCTCGATGACCAACGAGTACGACCTCTACGGCTTCCAGAACATGCTGATGCGCGGTTCGCTGGCAAGCGGCAGCTACACCGGTACCGTGCCGAACATGGTCTCCTATTATTACGGCTTCACCGGGCCGTCCTATTTCCTCGATACCATGTGTTCCGCCGCGTCCACCTGCGTGCACGAGGCGGTGCACATGCTGCGCGCGGGTCGCTGCAAGATGGCGCTCGCCGGCGGGGTCAGCCTGCTCCTCCATCCGCAGAAACTGATCGCCACCTCCCAGGAGCATTTCACCACCAAGTCCGCCGATGTCATCCGCGGCTACGGCCTGGGCGCGGAAGGCACGATCCTGGGCGAGGGCGTCGGCGCCCTGGTGCTGAAGCCGCTCGTCGATGCGGAGCGCGACGGCGATCATATCTATGGCGTGATCACCGGCTCGGGCATCAGCAACGCCGGCGTGCGCAACGGCTTCACCGTGCCCAACCCGAACCAGCAGGCGGTCGCCATCGAGCGGGCCCTGGACGACGCGGGCATCAGCCCGAAGACCATCGGCTACATCGAAGGCCACGGCTCCGGAACGGCGCTGGGCGACCCGATCGAGGTCAAGGCCCTGACCCAGGTGTTCCGCAAGCACACCGACGCGGTGCAGACCTGTCCGATCGGAACGGTCAAGAGCAATGTCGCCCATCTGCTCGGCGCATCGGGCCTAGCCGGCATCGTCAAGGTGCTCGCCCAGCTGAAGCACGGCCAGCTCGCCCCGTCGCTCCATGCCGAAACCCTCAATCCGGATATCCCGTTTGCAACCTCGCCCTTCTATGTCCAGCGCGAGCTGTCGCCCTGGACACCGCTGAAGGACGAGACCGGACGGGACCTGCCCCGGCGCGCCGGCGTGACCTCGATCGGTGCGGGGGGCATGAACTCCCACATCATCATCGAGGAATGCCGGGCGCCTGTACGCCCTGCCGAGCGGGACGAACCGGACCTGCTGGTGTTCTCCGCGCTGACCCCGGACCGCCTGCGCACAGTCCTGCAAAGGTTCAGCGCGTATCTGAAAGGTCATCCGGACGACCGGCTCGCAGATATCGCCTACACACTCCAGACCGGCCGGAACGAACTCACCTGCCGTCTGGCGCTGGTCGTCAAGGACAAGGCAGAGGCGCTTGCCGCTATCGACACCTTCCTGGCGGACGGCGAGTGCGCGCCCGCCATGGTCTACACACCGTCGATCCTCGACTGCGATCCGCCGGAAGATCGTGACGCGCTGCTTGCCGATTGTATGGCCCGCAGGCTGGATTTGGTCGCTTCTGCATGGTGTGCCGGTGCATTGGTCGACTGGGATGTGCTCAACAAGGCCCGTGACCTGCGCCGGGTGTCACTGCCGGCCTATCCGTTCGAAAAGATCCGCTGCTGGTACCAGGAGGAACCGGACGCGCCTTCGGTGGTCAATCCGATCGGCGCGCGCTCGAAACTCCATCCCTTCATCGGCCTCAACCGCTCCGACGTGACCGGCCTGCGCTACACGACGGCCATCCACCTGAAGGAACTGCGCGACTACGTCTTTGCCGATGGCGGACGGGAAACCGTCCTGCCGACCGTGGCCACTGAAATCGCCGCCGCCGCCGCACGCATTGCCAGTGTGGCGGAGCATCCCGTTGTTCGGGATTTGCAGGTCTGTGCAAGCCCGAACTGGCTTGAAGTCAAAGAACTCGAAATCGCGGTGGAGCCGGGAGCAGATGGCGGTACCGTTCGTGTCGAGACCGTCTCACAGGCAGATGAGCGGTTATCATGGTTCCGGGCAACCGTGGCCGAAGCGGCAGGACGGACGGAGCAGACCATTGATCTGGACGCCTTGCGCCGCGGTGCCTCCGAGCAGCTGGACAGCAAGGCGGTCTACGAAACGCTGAAAGCCCGGCGGCTTGCCTTCGGCCCCTATCTGGAAAGCATCGATCAGGCCTGGCGTCTGACCGATGGCGGAGTGCTGTGCAGCCTGCGCAAGGATCCGCCGCAGCAGGATTTCTTCAAGAAGAACACCTTCTGTTCCGCAACCGCGCTGGGCGCAGCCTACGAGGCCCTGCTGCTCGCCGCTCCCGATCTGGCAGACCACACGATCCACGCCATCGAAAGTGCCGAGCTTGCCGGCGGCGATATCACCGATGTCCTCTGCCGACCCGACGCGGATGGCCGTTTCAGCCTGTTCTTCCTGAACAGCACTAGCCGGGTGGTGGCGGTCATGTCTGGTATCGTGTTCGGCGGGCAGGCGGCCGCACGACCCGATGAAACGCGTTCCAAAACGTCGACCCCGGACAACGTGTCCGAGCAGCTCCAGCAGGACCTTCGCGAGAAGGCTGCAGCGATCCTGAAATTCGCAGCCTCCGATCTGGGTGCGCGCGAGGCTTTCCACGACCTCGGCTTCGATTCCATCTCGCTGACCCGTTATGCCAATGACATCGGCGCGGCCTATGGCATCGACCTGTCGCCGGCGATCTTTTTCGAATGCGAGCATATCGAGGCCCTGGCCGAGCACCTTGTGAAACGCCACGGCGTCGTGCCACAGACGACAAAGACAGATGTCGCTCCGGCCCCGGCAATGCCGGCGCAAGGCATGGCGGATGTGGTGTCCTCACCACCTTTGCCCGATCCGGTGGAGGCTCCTGCACCGAAGCGAAGCGAAGGGTCCGAAGATGACCGAATCGCGATCATCGGCATGGCCGGGCGCTTCCCTCAAAGCCCCGATGTGGACACCTTCTTCGACAATCTCCTTGCCGGGCGGGACCTCACCTCCGTCCTGCCGCTGGAGCGCTATTCGCCGGCCTATGCCGAGCGCATCCGCAAGGCCGGGTTTTTCGGGCATGGCGGTTTTATGGAGGATGTCGACCGGTTCGATGCCGCCTTCTTCAGGGTCTCCCCGGTCGAGGCGGAGCGGATGGACCCGCAGCAGCGCCTGCTCTTGGAAACCGCCTGGCGCGCGCTGGAGGATGCCGGCTACACGCCGGAGGACCTGCCGCGCAGGACCGGCGTCTTCGTCGGCATCACCTCGCTCGACTATGCCGACCTGTGGTGCGCCGAAGGTCTCGCCACGGACGGCTATGTCGCCACCGGCAATTCGCTCGCCATGGCCGCGAACCGCTTGTCGCACCAGTTCAATCTCAACGGCCCGAGCCAGTCGATAGACACCGCCTGTTCCAGCTCGCTGGTCGCCCTCTTGCGCGCCCGTGATGCGCTGCGCGCCGGCCAATGCTCGGCGGCCCTGGTCGGTGGTGTGAATCTCTGCCTGTCTCTGGAAGGTTTCGAGGGTCCCCATCAGGCAGGCATGCTGTCGCCGACCGGCCATTGCCATACCTTCGGCAGTGCCGCCGACGGCTATGCCCGGGGCGAAGGCGTGGCGGTTCTGCTCCTGAAGCGCCTGGCGGATGCGGAGCGCGACGGCGACCGGATCCTGGGCGTGATCGCGGGCGGCGCGGAAAACCATGGCGGCCGCTCCGGCGCGCTGACCGCACCCAATGCCAAGGCCCAGGCGCAATTGATCGTCGAGGCCATGTGCGGCATCGATCCGGGCACAGTTTCCTATATCGAGGCCCATGGCACCGGCACCGAACTCGGCGATCCGGTCGAAATCAACGGCCTGCGCCGGGCCTATGCGGAATTGAACGGAACCGAACGGGTGCCCGCACCGACCATCGGCCTCGGCACGGTCAAGTCGAGTATCGGCCATCTGGAGGCGGCGGCCGGGCTTGCCGGGGTCATCAAGATCTTGATGGCCATGCGCCGGAACGAACTGCCGCCGACCCTGTACAGCACCCCGCTCAATCCGCATATCGAACTGGACGGCAGTCCGTTCCGGATCTTGACCGCACGCGAGCCCTGGCCGGCCGGCAGCACAACAAGCCCGCGCCGCGCCGGCGTGAGCAGCTTCGGCTTCGGCGGCACCAATGCCCATGTGGTCCTGGAAAGCTACGATGCGCCCAGCGGCGCGGCCAGGCACCCGCTTGCACCCCACAGCTTCGCCCCGACCCGCTTCTGGCTGCCGACTGTCAAACCGGCGCAGACCGAACGGGACCGGATGCTGTTTGCTGCCCACTGGGTTCCGGCCGAAGCGAGCGTTCAGCCGTTTGCCGGACGCCGGCTTGCCGTCGGCTGCGGCGTTCGCATTGACGAGGGTCAGGGCGCGAAAAACGTCCATCTCGCGCCGGCCGGGCAGGGAATCGGCGAGACTTATGCGGATGCGGCCCGCCAGCTTCTGGAACTGCTGCAAGGGGAGATGGCGTCGCCGAGCCGCGATGATCTCCTGATCCAGCTCGCCGTTCCTGCTGATGGCGAAGGCGCTCTCTATGCCGGCCTGTTCGGCATGCTGATGACCGCCTCCCAGGAAGAACCGCGCATAAAAGTTCAGATGGTCGAGGTCCCCTCAGCTGCCAGCCCCGAAACGGTGGCTGAATGGCTATTGGCCGAAGCCTGTGCACTCGGCGGAACCCACAGCCGGTATCAGAACGGCCAGCGCACAATCCGCACTTGGCGGGAACTAGCCGACAGCGCGCCGCAACACCGCTGGCGCGACGGCGGCGTCTATCTGATCGCCGGTGGCATGGGCGGTCTTGGCCGTCTCGTTGCCGAGGATATCGCCCGGACCGCAAAGGGCGCGGTGCTGGTGCTGACCGGGTCGAAGCCGCTGGATGATGACCGGCAAGACTTCTTAAAGAGCCTGCGCGAGCTTGGTGCTGTGACGGCCTATCGTCAGGTCGATATGGCCGATGCGGCAGCGGTCAAGGCATTGGTCGGACACATCGTCGAAGTGCACGGCGGTCTCACCGGCGTGATCCATTGCGCCGGCACCTTGCGCGACGGATTTTTAGCCGGCAAATCGAACGAGGACCTACAGGCGGTGCTTGCACCGAAAGTGGCCGGCGCGATTGCCCAGCGCGAGGCCTGCGCCGGGATCGACCTCGATTGCCTGATCCTGTTCTCCTCCCTTGCCGGACCATTCGGCAATCCGGGGCAGGCCGACTATGCGGCCGCCAACGGTTTTCTCGATGCCTTGGCGCGTTCCTCCGGCGGAGCCATCAAATCCATCGACTGGCCGCTCTGGCAGGACGGCGGCATGCGTGTCGATGAAGCGACGAAAGAAGCGCTGTTCCGCAGGATGGGCCAGCGGCCCTTGCAGACCGCCGCTGGTCTCGAGGCTCTGCACTTGTGTCTCGGTGCTCAAGCCTCACAGATTGCCGTGGTTGCGGGTGAGCAAATGCGGATCCGGCAGTTCTTCGCGGCAGATCCGTTGGACACCGCCGCGAAACCGCAGGTCCAGCCGCCGGCGGTTGAGGCAACGCATGCAACGGTCCTTTCCGCAGCGCTGACGGCCAAAACGCGATCGAAGCTGAGCGCGTTGTTCGGCCACATCAGCGGCATGGCCTCCGAGGCCATCGATCCGCAGGCGCCGCTTGAAGACTACGGCATCGACTCCCTGATGATCACCCGGCTCAACAACGAGCTCGGAGACATTTTCCGGGATCTGCCCAAGACCCTGTTCTTCCGCCACCGCACCCTTGCGGCCGTGAGCGATTATCTGGTCGAAACCCAGCCGTCGGCTTGCGCGGAATGGACCGGGATATCGGAAACTGCTGCCGCACCGGTCGAGCCAAACCCCGCTCAGGCCTCCGCCTCCAATGCGGTCGTGCAAAGATCCCAGCACCCCGCGCAGGACGAACCGATTGCCATCATCGGCATGAGCGGCACCTACCCGGACGCACCGGATCTTGACGCCTTCTGGGACAACCTGCTTGCCGGCCATGACGCGGTGCGCGGGATCCCGGAAGACCGCTGGTCCCTGGACGGCTTTTTCGAGCCGGATCCGGACGAGGCGGTGGCGCAGGGCAAGAGCTACTCGAAGTGGGGCGCTTTCCTGGAGGGCTTCGCCGATTTCGATCCCCTGTTCTTCAAGCTGTCGCCCCGGGACGCGGCGGCCATGGACCCGCAGGAGCGGCTGTTCCTGACGAGCGCCTGGCAGGCACTGGAAGATGCCGGCTACACCAGAGACCGCCTCAAGGCATCCGCCGGCACCGAGCACGGCGGCGCCCGGGTCGGCGTCTTTGCCGGGGTCACCAAGACGGGCTATGCGCTCTACGGTCCGTTTACGACCGAGGGCGGGGCGCGGGTGCGGCCGTCTACCTCCTTCGCCGGCATGGCCAACCGGGTGTCGCATATCCTCGATTTGTCCGGCCCGAGCCTGCCGGTCGACACCATGTGTTCCTCGTCGCTGACGGCGATCCACGAGGCCTGTGAACATCTGCGTGCCGGAAGCTGCGCCATGGCGATTGCCGGCGGCGTCAATCTCTATCTGCATCCGGCGAATTATGCGGAACTGAGCGCGGCCCATATGCTGAGCCCGTCCGGCAAATGTCGCAGCTTCGGCGAGGGGGCTGACGGCTTCGTGCCCGGCGAAGGCGTCGGCTGCGTCCTGCTCAAGCCTCTGTCCCGTGCCCTTGCCGACGGCGACCGGATCCATGCGCTGATCAGGGCTAGCGCGGTCAATCACGGCGGCCGCACAAATGGTTATACGGTACCCAGTCCGGCGGCCCAACGGGACGTGGTGCGCGCTGCCCTCGACCAGGCCGGTCTGAGCGCCCGCGATCTCGGCTGTATCGAGGCCCATGGCACCGGGACCGATCTCGGTGATCCGATCGAGGTCGACGGCCTGACCCAGGCCTTTGCGTCGGACACCACCGACACCGGCTTCTGCGCGCTCGGCTCGGTGAAGTCAGGAATCGGCCATCTGGAAGCGGCTGCCGGCATCGCCGGACTGACCAAGGCCGTCCTGCAGATGAAGCACCGCACGCTGGTGCCGAGCCTGCATGGGGAACGGACAAATCCGAACATCGATCTGGCGAAATCCCCATTCACCCTGCAGCGCGATGCGGCCGCGTGGGTTTCTGACGGACCGCGCCGCGCGGGCATATCGTCCTTCGGCGCCGGCGGTGCCAATGCGCATGTGATCCTGGAGGAATGGAGCGAACCGGAGGCTGGTGGCAGGTCCGGCAGGGCCGGAACCGGACCGGAAGCCATCATCCTTTCGGCCCGCGATGGCGCCCGCCTCAAGGACGCTGCCGAACGGTTGCTCGCCGACCTGCGCAAGGCCGGACCGGCGGAGCAGCCGGACAGTGCGCCGGACCTGGCTGCGGTCACATCTAACCTCTGTACGAAGCTCGGCAGCCTTCTGGATGTCGATCCCGGCGACATCGATCCGGAGGAAAGTTTCGACGCGCTCGGGGTAGATGCGTCTCACATTCTGGCTCTTGGGCGTTGGATTGAAGCGACATTCGGGTCTTCACTTCATCCGGTGGATTTCGAGTTGGCCGAAACGGTGAAGGTATTGGCGTCACTCCTTTGCGCGAATGGTGGGCAGGGCGCACAGCCGACTGCTGCGCTTGATCTCGCCGACATCGGCTACACGCTTCAGGTCGGCCGCGAGGCGATGGATTGCCGGTTGGGCATTCTTGCACGCGACACCGGAGAGCTTGCGGATATCCTGAAAGCCTGGATTGCCGGGGACGAGCGAGACCTGCCGGTCTTCGTCAGCCAGCCCCATGGCAAACGCGGCGTGCTTTCCTCCTTGAGCGATGATGAGGTCATCGCGGAAGTGGTCGCACGAGCGTGGGAGACCGACCGTCTCGAAACCGTGCTTCGACTCTGGGTCGAGGGTGTCGACGTTGCCTGGCACGCGCTGCCGCGTAAGCATTCTGCGTGGATCGTTTCCCTGCCGACCTATCCGTTCGAGCGGACCCAGTACTGGATCCCGGCGGAGCTGCGCGGCGGGCTGCGGACCAATGCAGAAAGCGTTGGCCTGAGGCAGGCGGTTGAGACACCTGCCGGCGATGCCGCGCTGCTGGCCGAACAGGATACGCTGGAAACGGCGGTTGCGCGTGTTATTCGGGCGGTCTTGAACGAGATCCAGGAGACCGAGGTCATTTCCACCTTCTGGCCGTGGCTGGAGGCGGCGAAGGCCCTGCTCGACGCGCAAGACCGCGACGCCTCAAAAACGAGCGAAGACGCGTGGGCGGCATGGCAGGCGCAGAAACAGGCCGGCCAGTCTCTGGCGCAGATGGAACTCGCGGAAACGGCTCTGCGCGCCCTGCCGGAGATTCTGACCGGACACCGCCGCGCGACGAACGTGCTCTTTCCCGACGGCCGCCAGACACTGGTCGAGGCGGTCTACAAGGAAAACGCCGTCGCCGCCCGCTTCAGCCGGACGGTTGCGGCAGCCGCGGCACAGGTCGTCGCTGACTGGACGCCTGCACACGGCAAGCTGCGCATTCTGGAAATCGGCGCCGGCACCGGCGGCACCAGCGAGCCGGTCTTCGAGGCGCTGCGTACGCATGCGGACCGGATCGCGGAATATCTCTACACCGACGTGTCGCGGGCCTTCCTGATCCACGCGGAGCGCTCCTACGCCGACAAAATATCCGGACTGACCACCGCTCTGTTCGATGTCGAAAAGCCGCTTGAAGACCAGCAGGTCGAGCCGGGCCGCTACGATCTGGTGATCGCCGCCAACGTCCTGCATGCGACGGCAGATATCGAGCGCACCCTGGCGCGGGTCCGCGAAACGATGGCGCCGGGCGGCGTGCTGCTGATGAACGAGACCAGCAAGCCGACCTTCTTCACCCATGTGACCTTCGGCCTGCTGGAAGGCTGGTGGCGGTTCACCGACCCGGACCGCCGCATCCCGGGGACTCCGTCGCTGACGCCCAATAGCTGGCGTCGCGCGCTGGAGCAGACCGGCTTCGCCTGGATCGCGGGTTCGTCTGCGCCGGAACTTTCGCTCGGCCAGCAGATCATCGCCGCGCGTGCCGAAGGTTCCGCGGCAACGCAGGCAACTTCGCCCATGGCGGCTGCGGTCAAGGCCGTTGCGAATGATCCCGGTCCGGTCGTCACCGAAGCGCCGGCCGGTCTGGTGCGTCCGTCTTCCGAAGTGCCGCTGCGCGCGATCCTGCTGACCGCCCTTGCCGAAACGCTCAATGTCGCGCCGTCGGCCATCGACGTGGAGCGGAGCTTTGCCGATTACGGACTGGATTCGATCCTTGGCGCCGAACTCGTCCACCGCCTGCGCAAGGCGCTCGGCATCGATCTCGATCAGACCGCCCTGTTCGATTTCACCAATGTCGTCCAGCTGGAAGGTTACCTGACGACCGACTTCCCGCAGGCGGTCGCTGATTTGCAGGCCACGCCCGCCGAAGCCCCGGCCGCACCGGCAAAGACCTCGCCCGAACCGGTCCCGCAACCGAAGCCTTCCCGGCCGGGCAATGGTCATGAACCCATCGCCATCGTCGGCGCCAGCGGCCGCTTTGCCAAATCGGAAACCATCGATGAACTCTGGACCCATCTGGCGGCCGGCGACGATCTGGTGGAGCCGGTCAGCCGGTTCGATCTGACGCCGTTCTATGAAAGCGCGGAACCGGGTAGCTATGGCCGCCACGGCAGTTTCCTGGACGGCATCGATCGGTTCGATCCGGTCTTCTTCGGCATCTCCGGCCTCGAGGCCACCTACATGGATCCGCAGCAGCGGCTGTTCCTGGAGGAAGCCTGGAAGACCCTGGAAAATGCCGGCCATGCGGGCGACGACATGATCGGCCGCCGCTGCGGCGTCTTTGTCGGCTGCGCCCATGGCGACTATCAGGAACTCTTCACCGAACAACCGCCGGGACAGGCGTTCTGGGGCAATACCACCTCCCTGATCCCGGCACGGATTTCCTACTGGCTCGATCTGAAGGGTCCGGCCGTCGCGGTCGATACCGCCTGCTCCAGTTCCCTCGTCGCCCTGCACCTGGCCTGTCAGGCGATCCGCAACGGCGAGTGCGAGATGGCGCTCGCCGGCGGCGTCTTCGTGCAGTGCTCGCCGCGGTTCTTTCGCTATGCCAATGCGGCGCAGATGCTGTCGCCCTCCGGCCATTGCGCCGCCTTCGGTGCCGGTGCGGATGGCATCGTGCCCGGCGAGGCGGTGGGCGCCGTGCTGCTCCGTCCCTTGTCCGATGCACTCGCCGATGGTGACACCGTACTCGGGGTGATCGCCGCTTCCGGCATCAATCAGGACGGCACCACCAACGGCATCACCGCGCCGAGCGCGGCCTCGCAGGAGCGCCTGATCCGGCAGGTCTATGACGATTTCGGCATCGATCCGGCGAGCATCGATTATGTCGAGGCCCATGGAACCGGCACGGTGCTCGGCGACCCGATCGAACATGCCGCGCTCGTCCGCGCCTATGCGGATGCGGAGCTGAACGGCCACGAGATCTATCTTGGCTCGGTGAAGTCGAACATCGGCCATGCCACCACGGCGGCCGGCATTGCCGGTCTGGCCAAGGTGCTGTCGAGCCTCCAGCACGAGACCATCCCGCCGACGCTGCATTTTACCGGCGGCAATCCGGCCATCGACTTCGAGAAAGGCCCGTTCCGAGTCAATGACGCCCCGGTATCATGGCCGGCCCGGCCCGGTGCTAGGCGGCGGGCGGCGATCAGTTCCTTCGGCTTCAGCGGCACCAACGCCCATGTCGTCATCGAGGAAGCGCCGGAGGCAGCGTTCGTTCGCGAAGCGGCGCGTAAGCAACTGTTCGTCCTCTCGGCCCGCACGCCGGAGCAACTGAAGACCCAGGCCGACCATCTCGTGGCTCACCTGGAAGATCACCCCGAGCTGTTGCCGGAGGATGTTGCCTTCACCCTGGTCGCGGGTCGCCGGGCCTTCGCCCATCGGCTGGTGCTGGTCGCCGGTGATCTGCGCGAGTTGATGACGGGTCTGAAGGCCTGGCTTGCGGGCGATACGGGTTCCGGCGTCGAAACGGGTGAAGCCGGTCAGACCGGTAAAGAGGTCGGACGGCAAGTTTCCGGACCTGTGACCGTCGCCGACGAAGTCCAGAGAGCGGACCAGCTGCGCGCCCTTGGCCGCACATTCCTCGCGGGCGGTCGTCTCGATGCGCGGGATCTTTTCTCCGAACCCCGCGGCCGCGTGCCGCTACCGACCTATCCCTTTGCCGGCAAGAGCTACTGGGTGAACGCAGCCAAGCCGGTCGTGGATCAGCGCCCCGAACCTAAGTCCGAAGCCGTGCCTTCCGCAGCGCCGCAGGAGGGTCGCACCGCACCGCGTGTGCGCCTTGCCGCTCCTGCTGCCATGGCCGCTTCCGTGACTTCGTCCGACGTGGCGCGTTCGCCGAAAGTCACCCTTCAGCCCATCGGAAAAGCCGAAACACCGGCGGAACCGGCCGGCGATGTGACACGCCGTATGGACCGGGACGGTGTCCGGCGTCTGGACTTCACCGGTAGCTGGGGCAGGCCGCTTGCGACCAGGCTCGCCGAAGAACTGGAAGCGGCAAGCCGCGATGAAACCATTCGCGCACTCGTCCTGACCGGCGATGCGGCATGGCAGGCAAACGGGCGGAACGTCGAAGGCTTCGACCCGGAAGCGGTCCTGACCTGTGCCGTTCCGGTGATCGCATCCGTTCGTTCGACGACAGCGGGTCAGGCAGCGGCGACGGCGCTATTGTCCGATTTCCTCGTGATGGCCGAGACGGCCCGTCTTGAGAATGTTCCCGCGCCCGCATCGAAACTGGCCGCCTATCTCCGCGACCGCCGCCTGGACAAAGACCGGGAAGGCATCCTGCGTGTTCCTGGGGGTCAGGAAGACGAAGCCGCCCTTCGTCTTGCCGGGGAAATCGCGAACGGACCGCGCGAGGCGCTGGTTCTTCTGAAAGCACACATGCGCCGCGAGTTGCCGGCGCTGCTCGCCGATCTGCCGGCAAAAGAACTGCCGCTGGATGTCTCCGGCGGAGCTCAGCCGGGCTTTGCCGGGCCTTCGCGAACGGTCCCGCTCAAGACCGGTGTCATGGAACTTGAGTTCTTCGACGACGGCGTCGTCCTTCTGCGCATGACGGAGCGCGACGGCCGCAACATGTTCACGCCCGCCTTCATGGATGGACTGGAGGAAGCCTTCGCCAGGATCGCGGAGCAGCCGGAGGCGAGGGTGGTCGTCCTGACCGGCCATGACACCTGGTTTGCCTGCGGCGGTACGGCGGATGGTCTGGCCGATCTGCAGCAGGGCGGCAGCCGGTTTACCGACCGGCGGATCTACTCGCTGCCGCTCGACTGCGACCTGCCGGTGATTGCCGCCATGCAGGGCCACGGCATCGGCGCCGGCTGGTCGCTGGGCATGTATTGCGACCGGGCAATCTTCGCCGCCGAGGGCATCTATCACAGCAACTATCTCTGGTATGGTTTCACACCCGGTGCCGGCGCGACCCTGATCTTCCCCCATCGCCTCGGCGACGATCTCGGTCGGGAGGTGCTGTTCACGGCGCGCGAATACCGGGGCCGGGAGCTTGGCGAACGTTCGGAGCGCCTGACGGTGAAGCCCGCGCGGGAGGTTCTCGGAGCCGCGCTGAATGCGGCCCACGCTCTGGCCCGCAAACCGCGTGCCGAACTTGTGGCGATGAAGGCGGACCTCGCCGCTCCCTTGCGGGCCAAGCTCGACGCCGTCCTTCAGCGGGAACTGGCGATGCACGAGACAACCTTCATCGGCAACGACAGCGTCCGTGCCCGCATCGCGGAGAAATTCGGGGAGGTAGACCGGATGACGGAAACCGCCGGACCTGCGAAGGCGTCTTCAATCGACGCCACGGCCTTGCGTACCGACATCGTCACGTCCCTCGCCGAAGACCTGATGATCGATGTCGCCGATATCCGCGATGGTGACAGTTTCCAAGATCTCGGCCTCGACTCCATCCTGGCCGTGACCTGGATCCGCAAACTCAACACGAGCTATGGCATTGATCTGCCCGCGACCGCCGTCTACGCCCATCCGACCGTCGGCGCCCTGATTGCCCATGTGGCGGAGCTGGTCGGGGAGAGGTCTGCTGCAGAAAAGGCCACGCCTGCATCGGTGCAATCCGCGCCCGTTCAAGCTGCGCCCTTGCCGACAGAAACCGCCACCGGCGACCACCGCAAACGACTACGCGCCGAGATCGTGTCCTCGCTCGCCGAGGATCTGATGATCGAGACAAGCGAGATTGACGACAGCGCGGGTTTCCTGGATCTCGGTCTCGATTCCATCCTGGCGGTGACATGGATCCGCAAACTCAACACCCGCTACGGCATCGATCTGCCCGCCACTGCCGTCTATGCCCATCCGACGGTCGGCGGGCTGGTGGATCATGTCGCGACGCTTGTGCCTGCTGTAGCTGCGCCAGCGATAGAGGGAAAGCCTGTTGCCGCCGAAGCCGTTCAGAGCCCGGTGGACGTTCCGGCCGTCTCGGCCGGAGCCTCGGCCCAACCGGCGGAAGACCGCCGCCCCGCCACGGACGCCATCGCCATCATCGGGGCCTCCGGAAAATTCCCCAAGGCGAGGGACCTCGGCGAGTTCTGGGAGAACATCCGCTCCGGCCAGGACTGTATCGACGAGGTACCGCCATCCCGCTGGGACATCGGCCAATACTACGACCCGGACCCGCAGGCGCCGGGCAAGAGCTATTGCAAGTGGATGGGCGCGCTCGACGGCGCCGGGGAATTCGACGCCCGGTTCTTCAACATCACGCCGCTCGAGGCGGAACTGATGGATCCGCAGCAGCGCCTGTTCCTGGAAACCGCATGGCATGCCATCGAGGATGCCGCGATCGACCCGGCGAGCCTCGCCGGCAGCCGCTGCGGCGTCTATGTATCCTCCGGCCCGAGCGGTTACGAAGACCTGATCAGCGAGCGCAACACCTACAGCCTGCTCGGCAGTTCCGGCTCGATCCTGGCGGCGCGCATCTCCTATCTGCTCGACCTGCGCGGGCCGTGTCTGTCCATCGACACCGCCTGTTCCAGCTCGCTCGTTGCCCTTGCCGAAGCCTGCGAAAGCCTGGTGTCCGGGACCTGCGACATGGCGCTCTCCGGCGGGGCCTGTGTGCTGGTGGGATCGAACATGTTCATCGACACCGCCAAGGTCGGCATGCTGTCAGCCGACGGCCGCTGCTTCTCCTTCGACGAACGGGCCAATGGCTTCGTTCCGGGTGAGGGCGTCGGCGCGGTCCTCTTGAAGCGCCTCGCCGATGCGGAGCGCGACGGCGATCCGATCCACGCGGTGATCCGGGGATGGGGCGTCAATCAGGACGGCCGCACCAACGGCATCACCGCCCCGAACCCGAAAGCCCAGACGGCCCTTCTGAAGGACGTCTACGAACGCTTCGGGATCGACCCGGCGACCATCGGCCTGATCGAATGTCACGGCACGGGAACGCCGCTCGGCGATCCGATCGAGGTCGAGGGGCTGACCGATGCCTTCGAAGGCGTGCCGGCCGGCGACCGCTGCGCCATTGGGTCTGTGAAGAGCAACATCGGCCATCTGCTGGCCTCCGCCGGCATCGCCGGGGCGCTGAAGGCCATGCTGGCACTGGAACACCGCCAAGTGCCGCCGTCGATCAATGTGGAAACCCTGAACAGCCATATTCCCTTCGAGCGCACGCCCTTTGCCGTCAGCCGGTCCCTGCGTGACTGGGATGGACCCTCCGGTTCCCCGCGCCGCGCCGGTGTCAGCGCCTTCGGCTTCAGCGGCACCAATGCCCATGTGGTCTTGGAGGAATATGTTCCGGCACTAGCGGCCCCAGGCGGAGGCACGCCGAAGATATTCGTCCTGTCGGCCCGCAACCGGGATCGGTTGACCGCCACTGCCGGCGACATGGAACGGTTCATCACCGCAAGGTCGGATCTGGATCTGGATGCACTGGCGCACACGCTGCAGGCCGGAAGGTCTCACTTCGGCGAGCGCCTGGCCTTCGTGTTCACCGGCCGGGACGACCTCCTGCGCAAGCTGGCGTCGGTCGTTGCCGGCACGCCGCTCGAAGGCGTGTACCTGTCAGCAGGCGATGCGGACGCCGTCGTGCTTTTCGGGTCTGACGACGATGCAAGGGCGCTTGTCGGAAAGTGGCTCCGCTCGGAAGAGGCGAACGGCCTGAACAAGGTGGCAGAGCTCTGGGCCAAGGGACTGGTAGTCGACTGGCCGGCAAATTCCGCGGCCCGGCTGCATCTGCCCGGCTATCCGTTCGAACGGACCAGCTACTGGGTGGCACCCGTAGAAGACGTGCAGCCGTCCGGCATCATGGAATCCCGGCCGGTTGCAGGTGTCCTTCTGGGCAATGCACCGCAGGAAGGCGAAATCGGCCAGGTTGCGGTGCGCATCAACGGCGATGAGCCGTTCCTGACGACCCATACAAGCGGCACGGAGCGGCTGTTGGCGGGGCTGTTCCTGCCCGAGATCGCCCGCAATGCGCTGGAGCGGCTGTCCGGCAAACCGGTGCGCAGCCTGCAGCATCTTCTCTGGGGTAGGCCGGTGCCGGTCAATGGCAAGCCGCGCGACCTCACGGTGATCGGCATGTCCGACAGCGAAGGCCTGCTCTATCAGGTCGAGGCCGATGGCGAAGAGGGACGTCCCTGGCATCTCGGCACGGTCGGCACAGAGCCCGACAGCCTCGGCGAACGCAGATCCCTCGACGTTGCCGGTGCGCTCCCGGGCGCCGACATCACGCAGGTGTTCCGGAACTTCACTGAGCTCTGTGCGATCCATTCCGGTCCGCCGTCCGCCGAAATGGCGACGGTGGGCGAAGTGCACCGTGACGGCGATGCCTTGCTGGCACGGCTGGTCCTGCCGCGCGGATCGGCGGAAGACCGGCAGGGCCTGCTGTTCGACCCGTTCGTGCTGGACGCGGTCTGGCGGTTGCTGACCTTCCGCGCCGGTGGCTGGGCCGCGGATGCAGGTGCGGGCAATGTGCTGGCCTTCCCTTTGAGTATTGAGAGAATGACCGGCTTTTCCTCGCTTGAAGATAAGGCGATTGTCAGGATCGGCGGCGGGTCTGATTCTGCGGGCCTCACGGTCGAGCTTTACGGTGCGGACGGCCTGGAATGTCTGCGCCTGGATGGGGTCAGGTTGACGAGACTGGAGCAAAGCCGGGATATCCGGATCGGGGAGGAGGCGCAGCCATGAGCAGCTTGCCGCAGAAGGTGGCGATTATCGGCGGCGGCCCGACCGGCATCGGCGTGGCGCGTGAAATGATCGAAGGCGGGATCACGGTCGACCTCTATGAGGCGGAAGCCGATTTCGGCGGCGTCTGGAATGGGGATGCTCCGTGCGGGCGGGCCTACGAGTCCCTCCACCTGATCTCGCCGAAGTTCAACACCCAGGTTCCCGATTTCCCGATGCCGGACGACTATCCGGCCTATCCGAACCACCGCAAGATGCTGGCTTATATCCGCTCCTACGCGAAGGCCTTCGGCGTCTACGAGCGGGCGCATTTCAACGCAGGCGTCGAGTCCCTGACGCCGGAAGGAGACGGCTGGCGGCTGAAGACCGCCGCCGGAGACGACGAGGTCTATCCGCTTGTGATCGTCTGCAACGGCCTGCAGAGGGTGCCGCGTTATCCCGAGCCGCCCTATCCGGGACAGTTCGATGGCGAGGTCATGCATGTCCGTGACTACAAGTCGGCGGAGCAGTTGAAGGGCAAGCGGGTGCTGGTGGTCGGCGGTGGCAACTCCGGCTGCGATATCGCCGTCGATGCCATCCGCACCGCGGCCTCCGTCCTGCACAGCACCCGGCGCGGCTACTATTACCAGCCGAAATTCATCGACGGAAAGCCGACCCCTCAGTGGATGATGGAGCTTGGCAACAAGTTCGCCACCAAGGAGGAAACCCTCGCCTATATCGAGGAGGTGTTCCGGCTGGCCGGCTATGACGGCGCCGACTACGGCCTGCCGCGGCCCGACTATCCGCTCGACGGTGCGCACCCGGTGATGAACTCGCTGCTGCTCTATTACATCGGTCACGGCGATATCACGCCGAAGGGCGATATTGCCGGCTTTGAGGGCAAGACGGTGCGATTCAGGGACGGCAGCGCGGCCGAGGTCGATCTGGTGCTCTATGCGACCGGCTACAGCCGCGACTTTCCCTTCCTCGACAGGGACCTGCTGGAGTGGAAGGGGGATATTCCCGATCTCTTCCTGCATTCCACGCCGCGCAACCTCGACACCATTCTCTTCATGGGCTTCATCAATGCCGCTGGCGGGCTGGGCGACGGCCTGAAGACGCAAGGGCTGTTCGTCCTGAACTACGCACGGGCGCTCTTCGGCAAGACCCGGGGGCTTGAGCGCTTCCTGGCGGCCAAGAAGTCCGATACCCCGGATCTCGGCCAGACCTATTTCATCGACAGCTACCGCCACCAGTGGGAGGCCGATCTCTGGAAGCTGCTCGGCCATATGCGCCGCTACCGGGACATGCTCGCCGACACCGCACCGGCACAACAGCTGGAAGACCAGGAGGAGCCGGCCGAATGAGCTCAGGCCCCCGCGACGACCTGCGCGCCCGGATGGCGCAGCTTCTCGACCGGGAACTGGTCGAGCGGGCAGGTGCGCGCCTGTCGGCACAGGCGCAGCAGGAGGGGGCACAGGTAAAGCCGGAAGAGCCGAAAGCGGAATTGAGCACGCAGGACCGCTTGGCCCGCGATGTCTGGCAGATCGCGGCAAAGGCCCTGCGCATGCCCGAGGATCAGCTCGACCCTGAGGAGAACCTCGCCAATCTCGGCATCGATTCCATCGCCATCACCGAGGTGATGGTGCAGATCTCCCGCCACTTCGGCATTTCCGTCGCGCCGACGACCTTTTTCGAAGCAAAACATCTCGACGATCTGAGTGCGATCCTGTTCGACCGCCACGGTAAGGCCATTGCCGGACACTACGAAGGGCTGGCTGAGGCCGAGGCTCCGGAACCGGAGCCGGTCGAAGCCGCAGGCGGTCCGGGTGAAACTGGGGACTGGCAGGAAAGCTGGACCGCCCGTCACCGGGCCGCCGCCCTCCGGCGATCGGTGAAGGGAGAGCCTGCCAAGCCGGCTGCAGCAAGCACTGAGCCGAAGATGTCCGGCGAATCCGGTGAAGCCGTACCGATCGCCATCCTGTCGATGGAAGGCATGTTCCCGCAAAGCCCGGACCTGGAGGCCTTCGAGGCCCATCTGGCCGCCGGCGACGACTGCATCGAGGAAATCCCGGCGGACCGTTGGGACTGGCGGGCGGTCTTCGGTGACCCGAAGAAGGGCGCCTTTACGGATGTGAAATACGGCGGCTTCGTACCGCAAGTCGACCGGTTTGACGCCGCCTTTTTCAACATTTCGCCGCGCGAAGCGGAGCTGATGGACCCGCAGCATCGCCTTTTCATGGAATGCGTCTGGAGCCTGATCGAAAAGGGCGGCTACGCGCCCGGCGCGCTGGCGGGCAAAAACATCGGCCTGTTCCTCGGCATCAACCTGCTCGACTACACGGACATGGTGAACCGGGCGGGCATCATGGAGGCCCAACAGCTGACCGGCCTCGGCCATGCCTTCTGCCCGAACCGCCTGTCCTTCCTGCTCGATATTCACGGGCCAAGCGAGGTTGTCGATACCGCCTGTTCCAGTTCGCTGGTCGCGATCCATAGGGCGGTGATGAGCATCCGCCACGAAGGCTGCGAGATGGCCATTGCCGGCGGCTCGAACCTGATGCTGTCGCCGACCCAGCACATCATGTTCTCCAAGGTCGGGATGATCGCCCCGGACGGACGTTGCAAGACCTTTTCCAAGGACGCCAACGGCTATGCCCGAGCCGACGGGGTGGGCGCGGTGCTGCTCAAGCGGCTCGACCTCGCCGAACGGGACGGCGACCCCATTCTCGGCGTCATCCGCGGTTCGGTGGAACACCACGGCGGCGGCGCAACCTCGCTGACCGCGCCGAACCCGAAGGCCCAGGCGCGGCTGATCGTCGAGGCGCACCGGCAGGCCGGCACCGATCCGCGCAGCATCGGTCTGATCGAGTGTCACGGCACCGGCACGCCGCTGGGCGACCCGATCGAGATCGAGGGTCTGAAGCTCGCCTTCGGGGAACTGTATTGCGACCGCGGTCTCGAACCGCCGGCGGAACCGGTGATCGGCCTCGGCTCGGTCAAAACCAACATCGGCCACGCGGAAACGGCGGCGGGCGTCGCCGGCCTGATCAAGGTCTTGCTCGCGATGAAGAGCGGAACTCGCTACCGGACTCTCCATTGCGACGAGCCCAACCCGCTGCTGGACCTTGCCGGGAGCCCGTTTCACCTGCTCCAGCAGGCGGCACCCTGGCAGCGGCCGGTGGTGGACGGCACCGAGCAGCCCCGCCGGGCCGGCCTCAGTTCCTTCGGCGCTGGTGGCGCCAATGTGCATCTGGTGATCGAAGAATACCGGCCACCGCCGAAGAGCGACGCTGTCGTTCCGGACCATCCTCATCCTGTGGTCGTGCCCGTATCGGCGAAGTCCGACGAAGCTCTCAGGGATGCGGTCGCCCGTTTGAGGACAGCCGCCGGCGTGACCGATCTCACCGAACTGGCCTATACGCTGCAGATCGGCCGGGACGCCATGCGCTGTCGGGCGGCTTTCGTTGCTACCGACAGGGATGACCTCCTGCGCAAGTTGGATGCATTCCTTGCTGGCGACAATGGCGTTGCGGCCACAGGCGAGATCGCGCCGGGGCGTCGGGAAAAGACGGAAGCGCTCGATCCCGAAGGCAAGGACGCAGACGCTGTCGCAGAGCGCTGGGCCTCAGGCGGCGATGTCGACTGGCTCAGGCTTTATGGCGACCACCGCCCGCATCGCATCGCCCTGCCGGGCTACGCCTTCCAGCGCAAACGCTTCTGGCTGCCGGAAGACGCGAAAAAAGTACAGGCGCCAAATGCGACCCTGGCGCCATCACCTGAAGGCAAAGGCCGGTACCGCCTGAGACTGACGGGATATGAGGTCTTTCTGGCCGATCACAGGGTCGGTGGAACGCCGGTCCTGCCGGGCGTCGCCTATCTGGAATTCGCCCGGGCCGCCGCCGAACAGGACGGCATTGCCGACCCGGAACTCCGTCAGGTCGTCTGGATGACGCCGCTCAAGGTGGACCGGCCCGTTACGGTGACTTGCGAGATATCCCGCCTGGACGATGGCGGGGCCCGGGCGGAGATCGTCACCTGTGCGGACGAGGGCGACCGTGTTGTCCACGCGCAGATGCGGATCGCCACGGGCGCGGAACCGGCGGGCCGAACGGTGGACCTCGAAGCGCTCCGGAACGCGTCGGCGCACCACTTTTCGGCTTCCGACATCTATGCCGCCTTCGACACGATGGGCCTCGGCTACGGGCCGGGGCATCGTGTTATTTCGGATCTGGCGGTTGGCTCTCATGTTCTCGCCCGGATCGAACTGCCCGAGGTGTTTCGGCCTGGGCTTGGTGATTATGGCCTCCATCCGAGCCTGATGGATGGGGCCCTCCAATCCGCCATCGGTCTGGCGCTGGACGAGGCGGGCGGCGCGCCCACAACCGCAGCTCTTCCATTCTCCGTTGATACCGTCGAGATCCTCGGTCCCTGCGAGGCCACGATGTGGGCCCATGTCCGGGGCGGACCGGCAACAGGGGCCGGCCTGCGCAAGATGGATATCGATCTGATCGCGGACGACGGCAGCGTCCGCGTCGCCCTGCGCGGCTTCACGACCCGCGCGCTGCGGTCGACGGACGACGCGGACCTGCTCTGCTTCGAACCGGGTTGGCGCCTGTTCGCCGGCACCTCTGAAACGACAGACGACTGCCGGCGAATTGTTCTTATGACAGCCGGAACAGGCGATGCCGATGCCTTGGGCGGAAGGTTGCCCGGCTGGGACTGCCGGGAACTGGACGACCAAACAAACCTTCCCCTGCAGCAGCGCTATTCCGCTCTTGCCGGTCAACTCCTGACCATCGGTCAGGAGGTATTGAACAACGGTCCGGTCACTCTCCAACTTGTCCTGTCGGAAGGCGAGGGATCGGAAGCGCTCAGCGGCCTTGGCGCCATGCTGCGCAGCCTGCATCGCGAGCATCCGAAGATCGGCGGTCAGGTCCTCACCATCGGCGCGGGAACGGATGCGGACACGCTTGTCCGGCTTTTGCGTCACGCCACGGCGGCCCCGGCAGGAGCAAGTCTGAAAGCGGACGGCCAAAACCTGTCGATGGAAGTCTGGGACGAGGTCACGACGCGTCCAGAAACACCTTCCGCTCCCTGGCGCCAGGGCGGGGTCTATCTGATCACCGGCGGCACCGGGAGGCTCGGTCGGCATCTCGCCCGTGACATCCTTGGTAAGGCTTCGGACGCAACCGTCACTCTCGCCGCCCGCAACGATCCGGACCCGGACCTTTCGGCCTGGGTCGAGGCCGACCCGCGCTTGCACCACGCGCGCGTCGATCTCACCGACGAGCGTGCCGTCGTGGAGTTGGTCGAAGCGATCCGGAAAGACCACGGCAGGCTCGACGGCGTCTTTCACGCAGCCGGTGTGGTGCAGGACGACGCCCTTGCCCGAAAGACGCAGGACCAGGTTGCCGCCGTCCTCGCGCCCAAGGTGACGGGCGCGGTGGCGCTGGACAAGGCCATCGGCGATGCGCCGCTCGATTTCCTTGTCTTCTATTCGTCGATCTCCGGCGTCACCGGCAATACCGGACAGGCGGACTATGCCGCCGCCAACGCCTTCCTGGATGGCTTCGCCGAAGAACGCGAAGCCCGGCGGCGGAAGGGCCTTTGCCATGGTCGCACGCGCGCCATTGCCTGGCCTCTGTGGCAGGACGGCGGCATGGGGCTCGACCCGGCCCAGCAGGATCTCATGCGCCGGACCACCGGGCTGGTGCCGCTGGAAACTGGTACCGGCATCGAGGCGCTTTATGCTGCATTGGAAGGGACGTCTTCCTGGCGTCTGGTCACGGTTGGCAACGCCGCCCGGATCCGCCGGTTCATCGGCAGCCTCAGTGAACAGGACGTCAAACCCGATCAGATCGCCGCTGCTTCGCTGGTCAAGACACAGCCTGCACAATCCGCCGATCTGCGCCGTCTCGTTCTGGCGAGCCTTGTCGACGAGGCCAGTGCCCAGCTCAAGGTCTCGGCCGATGATCTCGACCCGGATGTGGAACTCACCGAATACGGTTTCGATTCCATCGGCTTCACCCAGTTCGCCAACCGGCTGAACGACCGGTTCGATCTGGAGCTGACGCCGACCCTGTTCTTCGAGTATCCCACGCTCGATGGCCTGGCCGGTCATCTGAGCGAGGAAGAAACCCGCGCCATGGCCGCAGCCCTGGGCGCTGCCCTGCCGGTTGAACCGGAACAGGAGCCGCCGCCCGTACAGCCTGAACCGGTGCCGCCGGTCCGTCGCGCTTTTGCCGAACCGAGGGCTGCTGCGCCTGCCGAGAACCAGCCGGAAGACGATCTCGTTGCCATCATCGGCATGAGCGGACAGTTCCCCGGCGCGACGGACGTCGATGCCTTCTGGCAGGTGCTGAAGGATGGCCGCGACTGCATTTCCGAGGTGCCGCCGGAGCGTTGGGACTGGCGCGATTATTGGGGCGATCCCCTGTCGGAACCGGGCAAGGGCAATGCCAAGTGGGGCGGTTTCATCGACGGCATCGCCGCCTTCGATGCACCGTTCTTCGGCATCTCTGCCCCGGAAGCGTGGATGATGGACCCGCAGCAGCGGCTTCTGCTAACCCAGGCCTGGCGGGTGATGGAAGATGCCGGCTATGCACCGTCGGCTCTTGCCGGTTCCAAGACGGGTGTCTTCATCGGCACGGCGGACACCGGCTACAGCCGGCTGATTTCCCAGGCCGGTGTCGGTATTGAGGGCTATTCCATGACGGCGCTCGCTCCGTCGCTCGGCCCGAATCGCATCAGCTATTTCTACGACTTTCACGGCCCCAGCGTTGCCGTCGAGACCGCCTGTTCCAGCGCCCTGATCGCCGTTCACCGGGCCGTCGAGGCGATCCGCTCCGGGTATTGTTCGGCGGCGATTGCCGGCGGCATCAATGCGCTGCTGCTGCCGGAAGCCTTCGTCGGCTTTTCCAAGGCCGGCATGCTGTCGCCGGAAGGCCATTGCAAGCCGTTCTCTGCCAAGGCCGACGGTTATACCCGCGGAGAAGGCGTGGGCCTGGTGTTCCTTAAATCCCTTGCCGACGCCGAGCGCGACGGCGACCGGATCCTGGCCGTCATCCGCGCCAGCGCGGAAAACCACGGCGGCCACGCGGCCTCCCTGACCGCACCCAATCCGAAGGCCCAGGCGGAACTGCTGCGCACCGCCTATACCCGCTCCGGCATCGATCCGCGCACGGTCGGCTATATCGAAGCCCACGGTACGGGGACCCCGCTGGGCGATCCGATCGAGGTCGAGGCCCTGACCAGCGCCTTTGCGGATCTCGCCCGTGAGGCCGAAGAGACCTTTGGCCCGGCGCCGGACCAAAGCTGCGCCATCGGCTCGGTGAAATCCAACATCGGCCATCTTGAACTCGCCGCCGGCATTGCCGGGCTGATCAAGGTCCTCCTGCAGATGCGCCATGGCGAGATCTTCAGGACGCTCCATTGCGACGAGCTCAATCCGTATCTGAAGCTGGCCGGCAGCCCGTTCCATGTTGCGCAACAGGAAACCGTCTGGTCCCACCTGATCGACGGGGACGGCAACATCCTGCCACGGCGTGCGGGCGTCAGCAGTTTCGGCTTCGGCGGCAGCAACGCCCATGTGGTGCTGGAGGAATATCCGGCTCCGGACGATCAGGCGCCCGCATCGGAGCCGTCGGTCGAGCCCGAGTTGATCATTCTCTCTGCCAAGTCGGAAGCGCAGCTTAAGGAAATGGCAGACCGGCTCGTGGCATTCCTGTCGGAGCCCGGCCAGACAGCACACCTCAGCGATATTGCCCATACGCTCCAGATCGCGCGCGACCCGATGGAATTCCGCCTCGGCTTTGTCGCGCAAACCAAAGCGCAGGTGCTGGAGCGTCTCAACGCCTGGCTGGCAGGGGAGACGGCAAAAGGTATCCAGACCGGCCGGGTGAAGACCAATCGCAAGACGATGTCGGTTCTGGAAAGCGATGGACCGCTGCGCGAAGCGGCCGCCGGACTTGCCGAACGGGGCCGGGCGGACGACCTGCTGGCGCTCTGGGCCGGCGGCTTCAACGTCGACTGGCGAGCGGTGCGCAAGGGGCGACCCGGAAACCGGATTTCCTTACCCGGCTATCCGTTTGCCGAAACTGAATTCTGGGTCGGCAAAGGGCCGCAGGCTTCGGCCAAGGAACCGGAGGCTTCAAGCACATCGGCGTTTGCCTTCGACGGGTCGGAAAGTTTCCTGCGCGATCATCTGGTCGAGGGCGCCAGGGTCCTTCCGGGAGTTGTATCCTTTGAGCTTGTGCGTCAGGCGCTGGCGCATGCCGGTTCGGGATCGAAAAGCTTCGAACTCACCGGGCACACCTGGATCAATCCGGTCTCGGTGATAAACGGGCCCGAACGGCTCGAGGTCTCGCTGCAGGAAGAAGCGCCAGGGCGTTTCCGGTATTCCATTTTCGCGACCGGACCGACGGGAACACGTGCGCATGCGCAGGGCATTCTCCGTGCGCTTGGCGAGGAAGCCGCACCGAAGATCGATCTTGACGCCGCCAGAGCTGCGGCCAACCGCGTGCTCGATGTGGCGGATATCTATCGTCGCTTCGAAGGCCTGGGACTTCGCTACGGTCCGGCGCACCGGGCCATCACTGGCCTGTGGCAGGGGCAAGGTGTAGCCGTTGCCCGGCTGGAGCTTCCGGCCGAGGCTGACCGAGAACCGGCTCTGAACCCGTCCATCCTCGATGGCGCCCTGCAGGCCCTGATCGGGTTGGAATCGGGCGAGGAAAACGGAACAGCATTGCCTTATGCCGTGCGCCGGGTTGCCGTTTACGGTCGGACCGGCGAGCACATGTGGGCCGTCGTTCGTGCCGGAGACAAGGGCGCGTCCATCGATGTCTGCAAGGAGGACGGAACGGTCGTGGTCCGGCTGGAGGATTTCGCGGTCCGCGCCCATGAACAGCCTGACAGGCCTGTTCCGGCGAGCCGGGTAGTGGAGACCGCTTCCGCCGCAAGTGATGAGGCGAGACATTTCGCGACCCTTCGGCTTGTCACCGGCATTGCCGCGCGCACGCTGGAAGTGGATGCGTCGGAACTGGACGTGGAGGCCGAACTCGGCGATTTCGGCTTCGACTCGGTGACGATGACCGCCTTTGCCTCGCGGATCAACGCTGAGCTCGGCCTGTCGCTGACGCCCGCCGATTTCTTCGAATACGCGACCCTGGAACGGCTCGCACGCCACATCGCCGTCGACCTGTCGGAGAAACAACTGGGCTTCTCCGTCGAAGCGGAAAATGAGGGCGAGGCGGAAAAAGAACCAACTGTGCCGGTCGTTCCGGCGCAGGTTCCCGAAACAGGTTTCGACGCCGATCGGTGGGCGGCGGCAGATGACGATGATCCCGTCGTCATCGTCGGCCAGAGTTGCTGCTTTCCGATGGCGGAGGACGTCGATGCGTTCTGGTCCAACCTGATTTCCGGCCGCGACTGCATCACGCGCATCCCGGCTGACCGCTGGGACTGGCGGGAGATCGACGGCGATCCGCGACAGGAGCCGGGCAAGACCAACATCCACTGGGGCGGCTTCATCGACCGGGTGTTTGAATTCGATCCGCTGTTCTTCGCCATCTCGCCGCGCGAAGCCAAACTCATGGACCCGCAGCAGCGGCTTATGCTGATGCATGCCTGGAAGGCGATCGAGGACGCGGGCCATTCGCCGAAGAGCCTTGCCGGACAGAAAGTCGGCGTCTTCGTCGGCACGTCCTCCAGCGGCTATTGCGAGAGGATCGGCGAGGATACCGGCGGCGAGGGCTATGTCGCGACCGGGTCGGTTCCCTCCGTCGGCCCGAACCGGATCAGCTATTTCCTCGATCTGCACGGGCCCAGCGAGCCGGTAGAGACGGCCTGTTCCAGTTCGCTCGTCGCCCTACACCGGGCGGTGCAGGCCATCCGGGCCGGCGACTGCGACATGGCGCTGGTCGGCGGCGTCAACACGATCATCACGCCCGATGCCCATATCAACTTCGCAAGGGCCGGGATGCTGTCGCCGGACGGGCGCTGCAAGACGTTTTCTTCCCAAGCCAACGGCTATGTGCGTGGCGAAGGCGTCGGCATGCTGTTTATCCGCCGGCTGTCGGATGCCGGACGCGACGGCGACCCGATCCTGGGCGTGGTGCGCGCAACGGCGATCAATCACGGCGGTCACGCCAACTCATTGACCGCGCCAAATACGGAAGCCCAGGCGGACCTCCTGCGCACCGCCTATTTACGGGCGGGGATTGATCCGCGCTCGGTCGGCTATATCGAGGCCCATGGCACCGGAACGGCCCTCGGCGATCCGGTCGAGATCAACGCCCTGAAATCGGCCTTCCGCTCCATGCCGGAAACAGACGGCCGTCTCGACAGCGACGGCTGCTGGCTCGGCTCGGTCAAGACCAATATCGGCCATCTGGAGTTGGCCGCCGGCGTTGCCGGGGTGATCAAGGTACTGCAGCAGTTCGAACACCGGCAACTGGCGCCGAGCCTCCATTGCGAGACCATCAATCCCTATATCGACCTGAGCGACAGCCCGTTCGAGATCGTTCGCAGCGCACGTGACTGGAAACCGGTCCGGGACGAAAACGGCAACCCGTTGCCGCTGCGCGCCGGCATAAGCAGTTTCGGTTTCGGTGGTGTCAATGCGCATGTCGTGCTGGAGGAATATCGGCCGGCGGAAACGCCTGTGCGGGCGGACCCGGACGGTCCCGTCGTTATCGTTCTGTCCGCGCGTGCGCCGGAGAGCCTGAAGAAGAGCGCCCGCAATCTGCTCGGCAAACTCGAAAGCAGTCGGATCGAGAACAGGGATTTGGGCGATCTCGCCTTCACGCTGCAGGTCGGCCGGGCCGAACTGGCCGAACGGCTGGCAATCGTCGCCGGGACCCTGGACGATCTTGTCGAGCGCCTGAAGACATTCCTGGAAGATCGCGCCGCACCGGGCATCTGCCGCGGTCGTGCCAAACCCGGCAGCGAAGCGGCGAACGCGCCTGTCGGCGACGCAGGGCCGCATGGCATCGCGGAGCAATGGGTTGCCGGCGGCAAGGTGGATTGGAAAGCTTTCAGTCCCGGTTCCCACCGGCGCCTGAGGCTGCCGACCTATCCGTTCGCGCGCGATGTCTATCGCATCGGCGGTGCCGGCCGGCCGAAAACGGTGGCGCATCAGGCGGCCAGGCCGCATTCGGCGATCGCGTCTGCAACTGAACATGACGGGCAGGATGATTTCCGCGCTCGCCTGAACGCCGAAGCCTTCTACCTGCGCGACCACCGGATCCAAGGCAAGCGGATCCTGCCCGGAGCCATGAGCCTCGAACTCGTCCGCAAGGCAGCTTCGGAGAAAGTCCAGGGCGATGGCCTGCCGCTGGTCTTCTCCAACGTGACCTGGCGCAGGCCGGTGGAACTCGACAGCGGCGAGATGGATCTCCGCGTCGAGCTAGCCGAAGTCGGCGATCATGCCCGGTCGTTCCGGCTGACGGCCGATGACGGGTCGCAGGCCGACTACATGCGCGGAAACATCGGTATCGCCGCTGCGGGCAGTTCGTCGCCGCAGATGAATCTGGAAGCCTTGAAACAGGTTTGCCGGACGGAAAACGACCCGGACTGGCTCTATGCCTCCTATGCCGCGCTTGGTATCGACTACGGCCCGGCCTTCCGCGCGGTGACCGAACTGAAGTCCGGCGGCAACGGTGTCCTTGCGCGACTGCAATTGCCCCGGGTGGCGGACACGGATGGGGAGGACTTTGTCCTGCATCCGAGCCTGATCGATGCAGCCTTCCATGCGGCCCTGGTGTCTTTCTCCGGTGACGGCGGCACAGGCCCGGCGCTTCCCTTCGGCATCGACCGGATGGAGATCCTCGGGCCCACAGCCAAGACCATGTGGGCGCATCTGCGGACCGCGTCGTCTGCCAACGGCATCCACAAACTGGATATCGATCTTGCCGATGAGAGCGGCCGGGTCTGTGTCCGGATCGAGGGCTTTTCCCTGCGCCTGCTGCCGCCGGCGCCCGGGGATCGGCCGCTGCGTACGGAAAAGGCACCGGAGGCGTTTCCTCTAAGGAGAGCCGCAGAGCGGTATTTCATCGATCTGGTCGCGCGTGAAACCGAGATCGACGCCTCCGCCATCTCCCTGTCCGCGCCGCTGGAAGACTACGGCATCGACTCCGTCCTGATCATGCAGCTGACCGACGTGCTGGAGCGCGATTTCGGACCTCTGTCGAAGACCCTGTTCTTCGAACACCAGACCCTTGGCGCGCTGCTCGACCATTTCCTTGATGAGCATGCCGAACGATTGAGTGCCATTGTCGGCTCGGTGGAAGAAGCCCCAGCACAGGCGGTCCCGGCTGAGGCGCGCTCAGAAACCAGGCGCGATCCGGTGGCGGCGGATGAACCGATCGCGATCATCGGCGTTGCGGGCCGCTATCCCGGCGCGCGGTCCATGAGCGAATTCTGGGAGAACCTTGCGGCCGGCCGCGACAGCGTCACCGAGGTGCCGGCGGGCCGATGGGACCACAGCCGCTATTACGACCCGGTTCGACAGCCGGGCAAGACCACCTGCAAATGGGGCGGTTTCGTCGACGGCCACGACCGGTTCGATCCGATGTTCTTCAACATCGCCCCCCGCGAAGCGCAGTTCATGGACCCGCAGGAACGCCTGTTTCTGCAATGCGCCTGGGAAACCCTGGAGGACGCGGGCTATACGCGGGCAACCGTGGCGCCGGGCCGGGAAGGTCTGCCCGGCGATGTCGGCGTGTTCGTCGGTGTCATGTGGGATGAATACCAGCTCTACGGTCCGGAACGTCAGGCGCAGGGTCAGCCGCTTGCGATCGGCACCAGCCCGGCCGGGGTTGCCAATAGGGTGTCCTATTTCTGCAATTTCCATGGGCCCAGCCTCACCGTCGACAGCATGTGTTCGTCGTCCCTGACAGCGATCCATCTTGCCTGCGACAGCCTGCGCTCCGGCAGCTGTTCCGTGGCACTGGCCGGCGGCGTCAACCTGACGCCCCATCCGAACAAGTATCTGACCCTGGCGCAGGGCCGGTTCCTGTCCACCACCGGGCGCTGCGGCAGTTTTGGCGAGGGCGGAGACGGCTATGTTCCGGCGGAAGGCGTCGGCGCTGTGCTGCTCAAGCCCATGAGCCGGGCGGAGGCCGACGGCGACCGGATCTACGGTGTGATCCTGGGCTCGGCGCTCAATCACGGCGGCAAGACCAACGGTTACACGGTTCCAAATCCGGCGGCCCAGACGGCGGTCATCGAAAAGGCCATGGAACGCGCCGGAATTGCGCCGGAAGAAGTCAGCTATGTCGAGGCCCACGGGACCGGAACCACCCTGGGCGACCCGATCGAGATCGCGGCCCTGACGAAGGCCTGGCGCGGGCAGGGGGGCGATGAGCACATCTGCGCCATCGGCTCGGTGAAATCCAATATCGGTCACGGTGAGAGTGCGGCCGGGATTGCAGGTCTGACCAAGATCCTGCTGCAGCTGAAGCACCGCCAGCTCGCGCCCTCGCTTCATGCCGAGACGCTCAATCCGAATATTCCCTTCGAGACCTCGCCCTTCCGGGTCCAGCGTCGGCTGGAAGCCTGGCCGCAGTCAGTCTCCGGTGACAGGCCGTTGCCGCGGATCGCGGGGCTGTCCTCCTTCGGCGCTGGCGGCTCGAACGCGCATATCGTGATTGCCGAGCATATCGACCAGACGCGGCCGGCCGCTCCCGCCGGTCCTGCGATCTACCCCTTCTCGGCCCGCGATCCCGAACGGCTCAGTGTTCTGCTTGCGAACTTCCGCTCTGCGCTCGATGACATGAGCGATGCGGATCTGCCGTCTGTCGCCATAACCTTGCAGGAAGGCCGGGAAGCCTTCGAGGAACGGGTGGCAATCGTTGCCGGGGAAAAGGCCGATCTGACAAGAAAGCTCAACCGGGCTCTTGCCGGTGAAAACGGTGTCGGCGGCATTTTCAGGTCGCGCGCCGCGACGGGCCGACCGACTGCGGATCTTGCGCTGCCGCTGGCAGCCATCGCGGAACAATGGGTGCAAGGCGCGCAGGTCGATTGGTCTGGGATGCGGACCGGCCCGAAACCGCCGCCGATCAGCCTGCCGACCTATCCCTTTGCCGAGGACTATTGCTGGCTTCCGGATATCGAGGCCACGGTAAATCCCCCGAAACCGGAGATGAAGCCCGAACCGGCTCCGATGCCGCTTCTGTTCACGCCTGTCTGGCAGGAACAGGCGCCAGTCCCAGGAACAGATTTGCCGGCTAAGGAACGTGTTGTCGTGCTTTGCGGTACTCTGGCTTCGGACCCTGACCTCGCTGGCCGTCTGGAAAGGCCCGGGATCGAGGTTGTAGCCCTTGAGGCACCGACGGGCCCGGTCGATGGCCGCTACGAATTTCATGCCGTGTGGTTGATGAAGTTGCTGCAGGGCCTTGCCCGCAAACGGCCGCAACAGGCCGTCGTGCAGGTCGTCGTTCCCGCGGAGAACGACGACAGCCTTCTGGAAGGTCTCGCTGGCCTTCTGCGTTGTGCCGCCCTAGAACACCGGACCCTGTCCTGCCAGCTTGTTGCCGTTGACGAGGGGACTGAAGATCTCGCTGAAAAGCTTGCCGCGGATGCCACCTGCGCTGCCGAGCAGAATACGATCCGCTACCGGCAGGGCCGCCGTCTGGTTCGGTCCTGGGGCGAGGTCGCGCCAAATGCAGGGTCTGACCGGTCGCCGTGGAAGCAGGATGGTGTCTATCTCCTGACCGGCGGGGCCGGCGGCATCGGCCTTCATGTGGCTGAAGCGATTGCCGCAAGCAGGGTCCGGCCATCGCTGTGGCTGACCGGGCGGTCGCATCTGAAGCCGGAGGTCGAGCAGCGCCTGAAAGATCTGGAAGCGATGGGTGCGACCGTTCACTACCGGCGCATCGACGTGACGAACAGGGATGCCGTGACGGATCTCCTGAGCGAGATCGATGTCATCGACGGACGTGTGGACGGCGTTTTCCATGGCGCCGGCATCACCCGCGACGGTCTGATTGCGAGCAAGGACGAGGCGACGCTGCGCGTGGTTCTGGCGCCCAAGGTGACCGGGACACGCGTTCTGGACGAGGCGCTCGGCAACCGGCCGCTCGATTTCCTGGTACTGTTCGCCTCCGCCGCCGGAGCGCTCGGCAACCCGGGACAGGCCGACTATGCGGCGGCCAATGCCTTCCTCGACCATTTCGCGGCCTCGCGCAACGCGCGCGTCGCAGGCGGTGCGTGCCATGGCCGGACGATTGCCATCGACTGGCCCTACTGGCGCGACGGCGGCATGCATATGGACGCCCGCACCATCGAGGCCATGGAGCGGGAAGCGGGCGTCCGTCCTCTGGAAACCGCTCCTGCCATCGCCGCCCTGACCGCGATTCTGTCTGCGTTGGACGAGGACCAGATTCTGGTGCTGGAAGGCGACCACGATCGCTTGCCCCGGCTGATTGCACCTGCGGAGCCCGCCGCCGCCAAGCCGCAGCCGGCACTGGTCGAAGCCGCAAGCGACGACGTCCGGCGTTCCGAGCCGGTCGAGGCCTCCGGTGGACGCGACGCGGTCGTCGCTCAGATCAAGGCCTGCTTTTCGACCTGTCTCGGAATTCCGGCAGATCGGCTGGCGCCCGACGACACGATCGACCGGTTCGGCGTTGATTCCGTTTCCTCGCTGGAGATTGTCGAGGCCCTCGAAGCCGCGTTCGGTCCGCTGCCGCAGACAATCCTGTTCGAGTTCCCGACCATCAATCGTCTGGCAGATGAGCTGATAACCCTGCAGGGGCCGGTGCCGGTCGCGAAGGAAGACCCGGTCGCATCGACTCCGCAGCCGACAGTCGTTGCGCCGGAAAAGGTCGAAGAACCGGCGCCCGATGCCGAAAGCAACAACCGCGATATCGCGATCATCGCCGTTGCCGGCCGCTATCCGGGCGCGGACACGATCGAGGCCTTCGGAGACCTTCTCCGGGAAGGCCGCGACTGCGTCACCGAAATCCCGGCAGACCGCATCGACCTGCTGCCGCGCTATTCGCCGCGCAAGGGCGAACCCGGTGCGAGCTATTGCAAATGGGGCGGGTTCCTCTCCGATGTCGATTGCTTCGATGCGGAGTTCTTCGGTTACTCGCCGCGTGCCGCCGATCTGGCCGATCCCCAGGAACGGCTGTTCCTTCAAACCGCCTGGCGCCTGTTCGAGCGGGCAGGGCACACGCGAACATACCTGGCCGAACACTATGACAAGCGCGTCGGCGTGTTCGTCGGCTCCATGTACCAGCAGTATCCCGGTTTGGCATCAGACCCCGAAAGCCGGGCGCTGCTGGCCTTGTCGTCCTATTCCGGCATTGCCAACCGGACGTCCTTCTTCTTCGACTGCCAAGGGCCGAGCGTTGCCGTTGACAGCATGTGCTCCTCCGGCCTGCAGGCGGTCCATCAGGCCAGCCAGAGCCTGCGTGCCGGCGAATGCCGGCTTGCGCTGGCAGGCGGGGTCAATCTCTCGATCCACCCGGCCAAATACGAGGCGCTGAGCCGAGGTGGCCTTGTCGGCAGCAGCCCCGAGAGCCGCGCCCTGTCAGGCGGCGACGGCTATCTGCCGGCCGAAGGTGTCGGAGCGGTACTGCTGAAGCCGCTGGGCGATGCCCTGCGGGACGGGGACCGCGTGCTTGCGGTGATCAAGGGCAGCCTTGCCAATCACGCGGGCCATTCGGCAGGCTATGCCGTCCCAAACGCCGATGCACAGGTTCGCTTGATCGAGGACGCGTTCCAAACCGCCGGAGTCGATCCGGCAACGATCGGCTATGCTGAAGTCGCCGCCAATGGCACGCAGGTCGGCGATGCCATCGAGCTGCGGGCGCTCGGTCGCGTCTATGCGGACCGGTCGGGCGAAGTGCCGCTCGCGGTCGGTTCGGTCAAGTCGAACATGGGCCATGCGGAAGCCGCCTCCGGTCTGGCGCAGCTCACAAAGGTGCTCCTTCAGTTCGAGCGAAGGGAACTGTTCCCCTCCTTCGGCACATCCGCCATGCAGACGGCCGACCTGCTTAATGGCACGCCGTTCGCCCCCCAAACCGGCCTGGCGCCCTGGACCGCGCCCATGATCGACGGCGAGGTTTTGCCTCGGCGGGCAACGGTCAGTTCCTTTGGAGCTGGCGGGTCGAACGTGTTTCTCATTCTGGAGGAAGGCCCGCCGGTTCCGGTTCAGCAATCATCTGTTGAACGTCGGCTGCGCTCGTTTCCGGTCTCGGCCAGAACCGAAGACCGGTTGGCCGAGTTGCGCAAGGCATTGGCCGCGTATGTGCGGGAGGCCGAAAGCCTCGACATGGCGGCCCTGTCGCTCACCCTGCGCTTCGGCCGGGAGACATTCGCCTGCCGTGTGGAGATCGTCGCAACCGACCGGGAGGAACTGGCGATCAAGCTGGAGGATCCCGGCTACCGGGAAGACACCGCACCTGCGCCGCTCGCCGCTGACGATGACGGTCCCCGCGCCGGCCCGATGCTGGTCCTGCCGGGCTATCCGTTCGCGAAGGAAAAGCACTGGCTACCGCAAGCTGCCGTTCAGGACAGCGAGCCGGAAATGAAGCCGGAGGCGTCTCGGGCGATCGAAATGGTCCAGGAGACGGAACACTCTGACCCCCCGCTTCAACTCATCTGCCGGACACTCGCGGCCGAACTGGGTTGCCAGCCGGATGACCTCGATTCGGAGAGAACCTTCGAGGATCTCGGCGTCGATTCCATGGTCCGCATGCGGCTGATCTATGCGATCGAGGAAGCCCGTGGGCGGGCCCTGTCGCAGAAGGTGCTGGAAACCCATGCGACGCCGCAGGCGCTGGCCCGTCTTCTGGAAACGGAAACCGGAGACGGCGCAGCGCCCGCCGTGCAAGCAGAGGAGAAACCGTCAACCGCCGGCCCGTATCGCTGTCCCCTCGGCGAGGCGCAGAAGGGCTTGTGGGTGCTGCAGTCCCTTTACCCCGAAAGCGGCGAATACAATGTCCCGCTGGCCTTCCGGGTGAAGTCCGCCGACGCTGCGGCCCTTGCAAAGGCTCTGGACTGGCTGGTGGCCGAATATCCGATCCTCGGCACCCGGATTGTCGAGGAGGACGGCGATCCGGTGCTTTGCGCAAGGCCGGAAGGCGTGGAGCTGCACTCGCTTGTCATGCCCAAGGAAGTCGAGACCGCCGGCTTCCTGCGCCAGCGCGTCCTGTTGCCCTTTGATCTGACGACCGGCGTCTTCCGGGTCGAGCATCTGTCCGGCGGCAAGTTGGGGCCGGACGAGAGTATCGTGCTGCTGAACGCCCATCACATGATCACCGACGGCATATCCTCCGCGGTGATCACCCGCCGGTTCTGGTCAGCCTACGAGAGTTTCAGCTGGTCAGAACAGGTGTCGGAAAAAGGCGACAGCGCGGACTATTCCGACTTTGCCGCCTGGGAGGCCGCGTTTGCAGCCTCGGACGAAGGACAGGCACAAAAGCAATACTGGCTGGAGAAACTCTCCGATCCGGCACCGGTCCTGAAGCTGCCGACAAAGCCGGGGGACAATCGGGCCGCCGCATCGAACGGACAGGATCTTGAAGTCCAGCTGCCGGAGGATCTCACCGCAAGGCTTCGCGACCTGGCAAGGCGCCAGGGCGTCAGCCCGGCCTCGGTCTATCTCACCGCCTTCGCCACGCTCCTTTACCGCTACACCGGCGAGGAAGACCTCGTTGTTGGCGTGCCGACGCTCCGTCGTCCCTCACGCCGGTTCGCGGAAACCGTCGGCTATTGCGCCAACATGATTGCGCTGCGTCTTGCCGTCGATCCGAATCTCTCCTTCGGTCCGTTGTCGAACGATGTTCATGCGGCGCTTGGCGAAGGGCTTGGCAACAGCGACATCCCATTCACGACCATCGCCCGCGAACACGGCGGGACGGCGACCGGCGAACCGCCCTATCAGGTGGGTTTCGCCTATCAGAATTTCGTCCTCGATGCGGCGGAGCTGGATCTGTTCGCGCGCGGCGACGTGACCCTCCTTTCCGAAATCCGGCAGGCCGGCGGCGCGCAGCTTGGCATCGAGGTTCAGGACGATCCGAAGGGGGCGTCGGTCATTGCCGGCTATGACGGCGACCGCTTTGACCGGGGCACCATCGAGCGCCTGCTTGCCCATTTCCGACGGCTTCTGGAAGCTGCGGTAACCGGTGATGAAACACCCGTTTCCGCGCTGCGCATGCTGACCAGGCCGGAAACCGATCGGGCCCTGCATCATTGGGCCAGGGGCGAACGCTTCCGCCCGTCCGGGAACCTCGCTCATGATAGGGTGTTTGCCGCTGCGCAGGAGCACCCGTCCGCAACGGCGATCGTCAGCGGCGGCAAACGCCACAGTTACCGGGACCTTGTTCTTCGATCGAAGCAGATCGCCCTTGCGCTGGCGGAACACGGCGTCAGCACCGGTGATCGGGTCGCCGTTCTCCTTGAGCGGGAGCCGGACGGCATCGCAGCGCTGCTGGCGGTGATCGCCCTCGGCGCCGTCTGGGTGCCGCTCGATCCGGATCATCCGGACGAGCGGCTCGCCTATATCTTGCGTGATGCGGAAGTTGCGCTGGTCCTGAGCCGAGGTGCCCTGGCCAACCGTCTGCGCGACCTGAAGGACCGGCCGGCGGATGTCATCGACCTGGACAAGGCGCGTTACTGGATGCGCAGTCGGTTTGCCCGGTTCCCGGAAGCCGAGATCGGGCCGGATCTGCCCGCCTATATCATCTACACTTCCGGCTCCACCGGCCTCCCCAAAGGGGTCGTCGTTTCCCATGGGGCTCTGTCGGCTCATTGCCAGGTGATTGCCGATGAATACGGCCTGTCGGCGGAAGATGGGGTGCTGCAATTCGCGCCGACCGCGGTCGACACCGCGATTGAACAGATCCTGCCGCCGCTGTCCGCCGGTGCCCGGCTGGTGCTGCGGTCTCCCGATCTGCAGACGGCGGATGAATTTCGTCGTTTCCTGAGTGAAGAGGGGATCACCGTCGCCGATCTGCCACCTGTCTATCTGCATGAATTGCTAAGGTCCTGGGACCGCAGCGGCGCCGATCTGTCCGGCTTGTCCCTCCGGCTCATGATCGTCGGCGGAGAGGCACTGACGTCGGAAGTCGCCGCCGCCTGGCACCGGAGCAGGCTTTCCGGAACACGACTGGTCAACGCCTACGGGCCGACTGAGGCGACGGTTACAGCGCTCGTTCATACGGTAAAGCCCTCCGACGGTGACGACACCATTCCCATCGGCCGGCCGTTGCCGGGAACGGAGATCTACATCCTCGATCGGTGCGGAAACCCAGCGCCGGACGGTGTGATTGGCGAACTTTATATCGGCGGCGGACGCCTCGCGCTTGGCTATCACCAGCGCACGGACCTCACCGAAGACCGCTTCCGCATTCATCGCCTGGGCCATAAGGAGATCCGCCTTTACGCCACCGGCGACCTGGCCTGCTTCCGTCCCAACAGCGGCGGTGTGGTTGAGTTTCACGGCCGGGTCGACGATCAGGTGAAGATCCGAGGCCACCGCATTGAACTCGGCGAGGTGGAAGCAGCACTTGCTGCCTGCGGAGTGGCGGAATGTGCTGTCCTGGTCGAGCGCAACAAGGCCGGCGAACCGGTGCTGATGGCCTGTCTCGGCGGAGAGGCGGAACCGTTCGACGATGCCTTTCTGCGCAAACAGCTTGCCGACCGACTGCCCCCGCATATGGTGCCTTCGGGCTGGGTGCGGTTGGGTAAGCTGCCGAAAACCGCGAGCGGCAAGATCGATCGGCGCGCCTTGCAGCGTGCGGAACGCGACGAAAAGACGGCGCGTGACGAGGGCCGACCTCCACGAGACCAGGTCGAGCAGCGTCTTTTGGATGTCTGGATGGAGGTGCTTGGCAGGGATACTCAAAACGGAACGGTCGGCGTCGACGAAGACTTCGCGGATGCCGGTGGTCACAGCCTGCTTGCGGTCCGTCTCCTGAACCGGATCGAACAGGCATTCGGCTGCAAAGTGTCGGTGACCGATCTGGCGCAGGCCGGGACGATCGCAACGCAGGCGCGGTTGCTCCGCCAGCGGGGAATCTCAGGGAACACTTCCGAAGAAGGGGCAGCAGGGAAAGCGGTGGACGCGAAAGACGCCTCGCTGCTCGTTTCGCTGAAACAACCCGCGCATGGTGGCGAGGGGGAGAGCCGCCCGCTGGTGTTCCTGGTCCATCCGATCGGCGGAACGCTTACCTGCTATCAGGCCATGGTCGGCGAACTGAACCTGGATCGCCCGGTCTACGGCATTCGGGCCGAAGGATTGGAGCCGGGAGAGGCCTGCCGCAAATGCACGATCGAGGATATGGCCACCCGCTATTGCGCTGTCGTTCGCGAGGTTCAGCCGCATGGTCCCTACACCGTTTGCGGCTGGTCCTTCGGCGGAAACGTCGCCTGGGAAATGGCCCGACAGTTTGCCGAGGAGGGAGAAGAGATCGCCTTTGTCGGCCTGATCGACAGCTACCTGCCGGAAGAGATTGCGCACCTGGAGGATGCGTCCGGACTGGCCGATATCGGTTTCGACCGCCGGTGCGGACAGGCCTTCCTTCGGGATCTGTTCGGCGCCGACGTCTCGGTGGCGGGAGACGAAGACATCCTCGAAAGGGTTATGACCCTGCCGCAATTAGCAGCCGTCCTGCCCGGTGCGACGCGGGATCAGCTTCAGCGCCTCTACGCGGTCTTCGCCGCCAACTATGAGGCCTTTCTGGACCATGTTCCCGGGAAGGGCGATGTGCCGGTCACCCTCATGCGCGCAACGATACCGGGCGCGGTGGAGAGTACCGGGTACTGGAGGGAGGTTGCCGGAGCGTCCCTGGTCGTGCGCCCGGTCGAAGCCGATCACTACACTATTCTCCGGCCACCTCATCTCAAGGAATGGGTTCCGGATTTCCGTGAAGCCATCGAGAGGACGGACCGGCCGGATAATCAGGCGGGCGATCCGTCGGCGAAGGCCGGTGGAGATGCTTGAAATCGATTTGGGCAAAGCGGGTTACGCACTGGAATGCCGCTATGTCCCGCCGTATAGTTCGGGTTCGCCCTGGGGGCTGGAGAGGTGAGTCGGCCGAATGGCTTATGACGACGAATTCGACGACTACGAGGAGGTGCTGAAGGGTGAACGCCGGCGGCGCATTCAGCTCTATTTTCTGATTCTCCTCATTGGCCTCGGGGTTGGTCTCGCCCTGCTCTGGAACAGGGTCGTCATCACTGTCCAGTCCGGTGAGGCGGGCGTCCTTTACCGCTGGGTGTCGGGCACGGAGATGAACCGGATCTACGGTGAAGGTCTGCACGTCATCTGGCCCTGGAACCGGATGTATATCTACAATGTCCGCCTGCAGACCAAGGAACGTAACTATACGATGCTGACCCAGGGCGGTCTGCCGATCGATCTGCAGATCGCGGTCCGTTATCGGCCGGATCTCCGGCTTCTGCCGCTGCTTCATGTGACCGTCGGCCCGGAATATCTGGACAAGGTCGTCTTTCCCGAAACCGAAGCGGTTCTGCGCCGCGCCGTCGGCCAGTACACGCCCGAACAGGTCTACACCAGCAAGCGCGGTTTTCTGGAATCCATCGTCGTCAGCAGCCTGACCAACGTCGAGGACCGCTATGTGATCGTTGACGACGTGCTGGTCAGAAGCGTTGAACTGCCGCCCGCGGTCCGGTTGGCGGTGGAGCGGAAGCTGACCCTCTCGGAAGAGGAAAAGGCCTACAAATATCGTATCGGGATCGAGAAAATGGAGGCCGCGCGCAAGGAGATCGAGGCCAAGGGGATCAAGAAGTATCAGGACATCGTCAAGCAGAGCCTGACGGAAGACCTGCTGCGCTGGCAGGGTGTTCAGGCCACGAAGGAACTGGCCACGTCGCCCAACTCGAAGACCGTTATCATCGGTTCCGGCAAGGACGGACTGCCGCTGATCCTCGGAAGCGACCGATAGCGCGATGGCCGGGGAAGACCCCATAGCGCCCGAAGACGGAGGGGAGCGGCGCCTCAGGCGGAAAGGCGTGATCGCTGGCCTGCTCCTGCTGGCATTCGGCCTGGTGCTGTTCACGGTTTCCGAGGTCAGCGGCAGAAGCGCGATCGTCTCGGGCCTGATCGAACGTGTGGCCGCCCTCATAGAACCGGAGCCCGATGACAGCCTGAGGTTGGTTGCTGTCTTCTCGAGGGATGTGACCGACAGCACCTTCATCAACGGTGCCCGGATGGCCGTCGCAAAGGTCAACGCGGATGGCGGGATCCTGGGCCGTGAATTGAAACTGGACCTTATTCCGGAATCCGGCTTTACGGACCAGACGGCTTTGGAAACGACCGTTTCCAGGACCCTGAAATTGTCCGGGGAGGTGGCCCGTACGAAAAATCTTCTCGGGGTCATTGGTCATGAATGGTCGGACACCGCTGTGACGGCGAGTTCCATCTACGGCCGGAATGACATTCTTTATGTGGCCACCCATGCGACCGCGGCGGCTCTGACCAACCACGGCTTCAAAACCGTCTTCGCCCTGCAGCCGGATAATGCCTCGAATGCGCAGATGATTGCCAATTATGCGCTGAGACAGGGCATGCGGCGGTTTCTCGTGCTGTCGGACAAGTCGGACTACGGCAAGGAATGTGCGAGTTTCTTTGCCGCGGCCATCACCAGCAACGGCGGTGAACTTGTCTATCGCGGGTATCTGTCGAGCGGTACGCAGTCGATGGACCAGCTCTTGATGTTCATTCTCGACAACAATCTGTTCAAACCATCCGACTTCGATGCCTTTTTCGTCGTTTCGTCCTCGATTCCAGAGACGGTCGAGTTCATCAAGCGGTCGCGTTATCTCGGGCTCGATGGACCGATCCTCGGAATGGAGTACATGTTTTCAGCCTCCATCGAGAAGGCCGTCGGCAAGAAAGATATGAAGGGCGTGACCGGTGTGTCGCTTTACGATCGCGACGCCCTTTCGGAACGCGCCCTCAAGTTCGTCTCGGACTTTCGCGAAACTTATGAGCATGTTCCCGATCTCGATGCAGCGCTTGGGTATGATGCGGTAACGCTCGTGAGCGATGCGACCAGACGTGCGGAAACGCTCAGTCCGCAAAAGCTGTCCGATACGATGAAGGTCGCGCGCTACAAGACGCCGTTTACCGGGGTGACCGGACCGATTGCATTCGACCGCAATGGCCTGATAACCGATACGAAGGTGTTCGTCGTTCGCCACGACGGCGAGGAATTCCATACGGTCGGCAGCTATGAGATCCCGGCAAATTGGGATAACCTCGACGAAGGCGATCAGCAGAAAACAGGCAGCGACAACGCCCCGCCCTTCAAGCCAGGGGCGCTGGAACAGGAGAAGATCGGCCAATGACCATATTCGTGAATCCCTGGATATTCCTGATCTGGGTGGTCGCCAGCTGGATCATCGGAATGCTCGGCCGGGACACCCGCTTCGGCTTTGCAGGGAATTTTCTGGTGTCATTTCTGTTCAGCCCGCTGGTCGGGATCATCGTGCTGCTGGCATCGGACCGCTGGCGCCGTCCTCCGCCAAAACGGCGAACCCGCTCCTGACGGCAGGCCCCCCCGATCGGAACCGTTTCAGTCAACGGGCATAAAAATACCGCCGGCGCATGAGCGCGGCGGTATTTATTTTTGATTGATTGCCGACGGCTGTGTCAGCAGGCAGCGTTCAAGGCATCAGCCTGATCAGGAGGCCACTTCTTCCGCAACCGTTTCGGCTTCGGATTTGGCCTTGTCCTTGACCTTGCGGGCCAGTTCCTTGCCCTTTTCGAACTGTTCCTTGTAGAACTCCCGCATCTTGCCGGCGTTGAAGTCCATCAGGGTGCCGCCGTTCTCGTAGTGGGCGACGATCGACCGGCCGACCGCGAAGGTGGAGGCACCTGCCACCACGGGAAGCGAGACCATTCCGACCATCCAGCCGATGCCCGGGATCAATTTCGTTGCGCTTGCGGCAACCATATAGCCCGCGCCGAAACCGAGCACGCCACCGGCCAGGGCGTAAATCACCTTGCGGCCAAGACGTTCGGAGAACGGCTTGCCGTAAAGCTGCGACAGCTTCTGGATCATCCGGAGCTGAATTGCCACCACCGCGGCAATGTCGAAGAACGCGACCGGCACGATGCTGGCTGCGACCGACGCGATCACGTAATCCTTGATGAGATTGTCAGCCGTGAGATCACGGGTGACGTCGAATTCCGCATCTTCCTCGACGCTGGCAGCGTCCGTTTCCGGTTCCACCGGCTCGTCCGCCTTGCTTGCGGTAGTCCTGGTTGCCATCGAAAATCTCCTGAGTTTCCTTAAGGTCCCGATACGAGGCCCTGTCGGATTGAGGGTGGCCTAAATTCCCCAACGGCATATAGCTCGGCAATGACGGTACCCTTTCAAAAGGTAAATGAAAAGGGTTAGCGCCGGTGGAACGTCATTTTTGCCGGGGCGCCAAGTATTTCCGTAAAAAAAAGAACAAGGCCGCACCGCGAAAACGGGTCGTCTTTCCGGGAAAGCAAAAGTATCCCGCGGAAGTATTTGCCGCGACAACCTCAGGCCGGAACAGCTTCCGCGCCATCGAGACCGGTCTGCAGGCGGGTCAGGTAAACATCGCCGATCACGCGGATAAAGATCACTGCCGACGCCGAGGTGATCGCCATATTCAGGATTTGCGAGCCCGGCGCCATGCGCAGCACCGCAGTCGTGGTGATGCTTGCCAGGCCCGGTGCGGCAAGACCGGTCAGCATCGCCAGCGCAAGCCGTTTGCCCTGGTCCTCCGAAAGGGACCGGCCATAAAGGCGGGTCAGCTTGCGGAGCATGCGTTCCGCGATCACCGCGATGGCCGCCAGGTCGACAAAGGGCATCGGTACCAATCCGGCAAGAGCCGCGAAATTCGCGTGTCGTTCGATGATCAGCCGCCCGGTGGCTTCGCGGAAAGCGGTCTTGCTCGGGCGTTCGCTTTGAACCATGAGGGCCCCTCCGACCGGTTCGGCTTCTGCCGGCGTCGAGGCGGCCGGTTCAGGCGTTTTCTCCGGTTTCGCAGCTGCTTCGGACGCAGCTGCGGACACGGGCGAACCTTGCCGTGGTCCCGCATCGCTCCGCCGCGGACTGGACCGCCGCCTCGGCTGTTCGGCATCGAGAGCTTCGCTCGCCGCCTTGCGCAGATCGTCAAGGGTCCGGTTGGAGGTTCTGGGCAGCCGCTTGCTCATGCGGTGAGCGCCTTCTTGGTGGCAAGCAGCGCTTCGGCTTCCGTGGCGATTGCGGAAATGTCCTGCGATGCCGGGCCGTCGGGCATGGTCAGGCTCGGTGTCGCCCCGAACAACCCGGCTTCCGCATAGGCGACCCGGTTCGGCATGTCGTTTGCGAGAAGCGGAAAGCCGCCTTCCTCCAGTTCGCTTCGCACGTGGCGGGAAATCACGCTGCCGCGAATGGTCTGGGTTAGCACGCAGCGGAACGTCGGAGCCCAGCCCTTCACCCCGCTCATCAACACCTTGACGGTATCCATCATACGGTCGACGTCGAGGGGGGAGGCCTTGACCGGGATCAGCACCAGATCGGCAACTGCAAGGGCCGCGACCGTGATGTCGCTTTCGAACCCGGGCGTGTCGACGACGGTCACGCCATGTGAACCGCTTTGCTTCTTGATGGTGTTCCAGACATTCGGATCCGCCTGCTCGAGAAGCTCGACCCCTCCGAGTGCCTGGTCCCGTTCGGCAAGCCTCATGACGGATTTCTGCGGGTCGGCGTCGATCAAAAGCGGCTTGTAGCCCTTGAGATGCCAGTGGACCGCAAGGCAGCAGGCGAGCGTCGTCTTGCCGCTTCCGCCCTTCAGGGAGGCAATGGTGACAACAGATCCGCTCATTGGCCGCAACCCCGCTGATTCCAGGCTCAGAGAGCGAAATGTTAACAAAAAAGAAACGGAAAGCCACGGCGTTGCGCAAACGCGAAGGACTTACGCACTTTTATCGGGTCCGTATCCTGGACCTCGATTCTAGCGTGGCCTGGAAAGATATGCCTCGATCCGCTGCGCGGCATTGGCCCTGATGTTTTCGAAGAACAGCGAATAATCGTAGCTGTGATAGACCCCGGCTGGGAAAAACGGGCTTTCCAGCAGGCTTGGATCCTTCGGCGTGACCACCAGCCCGCCGTCGGCGATCTGGGCGGACGTGAAATGGGGCAGGGTCCTGGACGAATGGTCCTTGTTGAAGAAGGTCGAACCGCGGTTGAGGCTCGCCGGGGCCAGGGCTTCGTCGCGCGTCCATGTGAGCGGATTGACGACAACGGCGCCGGGCAGGATCATCGGCGCGTCTTTCTGATGCCCGGCGGCAACGGAATTGTAGCTGATGAAGCAGCCGGTCTGATGTGGCTGGTCACAGATGGAGATCTTCGGATTGGCTTTCAGGTCGTCGTCCGTGATCGACCAGCCGATCACATAGGCCGCGATCATGCGCTCCTCATGTCCGATCTTGCCCCAGTGGTCCAGGGCGAGCTGTGTCAGCACATAGGAGCCCTGGCTATGGGCGGCGATGATGAACGGGCGTCCGTTGTTGAGGTGATCGAGATAATATTTCAGGGCCTTTCGGACATCTTCCTCGCCGTAGGCGGCGAGCGCGTCCCGCTGTTCCTTCGGCAGGTTGAAGCCGGACAGGTTCATCTGCCGGTAGAACGGCGCATAGAGATTGGCGAGCCCCGAAAAGGCGTGGGCTTCGGTCGCAACGGTTTCCTGCGCGCCGGCAATGAGGTCCTTGCGGGTGATGTCCATCAGCCAGGCGGACTCGTCGTAAAGTACGGTCGGATAGATCCAGACGATGTCGACGGCGAATTGGTCAGGCTCTTTCGGTCTGGCAAGCCAGCTTGCATCATTTTCGTAATCAGGCGCTGGCGGCACGTCGGCAGTGGTGAACGGCGGCAACTGCGCTGTGCCGGCGACCGCGGTTTGACCCTCCGACAGCGGAATGCCGGTCAGCAAGAAGCCGGCGAGAATCAAAACCGCCGCAAGAGGAAGTCTCTGGAGAAGTAAGCATTTCCGGACGGATCGGTGCATGGCTTTCCCGCAGGTTCTGCGTGACGCAACGTGATGAGTTGCATCAAGCTACTCCAGACGGATCATGGAGAGCAACGCCTGCGCAAAGTCTGCGCAACTTCGCACTTCGGGTCTCAGCGTTGGCTGTGTGTTTGAAGCTGTTCGCCAAATAAGAACGGCCCGGAAAACCGGGCCGCTGACAAAGTTGTTGCGACGTCGAAGAAAGTCCGCTCAGGCGTTATCCATTTCTTCCGCCTTAGCGCCGCCGGCGACCGAGTATTTGATCGGCACCTTGCGGGTCTTCATGAATTCCTCAAGCGTCTCGCCGCGCATGCTGGCATAGACTTCCGGGTTGGAGACGCCGACCACGGCGGCCATCTTTTCCAGCACGAAGAAGCTGACGCCCTTGCGGATCATCTCGATCCACTTGCGTTCCGAAATCAGGCTGTGTTCTTCCGCCGTCAGCTTGTATTCGTCGGCCAGGGCGTCGAAATCGTTCAGGAACCGCTCGCGGTGGTCGGGAAAGACCAGCCGATGCAGGAAGTCGTTGATGCGGTAGCATTTCAGGCTGCGGTCGAGTGTGAACGGATAGGTGCCTTCCAGGGTTTCCGCGCCGGCGAGTTCGTAGCCTATATGCGTGCGGTAGGCTTCTAGGTCCGCCTTGTCCGGCGTGTCGCCCTCGTCCTCGAAGACCACGGTCGCGATATTGGTGACGGACGGTGCGTAGGTCATGGAATGGACTTTCGTCACCTTGTCCGACAGGGCACCGCGCATGACCAGCCACATGATCACCTCGGCGCCTTCCATGCCGCCGAGCACCGCGTAGTCTGCCAGGCGTTTTTCGACCAGCTTTTCCGGCGCGGTTTCAAGCAGGTTCAGGAATTCCTGGTCCCAGTCCTCGTTGACGAAGCCGGCGCGTTCCCCGTGAACCTGGTGCGACAGGCCCCCGGTGGCAACGATCGCCACGCGCAGGCTGTCGTCCGGGAAGCTCTGGATCGCCTTGCGCAGGGACTTGCCGAGCTTGTAGCAGCGTCGGGCGTTCGGAATCGGAAACTGCAGGACGCCCACCTGAAGCGGGACGATGCTACCGCCCCACGGGCCGGTGTCGTCGCCCATCATGGAAAGCGGCGACATGCAGCCGTGATCGAGCGGCTTGCCCTGGAAGAAGGACATGTCGAATTCGTCTGCCACGAGCGCGGCCGCCACGTGTTGTGCCAGGGCCGTATGGCCCTTTGCCGGCGGAACGTCGCGCGGTCCGCCGCCTTCATCGGCCGGATAATAGGTGTCGTCCACCCCGAGCGCGAAGGCCGAGTAGTGGTCGAAGAAGAACGAGGTGATGTGATCGTTGTAGATCATGAACAGGACATCGATGTCCTTGCGCTTCACCCAGTCGCGCACTTCGGCGAAGCCTTCGAAGATCGGCGCCCAGGCCGGATCGTTCTCCTTGTGGGTGTCCTTGGCGAAGCCGATGGTCGGTGAATGGGAGGCGCCGATGCCTCCGACGATTTTTGCCATGTCCTCAAATCCTCTTTTTCTTGGGAGAAACGCCGCCTGGCCGGGCGATGCGTGGCCTCGCCGGAGCCGGTATGTCTCCTCCTCCTGATCGGCGGAAACGATACGAAACTTTAAAAAATGGACAATCCGTGCGATAGAGACGCAACGTTTCTAATTATGGACAATGGTAAGGTACCATGAAGTGGACAATCGACGATGTGCCGATCTTCGTCGCGGTGGTCGACCACAACGGCTTTACCGCCGCCGGCCGCGCGCTCGACATGCCGAAGTCCACGGTCAGCAAGGCGGTCAGTCGGCTGGAAGAAGCGCTCGGCCTGCGTCTGCTGGACCGCAACTCGCGCAGCCTGAGGATCACCGCGGAAGGCGAGACCTTTTACCGGCAGGCCTTGCTGATCATGGAACAGGTTCGGGAAACCGATGCGGCCATGGCCGGCCTGAATGCCGTACCTTCGGGCAGGCTCATCGTCGCCCTGCCGCCGGCCTTCTGCCAGGAAATCGTTTCACCCAATCTTGCGTCCTTCCATCGGGCATACCCGCAAGTGGATCTCGATCTGGTCATCGCCAGCCACGGGAGCGACATTCTGCGCGATCAGATCGACATCGCGGTGGTGGTCGGGCCCCAGGAGGATTCGGATCTGATCTCAAGGACGCTTTTTGCCGGGCCGCTGATCTGGGTGACAAGCCCGGACTATCTGAGCCAATGCACCCTTGGCGACAGCCCGGACGACCTGCTCAGGCACATTCGGATCTGCGAAACCCGCTACGGATTGCGGCGGGTGCCGTATCATCTGAACGGCCAGGCCGATCATTTCGATTTCGCGCGTGGCATCACCCATGTGAACGACCCGCTTTCGGTGCGCAAGGCCGTCGTCTGCGGCGCGGGCGTCTCGCTTCTGCCGGAACTCTATTGCCGCCAGCAATTGCGCGACGGCAGTCTGGTCAAGGTCTTTCAGAACATCTCCCTTGACCTTTCCGCCTCGAAACTTTCCGTCGTCTATCCGAGCCGCCGGCTGATGTCGCCCAAGACGCGGGTTTTTCTGGAATTCCTGAACCGTATCTGCAAGGCCTGACCGGCTGACCGGCAGACCGGGTCTTTTTCACCGGTTTTGCCTTCCGATTTGATTGAGCGCATGGTCTTATCCGGCCGGTGCGACAAGGATAACGGCATGCAGAACCCGATTGCAGAAAAAGCCGAGACGCAGCCAGAGGAAGCCGGCACGACCCCGAAGACGACCCTCTCGGCCCGCAGCCTTTCGAAGGTCTATGGGTCGGGCGCGCTTGCGATCCGAGCCCTGAGCGATGTCGATATGGATCTTTACGAAGGCGAAATGGTCGTCCTGCTTGGCGCTTCGGGCAGCGGCAAATCCACCTTGTTGAACATCATCGGCGGCCTGGACCGGCCGTCCTCCGGCAAGGTCTTTTTCGACGGCACCGAAATCACAGCCTTCGATGACGCGGCCCTGACCCGCTACCGGCGCGATCACGTTGGGTTCGTCTTCCAGTTCTACAATCTCGTCCCCAGCCTGACGGCGGAGGAAAACGTCGCGCTGGTCACGGAAATCGCTGTCGATCCGATGACGCCGGCTGACGCCCTGAGACTGGTCGGCCTGGGCGAACGGCTGACCCATTTCCCGGCACAGCTTTCAGGCGGCGAGCAGCAGCGCGTCGCCATTGCCCGCGCCATTGCCAAGCGGCCGCGGGTGCTTCTTTGCGACGAACCGACCGGGGCGCTCGACAGCCAGACCGGCGTCATCGTTCTGGAAGCGGTGGAACGGATCAATCGGGAACTGGGCACGACCACGGCCCTGATCACCCACAATGTCGGCATCGCGGCCATGGCCGACCGGGTGATCCGTCTTGCCGATGGCGCCATTCAGGACGTCAGCGTCAATGCGAATAAGATCGCAGCATCGCAGATCCGGTGGTAGAGGGCCTGCAATGCATCCGCTGAACCGGAAACTTCTGCGCGATCTCTGGCACCTGAAGGGGCAGGTGCTTGCGATCGCCGTTGTGATTGCCACCGGTGTCGGCGTGATGGTGCAGTCGCTGGGCGCAATCCAGTCCCTGCAGGCCACCGCCGATGCCTATTACGAACGTTACCGTTTTGCCGATGTCTTCTGTCATCTGAAACGCGCGCCCAAGTCGCTGGTGCCCAGGATCGCCGATATTCCCGGTGTGCAGACGGTCGAGGCGCGCATCGTCGAATATGCAACGCTGGACATCGCCGGCTTCGAGGAGCCGGCAACCGCTCTGCTGTCCTCCCTGCCGGAGCGGGGAAAGCCTCTGCTCAATCAGCTCGCCCTGCAGAGCGGACGGCTTGTGGACCCGACCAAGCCCGAGGAAGTGGTCGTCAACGAGAAGTTCGCGACCGCACAGGATCTGACCCTGGGCGACACCGTCAAGGCTGTGATCAACACTCAGAAACGCACCCTGCGGATCGTCGGCATTGCCCTGTCGCCGGAACACACCTACGCCATCGGCCCCGGTGCGCTGATGCCGGACGACAAGCGCTATGCCATCTTCTGGATGGGCGAGCGGGCGCTCGCCGGCGCCTTCGATCTGGACGGCGCCTTCAACGATGTCGCCCTGACGCTTCTGCCTCATACGCCTCCCGATGGTGTCATTCAGCGGCTGGACCGGATCCTGGCGCGTTATGGCGGCAGCGGCGCGTATGCCCGCAAGGACCAGGTATCGAACTGGTTCCTGATGAATGAAATCGATCAGCTGAAGACGATGGCCCGTCTGCTGCCGTCGATCTTCCTGATCGTGGCAGCGTTCCTCACCAACATGGTGGTCGACCGGCTGATCGCGACCGAGCGCGGGGTGATCGGTCTCCTGAAGGCGTTCGGGTATTCCGATCTCGAAGTCGGCTGGCATTACATGAAACTGGTCATGGTGATTGCCCTGATCGGCGTGGTGCTCGGCTCGTTCCTGGGCGCGGGGCTCGGCCAATGGACCACGTCCATATACGCGCAGATGTACAGCTTTCCCTTCCTGCTGTTCCGCCCGTTGCCCGACAGTTTCCTGATCGCGGGCGGCCTGAGCCTGCTCGCGGCCATGGTCGGCACGGCCAGCGCGGTTCGCCGCGCCGTGCGCCTGGCGCCGGCCGAAGCCATGCGTCCTCCGGCGCCGCCGTCCTTTTCCCGCTCCTATCTTGCCCAGACCGGGCTTGCCCGGCTTCTGGACCAGCCGACACGAATGATTTTCCGACAGGTGTTCCGCTGGCCTTTGCGCTCCGGGATGACCGTGATCGGGATCGGCATGTCCGTTGCCGTGCTGATCATGGCGCTGCAGTGGCTCGATTCCATAAACCGGCTGATCGACGTTTATTTCGTTGCCGCACAGCGGCAGGACGTGACCGTCAGCCTGACAGATATCCAGCCGCCGTCGGTGCTCAGGGATTTTGAAAACCTGCCCGGCGTTCTGGCTGTGGAAGGTCAGCGCAATCTGGATGTCCGCGCCCATCTGGGACCGCGGTCCAAGCGTCTTCAGATTTCCGGCCTGCCGGCTCAACAGGGGCTTTATCTCGTCTATGACGACAAGGGCGGTGCCATCGACCTGCCGCCGGACGGTCTTGTGATCTCGACCAAGTTGGCCGAGATCCTGGGGGCAAAGACCGGCGACCGCGTCGAGCTGGAAGTGCTCGAGGGCCAGAGGCCCGTCGTCGAGGTTCCGGTGGTGCGCGTCTTCAACACCTATATCGGCTATCCGGCCTACATGCGCCTTGAGGCGATCAACCGGATGATGCGCGAGACCAAAGTGGTCAACACGGTGCATCTGCGTATCGACCCGAACAAGCAGGCCGCCCTTTTTGCCAGGCTCAAGGACACGCCACACGTTGCGTCGGTCACCTTGCGCCAGGCGGCGATCGACATTTTCAACGAAACCATGGCTAAGACCATGCTGGTATTCGTCGGCATGTTTGCCGGCTTTGCCTCGGCTTTGGCCGTCGGTGTCGTCTACAATTCCGCGCGCATTGCCCTGTCCGAACGTGGCCGGGAACTTGCCACCCTTCGGGTGATCGGGTTCACCCGGTTCGAGATTTCCTACATCCTGCTTGGGCAAAGTCTGCTGCTGACGGTGATGGCGCTGCCCGTGGGCTGCCTGATCGGCAACTGGCTGGCGCTTGGCATGGCGAAGTCCTTCGATACCGAACTTTTCCGGATACCGGCGGTTATCGAGCCGTCTTCCTTCGGCTATGCCATGCTGGTAACCCTTGCCGCGGCTGCGATATCTGCTCTGATGGTACGCCGAAGGCTCGACCGGCTCGATCTGATCGCTGTGCTGAAGACACGAGAGTGACAGGACAAAACCATGAGCATCACCTTTCGCCGCCTGATCATCTGGGGGCTTATATTGTTGGCGGTCGCGCTTGGTGTGGCCTATGCGCTTTGGCCGCGCCCGGTGGCCGTGGATCTTTATCTCCTGAAACGTGGTCCCCTGACGGTCAGTGTCGACGAGGAGGGCAAGACCCGGATCGAGGATGTCTATGAGGTCAGCACGCCTGTCACCGGGCGGCTTCTTAGGATCGACAAGGAGGCCGGCGACGAGGTGAAGGCGAAAGTCGACGTCATCGCCGAGTTGCAGCCGATCGATCCGGAATTCCTGGACCAGCGTACGGAAGCGGAACTGCGCGCCTCCGTCCAGGCGGCAATGGCCGCGCGCGATCTGGCCGAAGCGAATATATCGAGAGCGCGCGCCGAGCTCGAATTCGCCAAGGCCGACCTAGCCCGGGCTCGGGAGCTGGCAGGTCGGGAGACCGTTTCCAAGCGCCAGCTGGATCAGGCGAAATTGGCCTTCGATACCAGGAAGGCCGAACTGGCAACGGCCGAAGCGACCCTGGATATGAGAACCCACGAGCTGGAGCGCGCCCAGAGCCAGCTGATCTCACCGACCGAACTGGTCAATCAGCGGGACGCCTGTTCCTGCATTCCTCTTTACGCGCCGGTCGACGGCAAGATCCTGCGCGTCCTGAAGAAAAGCGAGGGCGTGTTGCAGGCGGGAACGACGATTGCGGAAGTCGGCGATCCGAGAGACCTTGAAATCGTCGTGGATCTCCTGTCCGCGGACGCGGTCAAAGTCTCTCCGGGCCTGAAGGTGGTCATCGACGACTGGGGTGGCGAAACGCCGCTGAACGGCGTGGTCCGCCGGGTCGAGCCCTTCGGCTTCACCAAGATCTCGGCCCTGGGTATCGAGGAACAGCGCGTCAACGTAGTGATCGACCTGACCGACCCGCCGGAGGCTTACGCCAAACTCGCCCACGGTTTCCGCGTCGAAGTCTCGATCATCCTGTGGCAAGGCGGCGATGTCCTGACCCTTCCGTTGACGGCCTTGTTCCGCGAGGGCGAAGACTGGGCGGTTTTTGCGGTCGAGGATGGCCGCGCCATGATCCGGAAGGTCGAGGTCGGGCACGCCAACGGTCTCACAGTCGAAATAACCGACGGTCTGAAGGAAGGCGATACGGTGGTGCTTCATCCGGGCAATAACGTGGAAAACGGAGTGGCCGTCACCTCCCGCTGAAACTGCAGTTACGTCACTTTTGATGAAGGACATCCTGCAGCCTGCACAGGGCTTGGGCATTGATTGGCTGTCTTGCCACAGTTGCGGAAGAATTTCCGATTTTGCGTGAAAAGCGGCGTCATCAGGCGTAGTGTCCCGACAGCACGGGCCGCTCGGCTCGTTGGTTTAACCAATCCACAATCACGTTTGAACTTCCCTGAGGATGACGATGACCCATCTCCCCAATTCCATCGAAGCGCGCGATATCGCCTATCAGCTTCACGCCTACACCGACGCGCGCAAGCACGAAGAAGTCGGTCCGATGGTGATCGAGAAGGGCGAGGGGATCTACGTCGAGGACAACAGCGGCAAGCGCTATATCGAGGCTATGGCCGGCCTGTGGAGCGTGGCGCTGGGCTTTGGTGAAAAGCGTCTGGTGGAAGCCGCGACCCGCCAGATGGAGAAGCTGCCCTTCTATCACACCTTCTCCCACAAGACCCACGGACCGTCGGTCGAACTCGCCGAAATGCTGGTGAACATGGCGCCTGTGCCCATGTCCAAGGTCTATTTCACCAACTCCGGTTCGGAAGCCAACGACACCGCGATCAAACTGATCTGGTACCGCTCCAACGCGCTCGGCCAGCCCGAACGGAAGAAGATCATCTCGCGCGTCCGTGGTTATCATGGGGTGACGGTTGCCTCCGCCAGCCTGACCGGCCTGCCGAACAACCACCGCTCCTTCGATCTACCGATCGCCAACATCCTGCACACCACCAGCCCGCACTACCGGACCATGAAAAAGGACGGCGAGGACGAGGCGACCTTTGCCAAGCGTTGCGCCCAGGATCTGGAAGACCTGATCCTGGCCGAAGGCCCGGAAACGATCGCAGCCTTCTTCGCCGAACCGGTGATGGGCGCCGGCGGCGTTGTCATTCCGCCGGACGGGTACTGGGAAGCGGTTCAGCCGGTCCTGAAGAAATACGACATTCTGTTCGTCGCCGACGAAGTCATCTGCGGCTTCGGCCGGACCGGTGAGATGTTCGGTACCAAGACCTACAATCTCGAACCGGACATGATGACCCTGTCGAAGCAGCTGTCCTCGTCCTATCTGCCGATCTCCGCGCTGATGGTGAACGAGAAGGTCTACGGTCCGGTTGCCGACGAAAGCCACAAGATCGGCGTCTGGGGCCACGGCTACACCGCCAGCGGCCATCCGGTCGCCGCCGCCGTCGCGCTTGAAAACCTGAAGATCATCGAAGAGCGGGACATCCTGGCCCACATCAAATCGGTGAGCCCGAAGTTCCTTTCTCGCCTGAATTCCTTCAACGATCATCCGCTGGTGGTCGAGACCCGGGGGATCGGCCTGATCGGCGCCATCGAACTTGGCCATGAAGAGCTGTCCAAGACACCGGGCGCGCTTGGCGCCAGGGCGAATGCGGAATTCCATGCCAACGGCCTGATCTCTCGGAACATGATCGACGCGCTGGCCTTCTGCCCGCCGCTGATCATCACCGAAAAGCAGATCGACGAGATGTTCGATATTGCTGAGGCGTCGCTGGAAAACCTCTCCAAGGCGCTCTGACCATGTGGTCCGTGGTCGGCACCATCAGCGGTACGTCAGCCGATGGCATCGACCTTGCCGAAATCGAGACGGACGGCCGCACGGTCGCCCGTTTCGGGGCATCGGCGACTGCCGACTATGCCTATGAAACCCGCGCGGACGTTCTGGAAGCGATTGCGCGCGGGCCTGCAGACCGGTCGAACTGGCCGGAAGTCGCTGAACTCGTCACCCGGGACCATGCGGACGCAATCCGCTCCTTCATCGCCGAACACGGGCTTGATGTGGATCTCGTGGTCTTTCACGGCCAGACCGTCTGGCATGACCCGAAACAGGGCGAGACTGTCCAGCTCGGCGACCCGCAGGCACTGGCCGACGACCTCGGCATCCCGGTCGTCGGCGATCTGCGCCTGGCCGACATGGCAGCAGGCGGGGAGGGGGCGCCGCTGGTTCCGGTCTATCATCAGGCCCTGTCGCTCGATCTGCCTCAGCCTCTGTGTTTCCTCAACATCGGCGGCGTCTCCAACCTGACCTATGTTGACGGCAGCACGCTGGTCGCCTTCGATATTGGTCCGGGCAACGCGCTGCTCGATGACTGGATCCGTCGGCACCAGGCCGGCGATCATGACCGAAATGGCGAGATTTCGGCAAAAGGCCGGGTGGATCAAAGCTGGCTGGAAAAGGCGCTCTCCCATCCCTTCTTCGACCGGCCGGGACCCAAGTCCCTCGACCGGAACGCCTTCGCGCTCGACCTGGATTCGGACACGTCGCTTGAGGACGGCGCGGCCACCCTTGCCGCCTTCACAGCTGCCGCGGTCGCCAGAGCCGTCTCCCTGCTGCCGTTAGATCCGAGGCTCTGGATCGTCTGCGGTGGCGGACGGCTGAACCCGACCCTGATGCACGAACTTGACGAGCGTCTCACCGGCGAGGTCCAGCCGTCGGATCGTTTCGATATCGACGGCGATGCGCTGGAGGCCCAGGCCATGGCCTTTCTCGGTGCGCGCTTGAAAGCAGGCCTGCCGACCAGCTATCCGGAGACCACAGGAGCGCGCGAACCTGTTGTCGGCGGCAGGCTTTTTGCGCCAAAGTCTCAATCTGTCTGAGAAGGGATTCGGGCGGCCTGAAACGGGATTCGGGTTGGAGGAGCGGAGAAACGTGGTAACACCCGTAATCATGAACGGATCTGAAATTTACCGCAGGCTGATCGGCCTGATCGAGGACCGTGTGCTCAAGCCGGGCGACCGGCTCCGGGAGGCTGAACTGGCGGAGGAATTCGGCGTCAGTCGTACGCCGATCCGCGAAGGCCTGAAGCGTCTGGAAGCGCAGGGGCTGGCCGTCCATGAACCGAACCGGGGCATGGTCATCCCGACCCTCGATCATGGCCAGATCAACGAGGTCTATTACATGCGCGAGGTGCTGGAGGGCACGGCCGCCGGCCTTGCCGCCAAACACGCTTCCAAGCCGGAAGTGGAAATCCTGCAGGATCTGGTCAAGGCGGACCGCAAGCGCATCGAAGATCAGGACAGTCTTGTCCGCTCCAACCGCGAATTCCACCGCCGCCTGTGCCTGGCCTCGCACAACCGCTATCTGGTCGACCTCATCGATCATTTGCGTTTGTCGCTGATCCTGATGGCCGGCACCACGCTGGACACACCGGAACGCCGTGAAACCGCGGTCGAGGAACATGCGGCAATCGTCGATGCCATTGCTGCCGGCGACAGCGAGGCCGCCACGACCGCAGCCAGGCTTCACATCGCCCACGCCCACAAGACGCGTCTCAAGCAGAATTAGAGAGCGGTCCTAAAGCCTCGACGCTCAGCACTCGACGATATTCACGGCGAGCCCGCCGGTGGAGGTTTCCTTGTATTTGTCGCCCATGTCGAGGCCGGTCTGGCGCATGGTTTCGATGCAGCCGTCCAGGGGAACGAAATGGCTGCCGTCGCCGCGCAGCGCTAGCGAGGCGGCCGTGACCGCCTTGACGGCGCCAAGCGCGTTGCGCTCGATGCAGGGCACCTGAACGAGGCCGCCAACGGGATCGCAGGTCATGCCGAGGTGATGTTCCAGGGCGATTTCGGCGGCGTTTTCCACCTGTTCGTTGCTGCCGCCAAGGGCTGCGCACAGGCCGGCGGCGGCCATGGCCGAGGCGGAGCCGACCTCGCCCTGACAGCCGACTTCGGCGCCGGAGATCGAGGCATTGGCCTTGATGATGCCGCCGATGGCGGCTGCCGTCAGCAGGAAGGTGCGGATACCATCCTGGTTTGCGTGGGGGCAGTGGTCGAGATAGTAGCGGGTCACGGCGGGGATGACGCCGGCGGCTCCGTTGGTTGGCGCGGTGACGACGCGTCCGCCACTGGCGTTTTCCTCATTCACCGCCATGGCATAAACGCCGAGCCAGTCCATCACCGTGTGCTCGTAGGGCTGGTTGGTGCGGCCTTCGCGGATGAGCTTCTGGTAGATCTCGCCTGCCCGGCGCTTCACCTTCAGCCCGCCCGGCAGGATGCCGTGTCCGGAGATGCCCCGGTTGATGCAGGCGTCCATGGCGGACCAGACCCGGTCCAGCCTTCCATACACTTCCTCGGCCGACGCGTCGGCACACTCGTTGGCAAGCTTCATCTCCGCGACGCTGCAGCCGGTCCGCTTCCCCATCTCCAGCATCTGTTTCGCGGAGGCGAAGGGGTAGGGGACCTCCTGGTTCTTCAATTCGTCCCGTGCATTGCGGGTGTTCCGCATTTCCGCTTCGGTGACGACGAAGCCGCCGCCGATGGAGTAGTAGACGAACTCGTCGATCATCTCTCCGTTCGCGCCGAGCAGGCGGAAGGTCATGCCGTTGGCATGAGCGGGAAGCGGCGGGCCGTAATCGAAGAGGACATCCGTTTCCGGGTCGAAATCAAGCGGCGGCAGGCCTTGCAGGGCAAGCCGTTTTTCCGTGCCCAGCTTCTCCAGCATCGGTGCGACAGAGTCCGGATCGAGCGTGTCCGGCGTTGCGCCCATCAGGCCCAGGCAGACCGCGTGATCGGTGGCGTGGCCTTTGCCGGTAAAAGCCAGCGAGCCATGCAGGGTGACCGTGATACGCCTGGCGCGGGTTTCCATCTCCGGCAGGTCGGCAAGACGGTCCAGATACCGCCGGACCGCGACCATGGGGCCGACCGTGTGGGAACTGGACGGACCGATGCCGATTTTAAAGATGTCGAAGACACTGATGAACATGCACGACCATTTCACGCAGAACCGTTCATGCAATCATGGCTCGCTTTTCGTCCCGCGTCACCCGCGTGAAGCGGACAATTCTTGTCCGCAGGCGACATCGGTCGAAAGAGCAGGGACGCATGGCCCCGCTATTTGGTGAGAATGAGTTTGCCGAGCTTGGTGATGGTCAGGCGGTAGGTTTCCGAGTTGTGTTGAATTTTCAACTCTCGCCGGCCCTTGAACAAGGTCCTGGTATCCAGTGTGTCCGACCCCGGCTGGCTGGGGGCGTCGGATGTCCTGCGGGAGGAAGGAAGCGAGAGCCTTTCGCGGCGAGGTTTTGTGGTCTGCATCGAAAATACCCGATATTTCAAAAGTTTAGAACGGTTCTAAAGTTGAGTATTTAACTCAGCTTTATACTTGACACAGATACTCAAGTTTAAGTATGAAGGCAATGCCTGATTTGCAGCGAAGCGGAAATCGCGTCCTCTGCAAGCTGCTCAGGTCGGCTGAACAAGCCGAATTGTCCGGCAAGCCAACCGCCCTCTCCTCTCCCTCAGCGGTAAGCCAGCCAGGACAGTTCTTCAAACGCGGGAAGCGCGGCTCATTCGCCCGTATGCAGACATGCAAAATCACCCGCCGCATCGCCTGCGGCAGGTCTCTTCAGACATTATTCAAATAAGAAAAAGTTAGTTGGCCGCGGTCAATGGCTGGCCGGTTTCGATATTCAACAGGTCGCGCATGCCCATGCGGTCTTCGGCCAGATCGGCGATCGTCTTGGTGTCGAGCACGTCCATGAAGGCCTCAAGCGCCTCATGGAGCAGGCCGTTGAAGCCGCAGGACAGGATCAGCGGACAATCCTTGCGTCCGCTGTCGAAACACTCGGCCAGCAGGAAGCTCTCTTCGGCGGCGCGCACAACCTCGCCGACGGTGATTTCCGATGCCGGCCGGGCCAGCATGACACCACCATTCCGCCCGCGGATGGTCTTGATCAAATGCGCATCGACCAGCACCTTCATGATCTTGAAAAGGTGCGTCTCCGACATTTCGAAGCTGGCTGCGATATCCGCAACCTTGCTCGGCTTGTCGTTATTGACCGCGCAGTACATAAGAGCGCGAACGGCGTAGTTGGTTTGTTGAGTCAGGCGCATGTCAATAGATATGGGCTCTTGGGTCGGGATCGTCAACGATTATATTTGAGTGTCAGATGCTACTTTTAGCGTAAAGTCCCGAATTTTTGAATATTTCGCATTCTTATGACGTCTGCAGCCTAAAGCCGGTCCGGCAGGTTGTCCTTCATGAAGATGTCGATGCCGATGGTCTCCTGGTCGTCGAGAATGGGCGTGCCGTCGCAAAGTGCTTTCAGGATGCGGGTCGCGCTGCGCACTTCGTGCCCTGCGTTCTGGGCAATGAGGGCGTCCATTGTCCCGCTGATGAGCGCTGCACGCGTGTAGGGCGTCAGCTCATGGCCGATGAAGGTAATGTCCCCCGCGCGATGGCTCTTTTCCAGGGCCGCGATTACGCCGCGGTTGCCGGCGCCGATGTTGTAGAGGCCGGAAAGATCCGGATGCTCCGACAGGAGCTGGCCGACGATGTCCTCGTTCTTGCCGTTGTCGTCCCGTCCCTCGCGGACTTTCAGAATATCAAGGTGCGGAAACGCGTCTGAAAGCACTTGAGTGAAGCCGCCATGCCGTTCCGCATGATCGCGCAATCCGAGAGAGCCGGCGATCACGGCGATCTGGCCCGGTGTCCTGGGAAGAAACCGGCCCATGAGCCGCCCGGCGGCGCGTCCGGCCGCCATGTTGTCGATGCCGATGAAGCGGCGGCGCATGGAGGCGGGGTGATCGGACACCAGCGTCACCACGTGCACGCCTCGGTCCTGCAGACGGTCGATGGCGGCGCGCACTTCCGGAAAGGCGGGTGCGACCACGGCAACACCGTCGCAGACCGACTTGTCCAGGATCGCCAGCGTTCCGGCGACCCGGTGCGCGTCGAAGGCATCGATCGGTTCGATGTGAATGTCGACCCGTTCGCGCGCCAGTGTTTCCGCATGCTTGCGCGCTTCCCGGCTCAGATCATCCATGAAGGCGTTCGGGCCGTTGGGGATCAGGAACTGAAACCGGTAATTGCGCTTCTTGGCGAGATTGGCCGCGAAGATGTCGCGCGTGTAGTTCAATTCATCCGCGGCGGCCTGCACCTTCTCGATGGTGATCTTGCGCACGCCCGTGCGTCCGTTCATCACACGGTCAACGGTGGCAAGGCTGACTCCGGCCTTTTCCGCCACATCGTGGATCGTTACCCGCCTCATGATTCCTTCCCGATGCTCCCCAATACTCGCCGGGTTTTTATCGAGTATAACGGCATCTGAGGAACGGTCATCTTTTTATTGTGCAAAGCAGCAATTTTGGTCAGGCGGCCTGGCCGGCGGCATGACCGGAGGACCAGGCCCACTGGAAATTGAAACCGCCGAGGTGCCCTGTCACGTCGACCACTTCACCGATGAAATGAAGCCCCGGAACCTTTGCCGCTTCGAAAGTCTTCGACGACAACTCCTTGGTATCGACGCCGCCGAGCGTGACTTCCGCGGTGCGGTATCCCTCGGTGCCCGCCGGCACCAGTTGCCAGCGGTTGAGGAGATCGCCCGCGCGGCGAAGCACCTTGTCGGAGCAATCGGCCAGCCGGCCGGAAAGCTTGAACTCGCCCGCCAGTTCGTCCGCCAGGCGTTTCGGCAGGAGCGTGGCGAGCGCCGTTTTCAGATCCTGCTTCGGCGTGTCGGTCCGTGCCGCGCGCAGGGTTTCGAAGACGTCCTGTTCCGGCACCAGGTTCACGGTGATCGGCTTGCCTTCCTGCCAGTAGGAGGAAATCTGCAGGATCGACGGGCCCGACAGTCCCCTGTGGGTGAACAGCAGGCCTTCGCGGAACAGGGTCTTCTGGAAGGACACCACGGCGTCTACGGAAACACCGGAAAGTCTCGCGCACAGGGCCTTGTTGGCGTCGGAAAAGGTCAGCGGCACGAGGGCAGGGCGCGGCTGGACCACGTTCAGATCGAAGCGCTTTGCGATGTCATAACCGAAGCCGGTGGCGCCCATCTTCGGGATTGACGGCCCGCCGGTGGCAATCACCAACGAGGTGGCCCGGATGGTTTCGGAAGGCGTTTCGACGGAAAACCGGTCATCGGGCTTCGAGATACCGGTTACGGACGTCTCCAGTTTCAGCGCCGCGCCGGCCTTGCCGAGTTCCGCAAGCAGCAGGTCGATGATGTCCCTGGCGCTGTCGTCGCAAAAAAGCTGGCCCAGGGTCTTTTCGTGCCAGGCGATACGATGCCGCTCGACGAGAGCCAGGAAATCGTGCTGGGTGTAGCGTTTGAGGGCCGAGACACAGAACCGAGGATTCTGTGACAGGAAATTCCGCGGTTCGCAGTGAAGATTGGTGAAATTGCAGCGTCCGCCGCCTGAAATCCGGATCTTTTCGGCCGGTTTCTTCGCATGGTCGATGACGAGCGTCCGCCGTCCGCGCTTGGCCGCCTCGATGGCGCACATGAGCCCGGCCGCGCCGGCTCCGATTATCAGGACATCCAGATCTCGCATGACGTCGGTTTATAGCGATCCGGTAGGGAGAAGGCTGTAAAAATTTTGCCACCGGACCTCAGCGGGTTCTTTGCGTAAGGTGACAAATAACTTGTCGTGACGTGCCATTTGGTTTGACATCCGATCAGGCGGAGGGCTAGCGTTTAAGGATCAACGCAGTCTGATCCGCCGCCGGGGGAGCGTATGGCCAAGTCACCTGGAAAGATTTACGCGCAATTGCTCGTAAACACCCGGGCGCAGGCGGAAGCTCTTGGCTTTGACTGGTTCAAGATGGCAAGGGAGATCGGGTTCGACCCGCAGGTGACCGATGACCCCGAAGGGACGGGACCGTCGGAAGTCTACCTGGAAGTTCACGAATATCTCGCCAGAAAAACCGGCAACGACGCTATGGGAGTGATCCTCGGGTCCCAGGTGAAGATGGGATCGACGAAGGTTTTCGACTACGTCGCCCTCACGGCGCCCACGATTGCGCAGTCTCTGGAGAACTGGCGGCGATTTGAGCGCATCCTCTCCAACATCACGCAGATATCGCTCAACGACGAGGACGGAAAACGATATCTGTCCTGGCAGATCAGCAATCTCTACGGTCCGCATGTTCAGGTGACGGCAAAGGCAATGTCGTTTTCAGCAAGCCGCCTCCGGCACATGCTGAATGGAGGAGACGTGGATTTGACCTTCGAGTTCACGCAGGGCAAACCCCGTCAGATCGAGACCTATTACCGGATCCTGGGCAGAAACATCCAGTTCGGCTGTGAGCAGGACCGGATCGGCATTCCACTTGAGGTGATGGAGATTGCGCCTTCGGGGTCGGAGGATCATCTCTATTCGCTGATCGAGAAGACGGCGCTTGCCCGGCTCGCCAGCAACCAGATTGAAGACAATGATCTGGACAACATTTCGCGTGCAATCAACGAAGCCTTGAAGGAGGGCGATCCGTCTCTCGACGCGGTCGCCCGGAAAATGGCCATGTCGAAACGGGGGTTACAGCGAAGAATGGAAGAAAACGGCCTGACCTTCCGGCAGGCTGTCGATCGGGTGCGCAAGGCGCTGGCAGAGCAGTATCTCATGGACGGCAAGCTGCAACTGAGCGAGATCGCCTATCTGCTCGGCTATTCCGAATTGAGCACGTTTTCAAGGGCGGCGAAGACCTGGTTCGGAGTGTCCCCGAAAGCCTACCGGCGCGGGGAAACGCCACCCACGCCTGACGATCACCGGCCTGCAGCCCTTCGTGCAGGCTAGTCTTGCCAGTCGTTGCCCGGGCACGTCTGCCTAGAACGCAGCCTCCACCCCACCCATTTCCACGTAGACGCTCTTGATCTGGCTGTAATGCTCAATGGCTGCATGACCGTTCTCGCGGCCCATGCCGGACTTCTTGTAGCCGCCGAATGGCATTTCGATCGGTGTCAGATTGTAGGTGTTGATCCAGCAGGTGCCGGCCTGCAGGGCATCGATCACCCGGTGCGCGCGCTGGATGTCCTTGGTGAACACGCCTGCGGCCAGGCCGAACTCGGTGTCATTGGCGCGCGCGATCACGTCTGCCTCGTCGGCAAAGTCGAGCACGCACATGACCGGGCCGAAAATCTCTTCGCGCGCAATCCGCATGCCGTCGCTCACGTCGGCAAAGACGGTGGGTTCGACGAAGAGCCCGTCCGGGAAAGCCGGGACGTCCGCCCGCTTGCCGCCGCAGACGAGCCGGGCGCCTTCCTCTTGGCCAATCGTCATGTAGCCCAGCACCTTGTCGAGCTGCGGTTTGGAGACGAGCGGCCCGATGCTGGTCGTCTCGTCGAGCGGGTCGCCGAGAACCGCATTGGCCGTCCGTTCCACCAGCCGGGACAGGAACCTGTCCTTGATGGCCGTATGCACGAAGACACGGGTCCCGTTGGAGCAGATCTGGCCGCTGGAATAGAAGTTGGCGTTGATCGCGGCCGAGACCGCGTTGTCGATGTCGGCATCGTCGAAGATGATCAGCGGCGACTTGCCGCCCAGCTCCAGCGTCGTCTTTTTCAGATGCTCGCCGGCCAGGGCGGCCACCTTCGATCCCGTCGGGACCGAACCGGTCAGCGACACCTTGGCGACGGCCGGGTGGGAAATCAGCCGCGCACCAACATCGCCGTAGCCCTGTACCACGTTGAAGACCCCGTCCGGCAAGCCCGCCTCTGACAGGATTTCGGCGAGCTTCAGCGCGCTGAGCGGCGTGACCTCGGACGGCTTGAAAATCATGGCATTGCCGCAGACGAGCGCCGGTGCTGCCTTCCAGCAGGCGATCTGGATCGGATAGTTCCATGCGCCGATGCCGACGCAGATCCCGAGCGGTTCCCGCTTGGTATAGGCAAAGGACCCGCCCAGATCGATATGCTCGCCGGTCAGCGTCGCGGCGAGACCGCCAAAATACTCCAGGCAATCGGCGCCCGAAGCCGCATCGGCAATCAGCGTTTCCTGCAAGGGCTTGCCGGTGTCGAGCGTTTCAAGGATCGAAAGCTCGCGGTTGCGCTCGCGGATCAGCTCGGCCGCCCTGCGCAGCACGCGCCCGCGCTCCGCCGGGGCCGTGGCCGCCCAGATCGTCTGACCCTCAACGGCAGCACTGATGGCTGCTTCGACTGTTTTTTCGTCGGCGCCATTAAGCGACGCGATCGCTTCTCCGGTTGCCGGATAGACCGACGGGAAGGGATGCCCGTCCGGGCTCTCGATATAGCGCCCGCCGATATAGTGGGAGGCCTTGGGCTGTGCGCGCATCTGCGTCCTCTTGCGTTCTATCGCTGGTGTGTTTCCCATGTCGGATGGATCCAGGGTTCCGCGTTGGAAGCGGGCAGGGGATCCTTGCCGAGAATGTGATCGGCCGCCTTCTCGCCCACGAGGATCGACGGGCCGTTCAGATTGCCGTTGGTGATCTGCGGAAAGATCGAGCTGTCGGCAACCCGAAGTCCGTCCACGCCGATCACCCGGCACTCCGGATCGACGACGGCCATCTGGTCGCTGGCCTGTCCCATCCGGCAGGTGCCGCAGGGATGATAGGCGCTTTCCACGTGTTCGCGGATAAAATCGTTCAAGTCTTCGTCGCTTTGAACGGTTGCACCGGGCTGGATTTCCTTGCCCCGGTAGGGGGCAAAAGCGTCCTGGGCGAAGATCTCCCGAGTGAGCCGGATGCAGGTCCGGAAATCCTGCCAGTCGCTGTCCTCGGACATGTAGTTGAACAGGATCGACGGTTTGGCCTGCGGATCGCCGGAAGTCAGTCTGACTCGGCCGCGTGAGCTGGAACGCATCGGCCCCACATGCGCCTGATAGCCGTGGCCTTCCGCTGCCGCCTTGCCGTCATAGCGCACGGCAAAGGGTAGAAAGTGGAACTGAATGTCCGGATAGTCGACACCGGCCTTGGACCGGATGAAGGCGCAGGATTCGAACTGGTTGGAGGCACCAAGCCCCTTGCCGGTGAACAGCCACTGCGCACCGATCAGGGCCTTGGAGATCAGGTTCCAGTGCTTGTAGAGCGTGATCGGCTGAATGCAGGCCTGCTGGATATAGAGTTCCAGATGGTCCTGCAGGTTTTCACCAACGCCCGGCCGATCGGCAATCACATCGATCCCGTGTTCGCCAAGCTGCGATGCCGGACCGATGCCGGACTGCAGCAGCAGCTTGGGCGAGTTGATGGCCGAGGCGGCAATGATGACCTCGCGCCGGCAGGCGACCGTGCTGATGGTCGAGCCCTTCTGGTATTCGACACCCGTTGCCCGCTTGCCGTCAAACAGGATCCTGCGGACCAAGGCGCCGGTCATCAGGGTGACGTTCGACCGTTTCAGCGCCGGTTTCAGATAGGCGTTCGCGGCGGACCAGCGCCGGCCCTTGCGGACCGTCATCTCCATGTCGCCGAAGCCTTCCTGTTTCTGTCCGTTGTAGTCGGATGTCGTCTCGTAGCCGGCTTCTGCGCCGGCCTGGACGAAGGCGTCGAACAGCGGGTTCCATTTCGTGCCGCGGGTGACGTGCAAGGGGCCGTGCGTGCCGCGCCAGTCGGAGTTGGCTCCATGGGCATGTTCCAGGCGCTTGTAATAGGGCAGCACGTTTTTGAAGCCCCAGCCGGCGGCGCCCATTTCCTCCCAGGTGTCGAAGTCGTGGGCGTGGCCGCGTACATAGACCATGCCGTTGATCGACGACGAGCCGCCGATGACCTTGCCGCGCGGGGTCGCAAGCCGGCGTCCGCCCAGATGGGGTTCGGGATCGCTTTCGTAACCCCAGTCGTACCGGGACATGTTCATCGGATAGGACAGGGCCGCCGGCATCTGGATGAACGGACCGGCGTCACTGCCGCCGTATTCCAGAACGAGGACGGAGACGGACGGGTCCTCCGACAGCCGGTAGGCGAGGGCGCAACCGGCGGATCCGGCGCCGACAATGATGAAGTCGAACGTGTCCGCCATCACGATGCCTCGACAGGCGTGCCGTCTTTGCCGGACGGGCGGTAGCCGCGCGCGCCAATCTGTGCCTCGACATAGTCTTCGACCATCCGGACCGCGGAGACCGGGTCGGCAGCGCCATCCTTCAGCGCCCGCCGGATCCAGACGCCGTCGATCATCGAGGCGGTGCCTTCTGCCACCCGTTTCGCATCCTTTGCGGGCATGAAGGCCTTGAGGTTGAAAGTCAGGTTCGAGACGAGGCGGGCGGCATAGATCCGTAACAGCCGTCGGCTCGTTTCCGTGGTTTGCGCCTGGACGTAAAAGGCGAGCCAGGCGGCAATGACCGCCTCGCGGAACTGCTCCGGAGCGAAATTGCCGCCTATGATGGCGGAGATCCGTTCGCGTGGCGTTTCCGCCTTGGCAAGGCGCGAGCGGATCTGCTCTCCCAGATCGTTCAGGAGGTGGCGCATGGTGGCCGCCAGCAATTGATCCTTGGAGCCGAAATAGTGGTGAGCCAGACCTCCGGAGACACCTGCACGGCGGGCGATCTGGGCGATGGTGACATCGCAGAACCCGTTTTCGTGGATGGCATCCACGGTTGCCGCAATCAGGGTGCGCCGGCGCTCTTCTTCCATACCGATCTTGGGCATCTGCGATCTCCCGTATGATCCGTGCTTAATTTTAATTGAACAGCCAATCAATGAAAACTTGTAAAAAATAATGGATGGTGTTTCATTTATCGCAAAACGAAGGGGTAAGCGCGGGCAAACGCGCGAATTCGAAAACAGGCCATTGTTTCCGGTGGGCATTTTGCTGTCCAATGGCGGGAACAGGCGTGCAAAAAAGGGGATCACACAATGAAGACATTTTCCGCGTTTCTTGGAGGTCTTGTTCTGTCGGCCATGGTCGCAGGCACGGCATATGCCGCAGAGCCCGACAGCTGCAAGGACGTGCGCTTCTCCGATGTCGGCTGGACGGACATCACCGCGACCACGGCGGCCACGACGACCGTCCTGAAGGCGCTCGGCTACGACACCGACATCAAGATCCTGTCCGTGCCGGTGACTTATGCGTCCCTGAAGAACAAGGACATCGACATTTTCCTCGGCAACTGGATGCCGACCATGGAAGGCGATATCGCCGCTTATCGGGATGATGGCTCGGTAGAGACCGTCGGGGTCAACCTGGAAGGCGCCAAGTACACGCTCGCCGTGCCGAAATACACCTACGACAAGGGCCTGAAATCCTTCGCCGATATCGCCAAGTTCAAGGACAGCCTGGACGGCAAGATCTACGGCATCGAACCGGGCAACGACGGCAACCGTCTGATCATTGGTATGATCGACGAGGATGCCTTCGGCCTGAAGGGGTTTGAAGTGGTGGAATCCTCGGAGCAAGGCATGCTGGCCCAGGTGGCCCGGGCAACCAAGCGCGACGAGGACATCGTCTTCCTCGGCTGGGCACCGCACCCGATGAATGCCAATTTCGACATGGCTTATCTGGATGGCGGCGACGACTATTTCGGTCCGAACTACGGCGGTGCGACCGTCTACACCAACGTGCGGGCCGGTTACATCGATGAATGCCCGAATGTGGGCAAGCTGCTGAAAAACCTGAAATTCTCGCTGGCCATGGAAAACGAGATCATGGGTGCGATTCTGGACGACGGTGAAGAGCCGGCCGATGCGGCCGCAGCTTGGCTCAAGGACCATCCGGCGACATTCGAAGCCTGGCTTGACGGTGTGACCACCCGCGATGGCGGCGATGCATTCGCTGCCGTCAAGGGCGCCCTCGGCCTATAAGCCGAAAGATCGACGCCGGAGGCGGAGTGCTTCCGGCGTTTTCGTATCTCGATTTGAACTGACATGGCACGGGCGGGGACATCTCATTGGAATGGCTGACCGACCATAAAATCCCGGTCGGCAAGGGGGCCAAAGCCTTCGTCGATTGGCTGACCGACAACGCGTATTGGTTCTTCGACGGCATCTCCTATGTGCTCGAAGCCATGATCGACGGGATCCTTTGGGTGTTGCAGACGCCGCATCCTCTTTTCGTCGTCGCCTTCGCGACCGGCCTTGCCTGGGTCGTCCGGCGCAATATCTCCTTTCCCCTGTTCGTCCTGGTCTCCCTGCTCTTGATCATCAATCAGGGCTACTGGGAGGAGACCACCGAAACGCTCGCTCTGGTTATGGGGGCATCGGTGGTGTGCATGGCGGTTGGGGTTCCGATCGGCGTAGCTGCGGCGCACCGTCCCAAACTCTATGCCGCGCTGAGGCCGATCCTCGACCTGATGCAGACGATTCCCACGTTCGTCTATCTGATTCCGGCCCTGATCCTGTTCGGGCTCGGCATGGTGCCGGGTCTGATCGCGACCGTGATCTTTGCCATTCCCGCACCGATCCGCCTGACCCAGCTTGGTGTCGCCTCGACACCGGTCCAACTGCTGGAAGCCGGGCAGGCCTTCGGTGCGACCAAGTCCCAGCTTCTCTGGAAGGTGGAGCTGCCCTATGCCCTGCCGCAGATCATGGCCGGCCTGACCCAGACGATCATGCTGTCGCTCTCCATGGTCGTGATCGCCGCGCTCGTCGGGGCGGACGGTCTCGGTGTGCCGACGCTTCGGGCGCTGAACACGGTCAATATCGCCAAGGGGTTCGAGGTCGGTGTCGCCATCGTCCTCGTCGCCATCGTGCTCGACCGGTTCTTCCGCGCAGGGCCCGGTGAGGGAGGGCGTTCATGACGGCGCCAGTTGTCTCCTTCGACAATGTGGATATCGTCTTCGGCAACAAGCCGGAGACCGCCTTGCCGATGATCGATGCGGGCAGGAGCCGGGCTGACATCCAGGAAGAAACCGGACAGATCCTCGGTGTGGCCGGTGCGACGTTCGATATCAACGAGGGCGAGGTGATCGTCCTCATGGGCCTGTCCGGATCGGGCAAGTCGACGTTGCTTCGCGCGGTCAATGGCCTCAATCCGGTGATCCGGGGCGAGGTGCTGGTCCGCAACGGCGACAAGACCGTCAATCCGGCAACCTGTTCGCCAGAGGAACTGCGCCAGCTGCGCCGGCACCGCATCGCCATGGTGTTCCAGCAATTCGCGCTTCTGCCGTGGCGGACAGTCGCGGAAAACGTCGGCTTCGGTCTTGAACTGTCCGGAATGGGCCAGGCGGAACGACGGGAGAAGGTCTCGCATCAACTGGACCTCGTCGGTCTTCAGGGCTGGGGCGACAAGCAGGTGCACGAGCTTTCCGGCGGCATGCAGCAGCGGGTGGGTCTCGCGCGCGCCTTTGCCACCGAGGCGCCGGTCCTGTTGATGGACGAACCGTTTTCCGCCCTCGATCCGCTGATCCGGGATCGCCTGCAGGACGAGCTTCTGGACCTCCAGGCGAGCCTGAACCGAACCATCATCTTCGTCAGCCATGATCTCGACGAGGCGGCAAAGATCGGCTCGCGGATCGCGATCATGGAGGGCGGGCGTGTCATTCAGCTCGGAACGCCGCAGGAGATCGTCAAGAAACCGGCCAACGACTATGTCGCCGATTTCGTCGGCCACATGAACCCGCTCAATGTCCTGCGGGCCAAGGACATCATGTCCGCCTGCGATCGGACCGCTGTCCCGGAAGGGGCCGTTACCTGCCAGTCCGCGACCCCGCTGCGCGATGTCATCAAGCTGAAGCGCCAGTCGGAAACCGAGATCCTTGTTGCGGAAGACGGCCGCGTGCTTGGCCTGATCGGCGAGGGCGAACTGCTCGACAGCATGATCTGAGCAACCGGATTCGCCGCTCTCGCAAAACCTGCGTCAGATCGGTTCCTATTGATTGTGGTTGGAATTACTGCCCGGCTTGGCCCGGTTCGTCGTCCGCGTCCTCCTCGCCCGGCAGGGTCACCCGTTCGACCGCATAGACGAAGATCGGCTGAGACTTGCCCTTCACGTTGATCGGGGCCAGCGGCGCGAAGCCGAATTCGCTCATGTGCTTGATGTCTTCGTAAACCGCATCTGAAATCATGGTTTCTTTCGGCGCGGCAGCGGAGCACAGGCGTGCGGCGAGGTTCACGTGGTCGCCGAGAACCGTGTAGTCCATCCGCTCCGGGCTGCCCATGGCGCCGACAACCACATCGCCCACATCGATGCCAATGCCGATATCGAGCTCCCAGTCCGGATTTTCCTTGGAGGAGGCTTCCATGATGTCCTGGATCTCGGCCGCGCAGCGCACCGCATCCGCACTCATGTCCGGGCCGTGGAACACGGCCATGATCTGGTCTCCGACGAACTTGTCGATGTCGCCGTTGTTGCGGGCAACCGCCTCGCCCTGATAGGCGAAATAATGGTTCAGAACGTCGACGACCACCTCCGGTTCGCGGCTTTCGGAAAAGGCCGTGTAACCGCGAATATCGGCAAACAGGATCGCCGCCCGCTTGCGGGAGCCGCCGAGTTTTACGCTGCCGTCGCTGGAATCCTGGATGGCGTCCATGGTGCCGTGGGATACGAATTTTGCGAGTTGGAACCGCTCGTTGATCTGCACGATCATCTCGTTGATGCGGCTGGCAAGTTCGCCGATTTCATCCCGGCTCTTCACGCCGATGACCCGTGCCTGGAAGTTGCCCTTCCCGACCTCGACGGCCGCCTGGCCGATTTTCAGGATCGGCCGGGAAATCCCGAGCGAGAAGAAGATCGCCCCCAGTCCGGCAACGACCAGTCCCGCGCCCACCCAGATGATGAGGTTTCGGGTCATGACGTCGATGGTGTAATAGGCCGCCGCCTCGCTCTTTTCGGCAATCACCGCCCAGTCGAACGGAGTGGGGAAGGAAAAGGCGCCCAGCATGACCTCGCCGTCTGGGCGGGCATAGGGTTTGATGCTGATTACCCGGGTCTGCAGGGCAAGCAGGCTGGTCGCCTCGTTGACGATGTCGGCATCGGACAGGTCATCCTCGCCGGAGGCAAAGATAGGCTGGCCGCCTTTGTCGACGATCGTAATGGTGCCGATCTTGGTGAAGGCGTGGGCGTCGATGAAGTCCTTGATCCGGCTGATGTCGATCCGGGCCGACAAGGTCGCCGACCGGCCGTTCAGAGGATTCTGCAGCGGCAGAATAATGGAAGCGAGCCAGATGTCGGTTCCCTCAAGATGCTGGACCTGCCGGGCAAGGCCATGGTTGCCTTCACGGTAGTCCTCGATCGTCGCTGGACTGAGTCTCAGTACGGCCTTGGGCTCGAGCCCGGCCTCGCTGAGTTTCCTGGAAAAGCCCTCCCGCGTAACCAGAAGCGGTCGTTGGCTGCCTTCCACCGTAATCTGCAGGGCGACGATATCCGGCAGTTCGGCGATGCCGAGGGTCAGGAGCGCGATCTTGGCGTCGACGCTGAGCTTTTCATTGTCTACACCGTTGGCGATCAGCGACATGGGGGCGGCCCAGGCGTTGCTGTAGACGCTGTTGATCTCCGTGGTGACCTGGCGGGCGGTTTCCGTCAGCTGGTCATTGGCCGAGCTCTTCAGTTCGTCGCGCGCAATGCGAATCAAGGTCTGGCCCGCAATCAGCAGCGGCAGAACCGCAATCACCGCGGCAAATATCAGGAGCTTCTTGCGAAGTGTCAGTCGCATGCCAAGGGGTCCCCACCACCGGGGCGGGGCCCAAACGGAAGCTCAGGGTTGGTTCCCTAGTAGGCTTCTCTTTCCCGCACCTTCACCCTGATCGTATCAGATGCGGTACCGCAGGAAAGGCCGGAACCGTCGGAAACCGTCAGCTTGACCTCGTAGTCGCCCGGCGCGGAGAAGCTATGCGCCACCCGTTCACCGGATTGCTGACCGTCCGGACCGAAGTCCCAGGTGTGGGACAGATCCGTCCCGTCCGCATCGTAGGACCGCCACGCGCTGAAGACCTCCGCGTCGTTCGCACCGCCGGTGAACACCTCACGGTCAGGACCGGCATCGGCTGTCGGCGGTGTGTTGACGATGACGGTCATCCTGTCTTCCTGTGCGTTACAGGAAGAGCCGGAGTCGTCGATCACCTTCAGCGTCACGTCATAGGTGCCGGGTCTGGCGTAGGTATGTTCCGGGGTCATGCCGATGGCGGTTTCGCCGTCGCCGAAGTCCCACTCGACCCTGGAAATCCGGCCGTCCGGATCGCTCGATGCGCCGGCATCGAAGGCGACGGCGACGCCCGGGCAGGCGGCGAGATTGCGTCCTGCCACCGCAATCGGCGGCTGATTGACCAGAATGACTTTGGAGGCCTGCCGCTGGCTGGACGTGCGTCCCTGGCCGTCGTCGACCAGCACCGAGACATTGTAGTGGCCCGGAGAGACGAAACGCTTGATGACTTTTTCCGCGTCCGCGGTGGTGCCGTCACCGAAGGACCAGCTGAAAGCGCTGATCGGTGCTTCCCGGCTGGTGGAGCGGGCAGCGGAAAGGGTGACCTGCTCGCCGACGCAGACCGCATCAGGCGCATCGAGCACCGCGGTCGCGCCATCGCTGGCGATGACGGTCACCGTATCGGTCGCGCTGGAATTGGCAAGGCCGGCCGTATCGGTCACTGTCAGCTTGACCTCGTAGCGTCCGGGTTCGGCGTAGCGGTGGCGAATGGCGACGCCTTCCGCGGTCGTGCCGTCGCCCAGGTCCCATATGTGGCTGGCGATGGCGCCTTCCCGGTCGCTGGAACCGGAACCGTCGAGTTCGAATTCCTCGTTGACGCCGACGACGATGTCTTCACCGGCATTAGCGACCGGTGCCGCGTTGACCGTGATCAGGTGATAGCCGGTGATCATGTGGCAGTCGTCCGACTCCGCAGTGCTGTCGACCGTCAGCGCGACCCGATAGGTACCGGGGTTTGTGAAGGTATGTGTCTGCAGGGCGCCTTCGGCGGTCGTGTCGTCGCCGAAGTCCCAGGACCAGCCTGTCACCACGCCGTCGTCCAGATAGGACCGGGAGCCGTCGAAGCTGACCGCTTCACCGACCGGAACGGCGGAACTGGCTTCGATCAGCGGCACCGGAGCGGCGATCACTTCCACCTTGACTTCGTCGGTGGCGCGGATGTCGCACTGTCCGACCCGGTCGCCCTCGATGGTGAGTTGGGCCCGGTAGGTCCCGGCGCGCCGGTAGGTGTGTTTCGGCTTGTCGCCGCCACTCGATCCGCCATCTCCGAAGTCCCACTGGAACCGGTTGACGACACCGTCCGCATCCCAGGAGTTGGACCCGTCGAAGGTTGCTTCCGTATTGGCGCAGATCCGGATGTCCGGCCCGGCATCCGCGACCGGGGCCTGATCGACGGTAATGGCGATCTGATCGCGCGCGGTGGCATTGCCCAGCCCTGAGTCGTCGGTCACGGACAGCGTGACCGGATAGACGCCGCCGCGCCGGTATGTCTTGGTCGGATTGACGATCTCGGAACCGGAGCCGTCGCCGAAGTCCCAGGCGTATTTCAGGACACCGCCGTCCGGATCGGACGACTTGCTGCCGTCAAGAACCAGAATATCGCCGGTGCACAGGCGCTGGTTCTTTCCGGCAACGGCGACCGGGGCATTGTTGATGGTGACGGTGAGCGCGTCCCGGTTGGTGCCGTTGGCAAGCCCGGTGCCGTCGCTGACGGTCAGGATGACCGGGAAACTGCCACCGGTGGCAAACGTGTGGGCGACCTGGGCGCCGGTGGCCGTGGTGCCGTCGCCGAAGTCCCAGGTGTAGCTCAGGCCGTCGCCGTCCGGATCGGACGATGCGCCGGCGTCGAAGATCACCAGGCTCTTGGCCGTGAAGACGTCCTGTCCGGCATCGGCGGTGGGTTGATGATTGACGCGGATCGTGACCTCGTCTTCCGCCAGGCTGTTGTCCGCGCCGCTGTCGTCGGACACTGTCAGCAGGGCGGTATAGGTGCCAGGTTCGTCGAACTTGATCTCATGGGTTTTCGCATAGACGGGCTCGTCCATGCCGGCAATGTCCCAGCGGAAGTCTGTGACCGTTCCGTCGGCGTCGCTCGACCGGCTCGCGTCGAGGGTGAACAACTGGCCGGGGGCCACCCGGATATCGTCGCCCGCGTCGGCAACCGGCGGGGCGTTGATGATGACCTCCGCCTCGTCATAGTCCACGGCCCTGGTCTGGCCGGTATTGTCGGTCACTTTCAGCCGGACGAAATACCGCCCCGGCTGTTCGAACGCATGGGTCGCGATTTCGCCGGTTTTAAGGGTGCCGTCTTTGAAGTCCCACTCGTATTCCGCAATGTCTCCGTCCGGATCGATGGAGCGGTTGCCCTGGAAGGTCAGTTCCTCGCCGGGCGCGCCGATCAGGTCGGGGCCCGCATCGGCGATCGGCGGCGTGTTGACCACCACCTGCAGGGTTTCGGAGGCGGTGTTACGGATGGTGCCGGAGGCGTCTGTGACCGTCAGCCGGACGTCATAGGTTCCAGGCGTCTTGTAGACATGGGCGGGCGCTGCACCAGTGCCGGTCGTGCCGTCGCCGAAGTCCCAATGATAGTCGGCGATGCTGTCATCGGCATCCGACGATCCCGATCCGTCGAAATGGACCGCGCTTGCCGTTACGACCTGATCATTGCCGGCCATCGCAACCGGCGGTGCATTGACGCGTACCGACAGCGTGTCCGACCGTCCTCGGGTCTTCGTGCCGGAATCGTCGGTGACGGAAAGGCGGACCTGGTAGGTGCCCGGTTTGGCGAAGGCATAGGTGATTTTTTCGCCGTTCGCGCTGGCGCCGTCGCCCAGATCCCACTTATAGGAAATCAGTTTTCCGTCCGGATCGCGGGAGCGGCTGCCGTCGAAGGTGATCACCTCGCTGGTGGCAACGCTCAGATCCCCGCCCGCAACCGGGACCGGCGGCGCGTTGACGATCACCTGGGTCGTGTCGGTGGCCTTGCTGTTGCTGACGCCGGCGTCGTCCTCAACGGTGAGCGCGACCTTGTAGGTGCCGGGGGCCTTGAAAGCGTGCGCGACACTTGCGCCGTCGAGCGTGGTGCCGTCACCCATATCCCAACGGTAGGAAACGATCTCGCCGTCGGTATCGTAGCTTCTGCCTGCATCGAAGCTCAGCTGTGAGCCGACTTCGGTGCGCCGGTCCGCTCCGGCCTCGGCAACGGGCTGTGCATTGACGCGGATCGGAATTTCGATGGCGCCGTTGTCGCACGGATGACCGGAATTGTCGGTGACCGTGAGCGAGACGAGATAGTCGCCAGGGTGTTCGAAGACACGGGTGACCTTCGAACCCTGCGCCGTGAAACCGTCGTTGAAATGCCAGTCGAAGCGGGTGATATCCGCCGCTTCGCTCGACGAAGTGTCTGCATTGAACAGAACGCTTTCACCGGTTCCCACGATTGCGGGGGCATTGATCCGTGCGACCGGCGGATGCTTGACAAAAACACCCAGGGTTTTCGAGCTGCCGTTTCCGATCTGGCCGGAATCGTCGCGGACTTCGAGCCGTTCCTTGAAATGGCCGGTGGCGTCGTAGTCTTTCACCACCGCCGGGCCGGTCATCTCCGTGTCATCGGAGAAAATCCACTTGAACGACAGGCGGTTGCCGTCCGGGTCCCGGCTCTGCGACGCGTCGAAGGCAACGGCGCGGCAGCCGTCGAGGAAGGTGGCGGTGGCGTTGATTTCCGGCCGGCGGTTCGGGATCCAGTTGAACGGCGGCAGGTCGAGCGGCAGGAAGCTGTCTGCCTTCACCGTGATGTAGAAGGTCGCGTCATTCGGGATTTCCGACCCGCCCTGCAGGGTGATCGCCGCCGGCTGGCCCTGCTCGTCGGGCTGCAGCTTGACGGTTTCGCTGCGCCACTGATCCTGGCCGGAAGGTTTCAGCGGTACGGAGCGGAAGGCGGTGGTCAGGTTGAGCTTGCCGTAGGCTGCATCGAAGTTGTCGATGGAAAGCTCGGTTTCCTGGTCCGGTACCTGAAACCGCAATTCGGTCAGGGTCGTCTTGTTGGGGACGCGGATCGTCGGCGCATAGGAGAAGAGCTTGACGCCATCAGGCGGCACGGCGCGACGGTCTCGCAGGCTGATGGCGACGCCGTAGAGATTGCCGTCGTTCCCGCTTGTTCCCTCCACATGGAGGCGGAAGATCCGCTTGTCTCCGCGCTTTTCCCCCTCAGAAGGAGAAAACAGGGCCATTGCGGTCCACTGTCCGTCGGTGCGGGCATCGTCGGTATAGGTCTTTTCGGCAAGCAGGGTACCGCCCGTGATCTCCACCGGTTTGCCGTCATCACCGATCGTGCGGTCGCCGGCAAAGGCTCCGTCGCCGCCATAAAGCGCAAAGCGGGTTTCGGAATTGGCCGGACCGTAGAGAAGGTCGTGATCGCCGCCGCTTTCCGGGTCGAACAGGCGCAGATAGACCCGTTCCTCCAGCGTGTCGGGGAGCTCGATATAGATGATCTGCCGGTGGGTGGGGTCGCCTTCGCGGGTTGGTGCGTCAGCGCCGTAGGTGACCAGCAGCGGGACATCGATTGGCTTCGCCTGCTGGGCTGAAGCCGGCACGACCATCATCAGTGGCGTAAGCAGAACGGCGGTGGCAAACGCCTTTTTCTTCCTGCGGATATTCCTAAAGCGGCGTGCTTCGACTGAAAACATTCCCGCGACTATCCCCGTCATTTCAACCGGACCCGGATCCGGTTTCCGGCATCGTCCTGCAGTTCGATACCTGCAAGACGAACCCCCGAAATATCAGCCGAGGCGACCGCCACTGCGCCCCTGTAACTTTTGCTGAGCTTGTTGTAGCGCAAGAAGCCGTCCACTTGAGTTCCATTCGACAACAAGGTAAACGGCGCGGCCTTCGCAAGACCGCTCGCGTCTTCCGCCTTGACTTCCACAGTCACCCGACCGCCGCTGCCCGGCTTGATCGTATGGCTCACATAGCTTGGCGGACTCTGGTCGAGCATCACGGTCCAGGTTTCGACCGTGACGTTGCCGGCCAGATCGCTCGCCGACATCTCGATGGTGTTTTCCCCTTCCATCAGGGTGATGACCTCATCGAAAAGAGTGTCCCTGAGGGGAATGTCCCGCCCGTTGAGTTGCACCGTGCGGCTGTCGGTCACCGTGCCACGCAGTGCCAGGAACTCTGTCGAGGTGAGGCGGGGCAGGGGCGTGTCGAGGTCGATCGCCGGCGGGTCCCGGTCGATGCTGACCATAAAACTGTCCCGGGTGGAAAAGCCCGACGCGCTGGTTACATTGATCTGGAAGTCGCTTGCATCGGCGCTGAGCGGAAGCGTGAAGGCGAAGACGCCATCGCCGTCGGTTGCTGCGCTGGTGCGAATGCCGCCGTCTGGGCCCAGCACCTGCAATTTCGCGTTTTTCTCGGTCCGACCGGAGAGGGAAATCTCGCTGCCGTTTGCGACGAAGTGCCTGGCCGAGATCCGGGGAAGGACGGTGTTGAAGGTGATCTCTGCAGTGGCGTCCGGCATATGGACCACCTCGCGCGACACTTTTGTTTCATTGCCGGCGGCATCCCGAGACAGGACCGTCAAGACGTTCGAGCCCGGCTTCAGCGAAACGGCGAGAGAGTAGCGCCCCTGATCGTCGACCTCGGCCGGGGTCCCGTTGACCGAAACGTCCGCGCCCGGCTCGCTTTCGCCCTTCACCTCGACCGAGGCTTCCCGGTAGATGTCGCTGCTCAGCGGTGCATCGAGGCGCAGATAGGGCGGTGCGTTGTCGATCCGCATGTCGAACCGGTGCGAGAGGCTGCGCGGTCCCGGCAGACCGAACTGGTCGAGAGCGGAAATCCGCCAGTAGTAGATGCCGGTATCCAGGTTTTTCAGGGTGAACGAGGTATCGGGCAGGGCCGATATGGAATCCACCATGTGATTGAAGTTCGGATCGCGGGCGACCTCCAGCCAGTAACCAGCCGCATCCTTCACCGGGCTCCAGGAGAGGTCAGCCATACGGTTATAGACTTCGCCGTCGTCTGCGGGGGCCAGCAGGTCGGGCGTCCTCAGCAGTTCGACCTTTTTACGCGGGGCTTCACCGGAACGGATGACCACGCCTTCGTTGCGGCCGAGATCGACCCGGCCCCCCCGCGCGGCGATTTCGACGCGTCGGTCATCGTAGTTGGTGAACTTGGCGCCGCTGACGTCGTGGCGGACCCAGAAGTCGCCGGAGTCGATCTGGGCGTTCACGTCAGGCACGTCGACCTGCAGCGTCTTCCTGTCGGAGTCTCCGCCAAGCAGGGCGTAGAAGTCACCCTCGACCAGAGAGACTTTGGCGTCTTCCCGCTTCTTCAGCGGGTCGACGCGCATGCGTTGGATGACAGCATGGGAATTGGCGTTGAGGCGAAGCCGGCCTGTATCCCGGAAAGTGATCTGCGCCGTCGAGCGCGACAGCGTTCGGACCTTTTCCTCTTCGATCAGAACCGCATTGATCTCACGATCCTCCCAGCCGAGTTCTTCCGGGCGCAGGCCTTCCACCCAGCCCTGCCGGTCGCTGAGACGCGCCTCGGCTGCCTGGTCGCGATTTTTCTCCGCCAGGGAATAGGCCTTGGAAGCCAGGCCTTCCGCGGCAACGGCAAGTTCCAGTGTCTTGCTCCAATCGCCGGCCTTCTGTTCGGTCAAGGCGTCATCGTGCATACGGATGGCCTTGTCGATTTCATCGAAGGCGAAAACCTGCGCTCCGGCGGCATTCGCATCCTGAATCCGGGCGTTGGAGCTGTCGAGCGCGGAGCGGGCGGCCGCGACCTCAGTGGTTGGAACCGTCAGCCCCTGGCCGGGCATGAGATCTGTCACCCGGTCAATGCCGCTGGCCTTCAGGATGGAGGGCCAGAGATCCGCGTCCCCGAGATAGGTCTTCGCGATCTGGCGCAGATCGGTGCCTGCGTCGTAGTGAACGGTGATGGCGGCAAGAGACGGACGTGCAAGCAATGGGACGGATAAAAAGACGATCGCAAATATCTTCGCAGTTCTTGTCAGAGAACGCGAACACTTGAATTGTCTCTCCGTGCGGCCACTACCCGATCCCATGCAAATCCCTGAACCTAGGTAATTTTGCGTTGTTAATCATAACAGAATTCTTCCCTTACGGCATCCGCAGGGGCGGAATATTTAGAATTGGTTAATCACGATCGGACGGGCTGTTTTGTGAATTGTAAAAAATACGCATGAACAGGGTGCTTCGGCTCGAAATCGGGCAACCATGTGACCCGGGTTTCAGAAAAGCGAGAGGCCGGATCAAATTCGCTTGATGAAAGGTGATCGGAACGGATTGTCTGTTCCTGAGTTTTCGACAAGAGCTATCAGGTTGGGTATTAACGGAGGCAACCCTTTACGAGAGTGTCATCCCGAACAGATTAAGGCTTTTATCCCGATATGCAGGACACTGCGAACCCGTTCCGTCACCATCCGAACCTTGCGACCAAGATCATACCCGCGGATGAGTCCCGTTTCCGCACGCTGGACCTGAGCCATATGGATCGTCAGATGCGGTCGATGGGGATGCCGGAAAACTGGCGCAGAAGCGATGACGACCGGGAGGCCTCCAGACGGGAGACGCTGGAAGGCCGCTGGGGGCAGGACATGTGGGTGTTCGCCTATGGCTCGCTGATGTGGGATCCGGCGTTTCATTTCACCGAAGTCCGCCGGGCACGCCTGGAGGGCTACCACCGCCGCTTCTGTCTACTGTCCGAGGTCGGCCGCGGGACGCCCGAGCAACCCGGCCTGATGGCCGGGCTCGATACCGGCGGGGCCTGCAACGGGCTGGTGTTCCGACTGGCCGCGGAAACCCTGGAAGAGGAAAGCAGATACCTGTGGCGCCGGGAAATGATCCTGCGTTCCTACAAGCCGGAGTTCCTCACGCTGGAGACCGCCCACGGATCGGTTGAAGCCATGGCCTTCCTGGTCAACCGGGACAACCCCCTCCTGCTGCCGCCCATGAGCCTGGAGGAAACCGCAAGTCGGATCGCCGCCGCCGAGGGCTATCTCGGTCCGAACATCGACTACCTGGAAAACCTCGCCGACTATTTCGAACTGCTCGACCTGGAAGACGATGAGCTTTTTCAGCTTCGGGATCTCGCAAGAACCTTCCGAAACGGTTGAGGAAGCCACCCGCCTTCCAGGGAACGCGGGCAGTCTGCATTCAGCGCTTCACTTGAGCGAGGGCGAAAATCACGTCGCGACCGCTCTTGTCATTGGCACTGGCGACCTCAAGCAGTGTCTGGTCCGCAGACGTGACGGTCAGGCCCTGGCTCTTGAGCGCGTCCATCATATCTTCCGCTGTCTTGCCGTAGAGCGCGGCGACCGCGGTGACCGGCGCGTTCTGGACAGCGCCGGCGACGGCAACCAGAGGATTACCGCCCCCGCTCCCGTTGGAGGACGGAATGGCAAACGGGATCGAAACGGCCACGGACAGAGCAAGCGCAATCGCCATCGGCCAGCGTTTGAAATAGTTCAGGAACGGCCGCCAGTTTTTCCAGATATGGGCGATAAACGGCACGATCAGAACCATGCTCAGCCATTCGTGCATGCCGTGGAACGTGGCTCCGCCGACATGAAAGAACAGGGCGATGCCGGACACCAGGGAAACCATGAAAAGTCCGGTGATCAGCGGGGTGGCATAACGGGAAACAAAGGAGGGCATTGGTGCAGAACTCCGGGGTGGTTACGTCTTGGGAGGCCTTGACCATAGTTCATGTTTCTCGGAGTGTCCGTTGAGATAGATCAATAATTACAATCTGTTACACTTTGGGAATGGATGGATACAGGTCCGGGGTCGTAAGGTGCAGGTAAGTCAGGACAGGCGTGGCGCAGCTTCATGAGAACATTTACCGTGCCTTAACCACTTTTTGTGGAAAGCGCTCCGTTTCCGGCCATATCCGGCATGCTTAAGGCAATCGAAACAGATGTGAAAGCATTCTCATACTTTACGTTTCGTAAACTTCGCCCGGACGGCAGGCTATAGGATGCATCTCGACACGCTCACGTTTATGGTATCGAATACCCTGATTACGGCCTTCTCCAGCTTGTGCCTGTTCGGAGCGTGGTATCGTTTCAATCGTGATGCGTCGTTGTTGTGGTGGGCTTGCGCCCATGGAACGAATACCGTCGGCATCGCGATTGTGATCTTGGGATTTGCTTTCCACAATCCGGTACTTCTTCCGATTGGCGGAGTATTTCTGACGTTCGCGCCAGCCCTGGTATGGGCGGGGGTGAAGCGCTTCTATGGCAAGACTGTCCCGATTTCGCTGCTTTTCGCAGGACTGATCGCATTATTGGCCGTTTCCGTCCTGCCGGTCGACATTGATCATCGACAGTGGGCGGTCACCGTTCAGTTCGCTGCCTGGACGGTCTATCTGCTGCTGGCGGTCGCAAGCCTCCGGTCCAACAGCGAGGAGAACCTGCCGGGCCGGCGCGCCTTGATGATCCTCCTGTCCATACATGCGATCATTTTCATCGGCGGTTTGTATGAGGACCTTGCCGGCACCTTCGATGCCAGCGCGCCACCAGACCTCTTGACCTGGTTCGGCATGATTCATCTCGAAAGTATTTTCTATGCAAGCGGTACGGCGTTTATCGTGATCCAGATGACCCGGGAGCGCAACGAACAGAAGATCCTGGAATGCGCGCAGACCGATAGCCTGACCGGTGCGGTCAACCGCCAGGCCTTTTTCGAAGGCGCCAAACGGCTTCTTGAACGGTGCAGCAGGGACGGATCACCCTATTCCATGGTCATGTTCGACCTTGATCATTTCAAGACGATCAACGACACACAGGGTCACCAGACGGGTGACCGGATCCTGATCTCCTTCGCGAATACGGTCCGGAACTCTCTGCGCCCGAATGACCTGTTCGGACGCTATGGCGGTGAGGAGTTTCTGGTGGTTCTGCCGGATGCTTCGATCGAAACGGCCTATGTCATCGCCGAACGGGTGCGCAAGGCGTTTGCCGATGAACACAGGTTCTTCGATGGCTTGCCGCTCGACGCCACCGTCAGTGCGGGCGTGGCGTCGATCAGGACATCCTCCGACCTCAACGAGATCGTCGCGTCGGTCGATCAGGCCATGTATGCGGCCAAGCACAATGGCCGGAACCGCGTCGAACGGGCGCCGGATCAGAAGGGCGCTGCGGTTCAACGCGGTGTTGTTGCGAGAATAGCCTGAGGCCGCGTCGCCGCGGCCTCAGCTATCGATACGCTCAGACTTCGCCCGAAAGCGCCTTGTCGAAAATCTCCAGGGCGCCTTCCTTGGTCAGCTCCACCGGATTGCCGCCGGCGGTCGGGTCGACAACGGCCATTTCCGCAATCATTTCCCTCTTCTCGCCGTCGACGTTGATACCAGCCAGCGTGTGCGGCACGCCCAGGTCTTCGCGCAGCTTCAGGATGGCGTCGAGAACACCCTGATAGCCGCCCTTGAAACCGAGGAACCCGGCAAGACGTTCGAATTTCCGTTCGATTGCCGGCTTGTTGTATTGCAGGACATAGGGTGTGAACACGGCGTTGGTCATGCCGTGATGGGTGTCGTAGATTGCTCCGACCGGATGGGACAGCGAATGGATTGCGCCGAGGCCCTTCTGGAACGCGACCGCGCCCATGGCGGCGGCACTCATCATGTGGCCGCGGGCTTCCAGGTCCGAGCCGTCTGCGGCGACCTTCGGCAGGTTTTCGAAGACGAGCCGCATACCTTCCAGCGCAATGCCTTCGGACATGGGATGATAGAACGGCGAGGAATAGGCCTCCAGGCAGTGGGCGAGGGCATCCATGCCGGTGCCGACGGTGATCATGCGCGGCATGCCGACCGTGAGCTCCGGATCGCAGATCACGGTTGCCGGCAGCATCTTCGGGTGGAAGATGATCTTCTTGGTGTGGGTTTCCTCGTTGGAGATCACACCGGCGCGGCCGACCTCGGAGCCTGTTCCGGCCGTGGTCGGAACAGCAACGATCGGTGCGATGCCGGCTTCATCGGCCCGTTTCCAGTAGTCGCCGATATCCTCGAAATCCCAGACCGGGCGGGTCTGGCCGGACATGAAGGCAATCACCTTGCCCGCATCGAGGCCCGAGCCGCCGCCGAAGGCGATCACGCCGTCATGGTTGCCGGCCTTGAAGGCGGCTACGCCGGCCTCGACGTTGCTGCCGAGCGGGTTCGGCTTCACATCGGAAAAGACGGCGGCCTCAAGGCCCGCCTCTTTCAGGCTGGCGATGGCGTCGGCAACCATCGGCAGGCCGGCAAGACCCGGATCGGTTACCAGCAGCGGATTGCGCATGCCGGCGGCCATCACCGTTTTGGGAAGTTCCTTGATGCGGCCTGCGCCGAAACGCACGGACGTCGGATAAGACCAGTTGGCGGAAGGAAGTGAGCTCATGGCGTCATCAATCTTTGACAGTTGAAACAGGAAGGGAGCGGACCGGGCTCAGTGCTCGATCCGGAAGTGATAGGATTTGGGCCGGGTCAGGTTGTGGAAGCCGACTTCCGATAGGGCCGCGCCCTTGCCGGTGTCCTTGACGCCGGTCCAGACCAGACCCGGGTCGACATAGTCGCAACGGTTCATGAACACCGTGCCGGTCTCGACCTTGTCGCCGATCTCGGCGGCCGCATCGGCATCCTCGGTCCAGATCGAGGCGGTCAGCCCGTAAGGGCTGTCGTTCATGAACTGCAGGGCTTCGGCGTCGTCTTTCACCTTCATGATCCCGACGACCGGGCCGAAGCTTTCCTCGCGCATCACCGACATCTGGTGGTTCACGTCAGTGAGCACCTGCGGCGCCAGATAGGGCGTGCCTTCCTTGTTTTCCGGGAAGGCGGCGAGATCGATATGGGCCTTGGCGCCCTTGCGCAGCGCCTCGTCGGTCTGCTCGCGCACCCAGGCGGCAAAGCGCGCCTGCGCCATCGGCCCGAGTGTAGTTTCCTCATCGAGCGGATTGCCGAGCTTGTACTGGCTGGTCAGGTCGACAAAGCCGTCGACGAACCGGTCGTAGAGACTTTCCTGGACATAGATGCGTTCGATGCCGCAGCAGCACTGGCCGGCATTGTAGAAGGCGCCGTCGACCAGGTTACCGATCGTATAGTCGAGATCCGCATCGGCACGGACATAGGCCGGGTCCTTGCCGCCGAGTTCCAGGCCCAGGGTCGCGAAGGTGCCCGCGGCCGCCTTCTCGATCGCCCGTCCGCCGGCAACGGACCCGGTGAAATTGATGTGGTCGATCACCCCGGAGCCGAGCAGCTTTTCCGTCCCGGCATGGGTGAGCACGATGTTCTGCAAGACGCCTTTGGGCAGGCCGGCCATCTCGAAGGCCTTGGCAAGCCGCTCACCGACCAGAAGCGTCTGGGCAGCATGTTTCAGGATCACCACGTTGCCGGCCATCAGCGCCGGCATGATGGTGTTGATCGCGGTCATGAACGGATAGTTCCACGGCGCGATCACCATGACGATGCCGAGCGGAACATGTTTCAGATAGCGAGTGAAGCCCGGCTTGTGCGTCGGGACATGATCGGCCAGCGCGGCTTCGGCGATATCCGCCATATAGCGGGTGCGTTCGTCGACGCCGCCGTATTCGCCGCCGAAGCGGACCGGACGACCCATCTGCCAGGCGAGTTCGGGAACGATCTCGTCGTTCATTGCCTTCAGCGCATCCAGCGCCTTCAAGCAGTAGCCGACGCGGTCGGCGACAGGCGTGTTGGCCCAGTCGATCTGGGCCGTGCGGGCAAGCGAGACGGCTTTCTCCACCTGGGTGTCGTCCAGTGCGGGACGCTCCGCATAGACTGAGCCGTCGACGGGAGAGACGAGCTTGATGACTTCAGACATGATGCACCTCTAAAGGCCGCGTCAGGCGCGGCTGTGGCAGTTTGAGAGTTTGGGCCGTCTACCCCGGCCTGGGTCGGGGTCAGGCGCGTTCGAAGCCCCGGGCGATTTCGTAGTCGGTCACGACGCGGTCGAATTCCTCAATCTCCCATTCCGCCGCCCGGGCGTAGTGGTCGATGACGTCGTCGGAAAAGGCTTCGCGCAGCATCTTCGACTTGCGCAGCGTGTCGCGCGCGTCGCGAAGGGTTCCCGGGATCTCCCGCGCGCGCTTCGCCTCATAGACGTCGCCGGATGCGGGCGGGTCGAGGTCCAGTTTCTCTTCGATTCCCCGGATGCCGGCGGCAAGCTGGGCGGCGATCGCCAGATAAGGATTGAGGTCGGACCCGCCGATCCGGCACTCGACCCGAACCGCTTTCGTGCCGTCGCCGCACAGCCGGAAACCGGCCGTGCGATTATCGACGGACCACACGGTCTTGGTCGGCGCGAAGGTGCCTTTCTGGAACCGCTTGTAGCTGTTGATATAGGGCGCCAGGAAGTAGGTGTAGTCGGGCGCATACTTGATCAGCCCGGCCATGTACTGGCGCATCAGTTCGGACATGCCGTACTCGCCGGACGGATCCTGGAAGGCGTTCTCGTTCGCCTCGTTCCAGACCGACTGGTGAATGTGCGTCGCGCTGCCGACCTTGTCGGCGCGCCACTTGGCCAGGAAGCTCGCCGAGCGGCCGTTGGCCCAGGCGATTTCCTTCACCGCATGCTTGGCGATGGTGTGGTAGTCGGCGCAGTTGAGCGCCTCCGAATAGCGGATGTTGAGTTCTTCCTGGCCCGTTTCGGCTTCGCCCTTGGTGTTTTCCACTGGGATCCCTGCCTTGAAGAGGTGGTTGCGCACCGGGCGCATGACGGCCTCTTCCTTGGTGGTCTGCAGGATGTGGTAATCCTCGTTGTAGCCGGAAATCGGTTCCATATCGCGGAAGCCGGATTTGCGCATCTCGTCGAAGCTTTTCTCGAACAGGAAGAATTCCAGTTCGGTGGCGCATTTGGCCGTGTATCCGAGTTCCTTCAGGCGGGCGATCTGCTTCTTGAGCATCGTGCGCGGTGCGTGGGGAACTTCCTCGTGGGTGTGGTGATCGAGGAGATCGCACAGGACCATGGCGGTTCCTTCGAGCCACGGCACCAGCCGCAGGGTCGAAAGGTCAGGCTTCATTACATAGTCGCCGTATCCGCCGGCCCAGCTCGTCGCCGCATAGCCTTCGACCGTGTACATCTCCAGATCGGTCGCCAGCAGATAGTTGCAGCAATGGGTTTCTTCCCACGCGCTGTCGATGAAGTGCTGCGCATGGAACCGCTTGCCCATCAGCCGGCCCTGCATGTCGATGATACACGTGAGGACGGTGTCGATTTCGCCCGATGAAACCGCAGCCTTGAGCGCATCGAATGTCAGATTGCCAGCCATTTGGATCTTTGTCCGTTTTAGAAGAGAAAACTTGTCTTAATGTCAGGGGCCCGGTCCGGAGCAATGCCCCGGACCGGTAGGTCGCAGTCAGGCTTAGCCGTAGCGGTAAGGCCGTCCGGCCTTCTGCATGTCGGCGTTGTACTTCTTGAAGATCTCGACGACCTTTGCCTTGGTTTCGGATTCCGCGGCGATTTCGTCCCAGAACTTCACAGCGGCTTCTTCAACCGTCGCCCATTCGGCATCGGGAATGGAGGTCAGCTCCATCTTGGTGCCGTTCACGCGAAGCGAAGCCTCGCCGCCCCAGTACCACCACTGGCGATAGTAGTGCGAGGAGTCCATTGCGAGCTGGAGCAGGGTCTTCAAGTGGTCGGGCAGCTCGTTCCAGCGCTCCATGTTGGCAAAGAACGATCCGGCCCACGCACCCGAGATGTTGTTGGTCAGGAAGTAGTTGGTCACATCCGCCCAGCCGACGGTGTAGTCCTCGGTGATGCCCGACCATGCGATGCCGTCGAGCTCGCCGGTCTGCACGGCGACTTCGATGTCTTCCCAGGGCAGGGTGACCGGCACGACGCCGAACTGGGCCATGAAGCGGCCGGCCGTCGGGAAGGTGAAGACGCGCTTGCCCTTCAGGTCGGCGAGTGAGCGGATCGGATCCTTGGTTGCGAAGTGGCACGGATCCCAGGAACCGGCCGAAATGTGCTTGACGCCAACCTTGGAGTATTCCGCGTCCCAGATTTCGTTCAGGCCGTACTGATTGAAGAGCACCGGAACATCAAGCGAGTAACGCGAGGCGAACGGGAAGTAGCCGCCGAAGACGGTGACTTCGGTCGGAGAGGCCATGGAGTCGTCATCGGACTGCACGGCATCGATCGTGCCCTGCTGCATGGCGCGGAACAGCTCGCTGGTGGGGACAAGCTGATCGGCGGTATAAAGCTCGATGACCATTTCGCCGTTGGCCGCCTTGTTGAAGGCGTCGATCGACGGCTTGATCACATGTTCGGCAAGAGCCGGCCCGGCATAGGTCTGCAGGCGCCATTTGATCGGTTCCTGACCAAGAACCGCCGGGGCGGCAAGCGTGGAGGCACCGGCGGCAGTGACCGTTCCGAGGCCGGCTTTCTTGAGAAAATCGCGTCTATTTGTCATTTTCAGATACTCCCCTTTCGAGTGATCCTCTATGGCCCTTCGTGCCTTCCGGCGATTGATTATCGAAGTGCCCGTTACAAGTTAAAATATTCCAGATTGTTGTTATTATTATGTAATTCGCGCTAGTGGTTGTACACGTAGTTCGGCAGCATCAGCGCGATTTGCGGAAACACCATGACCAGCACCAGCGCCACGACCATCACCAGAACGAAAGGCGTGATCGAGGCGTAGATATCGCGCATGCTGATTTCCGGTGGAGCCATGGCGCGCATCAGGAACAGATTGTACCCGAATGGCGGTGTCATGTAGGCAATCTGGGTGGTGATCGTGTAGAGCACCCCGTACCAGATGAGGTCGAAGCCGAGCGCGCTGACCAGTGGCACGTAAAGCGGCGCGACGATCACCAGCATGGCGGTGTCGTCGAGAAAGGTGCCCATGATCAGGAACGACAGCTGCATCAGCACCAGGATCATCCAGGGTTCCAGGCCGAGCTGTTCGGTGAACAGGTTCTCGATCGCCTTCACCGCGCCAAGGCCGTCGAACACGGCGCCGAAGCCGAGGGCGGCAAGGATGATCCACATGAACATGCAGGAGATGCCAAGCGTATGCCGCAAGCAGGTGATCAGGATCTCCCAGGTCATCCGGCGCTTGACAATGGCGGCCAGGAACGCGGTCAAGGCGCCGATGGCAGAGCTTTCGACCAGGCTCGTCCAACCGTTGACGAACGGAACCATCATTGTTGCGAAGATGACCACCGGCAGGATTCCGGAGACCAGAAGTCTGTATTTCTCGCCCTTGGAGGCTTCGCGTTCTTCCGGAGACAGCGGCGGGCCGAGCTGGGGCTGGAGCCGGCAGCGGACAGCGATGTAGATGACGAACAGGCCGGCCATCATCAGACCCGGCAGAATGCCGGCCAGCCAGAGCTGACCGACTGGAGCCCGGGCGATCATCGCATAAAGCACGAGGACCACGGAGGGTGGCACGAGAATGCCGAGGGACGACCCTGCCTGGATCACGCCCGAAACCATGCGTTTGTCGTAGCCGCGTTTGAGGAGTTCCGGCAGGGCGATCGTCGCGCCAATGGCCATGCCCGCAACCGACAGGCCGTTCATGGCCGAGATCAGGACCATGAGAAAAATCGTGCCGATGGCGAGCCCGCCCGGAACAGGCCCCATCCAGATGTGGAACATCTTGTAAAGATCGTCGGCAATCCGCGATTCCGACAGGACGTAGCCCATGAAGATGAACATCGGCAGCGTCAGCAGCGGATACCATTTCATCAGCTTCATGGCGGCCGAGAAGGGGATGTCCTCCCCGCCAGTCCCCCACAGGGCGAGGGCGGCAACGGCCGCGATGCCGCCGATCGCGCCGAAGACGCGCTGCCCGGTGAGCAGCATCACCATCATCGACGAGAACATGAGAAGAGCGATCATCTCATAGGACATCAGATCTCTTCTCCCTTGATCCGGGCAATGTCTTTCAAAAGTTCGGAAACGGACTGCAGGAGCATCAGGATGAAGCCGAAAAGCATGATGAACTTCACCGGCCAAAGGTAAGGCCGCCAGGCGGTCGGGCTGCGTTCGATGTACCCCATGACCTCCTTGGCCGCATCAGGTCCGCCGGTAACAAAGGCAACGATCAGGTCCTTGAAGAAGGAAAGGCTGTCCTTGCCGAAATAGCCCAGCGAATATGCGGTCGAATTGAGAGCGCCGACCAGCAGGACACCGAGATAGAAAATCAGCAGAAACACGGTGAAGGCGTCGAACCACGCTTTTTTCTTCAACGACCAGTCTGCATAGAACAGATCCATGCGGACATTGGCGCCGAGCTGGATCGAGTAGGGGCCGCCGAGGATGTAATAGGCCACCATGGCGAACTGCGCGACTTCCAGCGTCCAGAGCGAGGGCTGGAAGAAGGTCTTGGAGATCGACGACCAGAGCAGGATCCCGGCCATTCCGAAGACGCCCCACATCATGATCCGGCCAAGGCCGCTGTTGAAGCCGTCCACGATGCGGATATACGCGCGCGCGGCTCTAGGCATTCAGGCCTCCTGCGTTTTCGAACGGGACGTTTTTCAGGGCGTCCGCCAGGACACCGGCAAGAAGCTGCGCCCAGGCCTTTTCGGCCTCTGGAGTTTTCACTCTGTCGTTCCGGATCTCGATCATCAGCGGCACAAGGCCCCTGTTTTCGCCGTGCCGGGTGAGCGTATAATAGACCCCGTCCGCCGGTGAATAGGGATCGTTGTCGCCAACCTGCCAGTCTGATCTCTCCTTCAGCAGGGAGAGAGCAGGGTCCGCGAGACGCCGGTCCCTGTCGGAGATCAGGCCGATTTCACAGTCCCGATGGGCGCCCTTGTAAACCGGCGTGAACGTGTGGACCGAGACAAGGGCCGTCGGTTGGCCAAGGCGCTGCCGTTCGTCCAGAACCGAGTCGATCGCGGCGTGGAACGGTGTGTGCGCCAGCGCAACCCGGCGCGCGCGCTCCTCCGGGGTCAGTCCCTGGTTGCCCGGAATGACGGTCTGCTCACTGATTTCTGGGATGAGGTCGACGGCGGACTGGTCCCGGTTGCAGTCCACCAGAAGGCGGGACAACGTCGAATGGATCAGGGGGGCGTCGAGGAGACGGCTGAGTTCCAGCGAAACACCGAGCGCACCGGGATCCCATGCGATATGGGCCACCTGGTCCGCGTCCGACAGTCCCAAGCCGCCAAAGGCGGGAGGCATGCGGTTGCTGGCATGATCGCAGACCAGCACGAACGGTCCGCCGCCGCCGGGATTGTCCACAACGACCGGCGCATCCTCACCTTCGACCGGCAGAGCGATTGCCATCAATCAAGTCCCCTCGTGAGGTTTACGCGACTGTTAACGTTTGTATTTTTTGTTACAGGATTGCGTAGACAGTCAAACCTTGTATTATTTGATACACACTTTGCGATGAAGTCAAACGGAAATCTTGGAGCATGTCTCCCAAAAGTGGGTACCGGTTTTGGGACAAAGACATGCGGCAAACCAATTCAAGAGAGCATGTGGCGTGAATGCGAATGAACGCGGCAGGCTATCGGCACGCGGAGTGGGAGGCACATCATGAAACCACCCCTGCTGGACGAGATCCGCGAACGGCTCGACGAGTTCACGGCGACCGAACGCAAGGCCGCTCTCGCGCTTCTCGCCAACTATCCCATGCAGGGCCTTGGAACGGTGGCCCAGTTCGCCCAGGCCGCCGGGGTCAGTTCGCCCACGATTCTACGATTTGTCGCCCGATTGGGATTTCCGGGTTTCGCAGATTTCCAGGCACGTTTGCGCACGGAGCTGGAAAACCAGCTGAACTCGCCGCTCGCCCGAAGCACGGTCATGGAAATGGATGCCTCCATCGACGGCGATCCTCTGATGGACAAGCTGGTCGACAATGTGCGCGAAACCTTCGCCCATCTGCCACGCGGTGAATTGCAAAGCCTGATCCGGATCCTGGCCGATGAGAAGCGCACCATCTATCTGCTCGGCGGACGGTTCACCGATGCGCTGGCGCGTTATACGGCCGCCCATCTCCGGATCGTTCGGCCGAACGTGGTTCATGTGGCCGGGCAGCAGGGCAACTGGCTCGACCAGTTGATCGGCATGGGGCCGAAAGATGTGCTGGTCGTCTTCGATATCCGCCGCTATCAGGCGGAAATCGTCCGCTTCGCGGAAGCGGCGGCCCGTCAGGGCGTGACCGTCGGATTGATTACGGACAGCTGGCAGTCGCCGATCGGCCGTATCGCCGCCCATGTGCTGCCCGCCCGCGTGGCGGTGCCGTCGCCGTGGGATTCCAGTACCGCGCTCATGGCGATTGCGGAGCTTCTGATTGCGGGCGTAACCCAGGAAAATGCCGAACGCAGCCAGACGCGCATGAAGGCGCTGGAGGATTTGCGCAACGCCTACGACCCGAAGCGCGCCGGCGATGATCTCTTGTAGACTGTCATGAAAACAAAAACGCCGGCGCAAATGCACCGGCGTCTGGTCAATCCCTTAGGATTGAGAATTTAGGCCGATCAGGCCATTTCGAGCTGGGCAGCCTGCTTGCCGCGGCCACGCCGGTCGTCTTCGGTCACGTAGGTGACCTTGGCGCCTTCTTCCGGCGCCGGAATGCCGGCCTGCTCGAAGGCGGTGATGTGAACGAACACATCCTTGCCGCCGTTTTCAGGCGTGATGAAGCCGAAGCCACGGTCGTAGTTGAAGAACTTGATGGTGCCGTTTTCGCGCATTTGGAAACCTTTCCGTTAAGTGGCGTGGGCCCCAAGTCCATGCCGCAAGGCCCACATAAACGAGCAGTCAGCTAGAAACGGAAAAGCTTCGAAATTCAGAGCAGGGTGGCTGAAAACGGCCAGCCGCTGCCGAAAACAGTCTTTACCGGGTCTATTTCGTGTCCCGATCGGCAAATCAACTGCCGATGACGGAAATGTAAGGCGACCCGCGCGCCATTACAAGCACCTGTCGCCCGATTGCACCGCCGAAACCCGCCAGACGGACCGGTTTCTCCTCTCGGGACGGGCATCGCGTTGTATGATCTGCGTAGGCTTCAAAATCGCCGTAAAAGAAAAAACGAAATAAAGGAGCCATGTGACCGCTGTCACAGATCGTATTGGATCGCTTACTTAAAGTCACAGTCATTGCAGGAAGGTCCCATCCTTGAGATGGAGCTTGGGGAATATAGCAAAGCGGACATTGGAGTATGAAAATGTTTAAGAAAATCGCGAAAACAACTACGATTGCGGCTGCCCTCGCGGCTTCGGTGCTTGTATCTGTCGGTGCGAACACGGCGTCCGCCGGCGGCGGCTATCACGGCCACAAGGGACACCATGGTCACCGGTGGCATCACGGTCATCGCTGGCACCCCGGTGTTTACGTCGGTCCGTTCGTTCGCGGCCCGCGGTACGGCGCCCCGGTCTACTACCGTCCGGCTCCCTGGACTCCGCAATGGTATCGGTACTGCTCGTCCAAATACCGGTCGTTCAATCCGAATACCGGCTATTTCGTGACCTATTCCGGTCATCGCAAGTTCTGCCGGTAACCGAAGCCGGTCACATCAGAAAGCAGCCTTTGCCCCTGGCCCGGTCGTTTTGACTGTGCCGGGGGCAAGTCTTTTGAGGTGGGGGCAGACGACGGATATGCGGCACGGGTGCCATGCTGGTTTCCCGGTTCCGGTACTGAGGGCCGCCGGAATTAACCGGCTGCTAACCCTTCCGGTCATTTCCCGGCTTTTTCGAAAGCCGCCAGCTTGTGACACCCATCACAGCGCACGGATGCGGCCTCGCCTAAGGTCATCTCCATCGACGGACACACAGTCACGCAGATGAAAGCAGAAAACGCAAAGCGAGCGTTCAAGACGAAAACCTACAGAGGAGTATCAGCAATGTTTACGAAAGTCGCAGCTACCACCCTGGCCATCGCCGTTATCGCAACGTCCGCAATGACCGCTTCCGTTCAGACCGCAGATGCCAAGAACGGCCGCAACGGCGCCTTTGCCGCCGGCGCTGTCTTCGGCCTGGCCACCGGCGCCATCGTCGCTTCGCAGGCACAGCGCCGCTACTATGCACCGCCGCCGCGCTACCGGGCTCCGGCTCCGGTCTACTACGCTCACCCGGAGCCGTGGACGCCCGCATGGTACCGGTATTGCTCGTCCAAGTACCGGTCCTTCAACCCGAACACCGGTTACTTCATGAGCTATTCCGGCTACCGGAAGTTCTGCCGCTAAACAGATCCAGCCAAGCACGGGCGCAAACCGGCTTGCCCCCGGCGACGGTCGAAAAGACCGCGCCGGGGATTTTTTTGTTCTGGTCTATTCTGGTGCTCTGCGTTTCGCGGCTCGCATGATCGTTTCAAGCTGATTGAGAAACCGAGATCGGTCGGCCTTGGTAAACGGCGGTCCGCTCTCGCGGATCTCGCCGGTTTCGCGCAGATGCGTGTTGAGATCCCGCATGGCAAGGCGCATTCCGATAGCGTCCTCCCGAAACGGCTTGCCGCTCGGCGAAATAACCAGCCCGCCGGCCTTCACGCAGCGTGCGGCAAGCGGAACGTCAGCCGTTACCACCACATCCCCGGTCCCGACCCGTTCGGCAATCCAGTTATCCGCCTCGTCGGGGCCTTCCGGCACGATCACCCGTTCGACAAGATCGCTTTCCGGCAGCCGCATCCAGCTGTTGCTGACGATCCGGATTTTCGTCCCATGGCGCTCGCCCACGCGGACAGCTTCGTCCTTGACCGGGCAGGCATCGGCGTCGACATAAAGGATGGTCATGCGGTCTCGGTCTCTTTCCCGGTATTCAAGAACGCCATAATGCCTTTGGAGGCCCGTTCGGACATGGAAAAACACGCCTGAAGCAGATAGCCGCCGGTCGGAGCTTCCCAGTCCAGCATTTCGCCGGCCGCAAAGACGCCCGGCAATTTCTCAAGCATCAGGGTTTCGTCGACCACTTCCAGCGCGATCCCGCCCGCGGAGGAAATCGCCCTGTCGATATCGTACGGAGCATTGACGGCAATAGGCACCGATTTGATCAGACGGGCCAATGCATCCGGATCGTCCGGTATCTTTCCGTTTTCCCGTAAAATGGCGATTTCGGCGCCGGACAGCCCTGCCGCCTTGCGCAGGAAATTCGACAGGCTTTGTTTTCCCCGCCCTGCCGACAACCGCGCGACGAGCTTTTCGAGCGGCATCTGCGGTTTCAGGTCCATTCGCAAATCGGCTGTTCCGGTCTGCTCGAGCGCGTCCCGGATTTCGGCGGACAGGGCGTAGACGGCTCCGCCCTCTATGCCCTGTTCGGAAAGAAGAGCTTCCCCGGAAACGGTGTGCGCGCCAAGGCTCATGCGGATGCGCTTGAGCGGCGCACCGGCAAAGCGGTCGGTCAGATGACGGCTCCAGGCAACCCGGAAGCCGCAATTGGTCGGCTTGAAGGGGTGGATTTCAATGCCGTGTTTCTCCAGCGCCGGAACCCAGGCCGCATTTGAACCGAGGCGCGGCCAGCTCGCGCCGCCCAGGGCAAGCAGGGTCGCTCTGGCACGGAGTCGGTGTTCGGCGCCGGTTTCACTGATGAATTGACTTGTTCCGTCTGAGGTGATGCCGGTCCATGTCCATCGGATTTGCAAGGAGACCTTGTTCTGCTCCAGCCGCCGAAGCAGGGCGCGCAGAAGCGGCGATGCCTTCATTTTTTTCGGAAAAACCCGTCCGCTGGTACCGATGAACGTGTCCTCGCCGAGGTCATGACACCATTGCTGCAGATCTTCGGGAGAAAATGCATCCAGCATCGGCGCAAGGAAAGGCTCCGCTTCCCGGTAACGGTGTTTGAATTCGGGCAGCGCCTCGCTGTGGGTGAGATTGAGGCCGCCGCGTCCTGCCATCAGAAATTTTCGCGCCGGAGACGGCAGTCTCTCCACCACGAGCACGGAATATCCTTTGGCCGATATCCGGTCTGCTGCATAGAGGCCGGCAGGGCCGGCGCCGACGATAAGCACATCCAACATGCGCGCCTTATAACCGAAATCCCAGGGGACGGCCCCATAAAATAATGCTTTCCGCAGCCGGATTGGCGTCCTTCGGATCGACCGGGAAACAAAATTTTATGTGTCCGTACCCTGGAAGAACTCAGCGGAAGTCGCCGTCTGATGAGATGATTTGAATTAAAGTGTTATTGTTATAATTACGAATGAATAACTCATTGAAAAATATCGAAAATACAATTTTTTAGTAATTACTTCCGTATAGAGAGATAGGAGAGAATAGAACGAATCTAAGGCATCGTAAGTCGTTGTAGGATGCTTACATTAGCTTTTGGCCGGAAGAGGCCGGAAGGCGAAGCGACAACTTGGGAGGTCGCGAATGGAACGCAAGCGCGTTGATCAGATATTGGTCGTCGATACTGACGCCAAGGTGTTGGAAGCTTTCGTTCGCCTGTTTCAGGACAAAGCCAAGGTTATCACCTTTCCCGAAACCGAAGCTGCCCTGAAATGGCTCAAGGAAAACGGCGGGGTTTCGGTTATCGTAACAGCCCTGAATGTCCCCGGCCGCGGCGGTTCGGCCTTTCTTCAGGCATCCGAAGCGTTCGCTCCTCACGCGTCGCGTATCATCCTGACCACGGAGACTTCGGTCGACCGGCTGAAGGAAGCGGTCAATGAGCGGCATATCTTCATGTTTCTCAACAAGCCCTGTTCGGCCACAGAATTAACGGCGGCGGTCGATGGGGCCCTGGCCCACCACGCACAACTCGCGTACGAGCGGCTTATGCTGGAGAAGACCCTTTCCGGGTCGGTCAAGCTCCTGATCGAAATGCTTGCCCTGTTTCATGCGGAGGCCTTCCGGCGGACGCCGGTCATGCGCGCACAGGCGCTCAAGATCTCAAAGAGGCTTTCGGTCAAACGGACATGGGAGCTTGAAATGGCGGTAATGTTTTCGCCGCTTGGCGAAGCCTTGCTGCCGCGGGAGATCCTGGGTCGCTATCGGGCGGCGAAGACCCTGACCGACGAGGAGCGGCGCATTCTGGCAACAGCGCCCGCTCAGACCAAGCAGCTCCTGAAGAATATTCCCCAGCTGGAGAAGGTGGCGGATGTCCTGTATCTTTCGGGCCGCGGTTTCGACGGATCGGGATTTCCCGAAGACGGGCCGACCGAAAAGGACATCCCGCTCAATTCGCGCATCATCAAGCTGCTGACCGACCTTTGGTATGCCAGCCCGGAGACCGGCGTGGATGCGGCTGCCTTTGAGGCACTGACAATCAACAAAAAGCAATATGATCCGCACCTTCTGGCAATCGCCAAGACCTGTCTGCTTGATGAGATGGAGGCCCCGCTGGAGCGCAAGATCTCTGCCTGTTACATCCGGGCGCTGAAGCCGGGCGATACCCTGATCGACGACGCTCTGACCGAAGGGACACATGAGCTGGTCCTGTCGAGCGGCCATGTGCTGACGGAGACGACAATCCGCAGGCTGGAGCAGTTCGACAAGATTTCAGGCGTGCGCCAGCCGATCCGCGTTCACCGTGCGGCCAAGCTGGAAGAAGAACCAAAAGTGGTGAATGCTTGAATCTTTTCAGCGATTTGACCGATCGGACTTTTCGAGAAGCTCGGCTTCGTAGTCCTTGGCAATCCGCAGAAACCTTGCGTGGGCGTAATTCATCGACAGGATCAGTCCCCACCACCCGTAGCGCCAATAGCTGCGCAGTACATAGGCCTTGAAAAAGGCGACCGGGAACTCGCTCAGGAGCCGCCAGCGGGAAAGCCTGCGTCCGCGGCCGCGTATGTCGGCGACCTGCATGTTCGAATAGCGGTTGTATTTTCCGACCTGAAAATCAAGCGACCGGATCGACCGGTGGGCGATGATACCGTCCAGTGACCGGATAATCGCACCGGCTTCGGGGCGCACCGTGTCGTGGACAGTGGAGGTGGAAAATCGTCCTTTTTTCCGGTCGTAGAGCCTGATCTGGTGATAGCCATAGGCCCAGGACGCCGGTGCGTCTTCGTGGGCATAGACGTCGCGGATCATGATCCGCCATCCGTCCGCATCGCGGTAGGAGCCATCCGCGAATCTGGCCTGGATTTCCTTCGCCAGGTCCGGGGTGACCTCCTCGTCCGCATCCAGGTTCAACAGCCAGTCGTTGCGGCACTGGTCCTCGCCGAACCGTTTCTGGGGTCCGTAACCGGGCCAGTCGTTGTGGACCACACGGGCGCCCAGTCCTTGGGCGACACCCACCGTATCGTCGGTTGAACCGCTATCTATGACGATGATTTCATCCACCCAGCCGGAAACACTTTCGATCGTGCGTCCGATCCGGTCGCCTTCGTCTTTCGCTATGATGAAGACCGAGAGGGGGAGGGAAGACGTCATCGGGGAAGGGATCCCTGTTTGCTGTCCGGCGCGTTGTCATGATCGAAGGCGGAAGCATCGTCCGCACCCCGGCAGCGTCTCTTTAGAACTCCGATGCCGATTTTGAAAGTGGGAATCATCGGGCCGGGCCGATCCTTCGCGGATGCAAAGGCAGCAGGCAGTCGCACCTGAGAGGAAAACCGAAGGACGATGACTGTCCGCATGCCGCAAGGAAAAAGGCCGGCCTCTGCGGGAGGCCGGCCTGAATTCTGAAAAGCCGCAAAGTAAAGCCTTTTTGCAACGATGAAACCGTACGGGATCAGCATGACAGTGGTGTGAAGACGGTGTTGATGCACGGCGAAGTGCCTGGGTTCAAACGTGTTGCGCGTATCCCAAGTAACGGATTTCGGGATAAAGTAAGAAGCATAAATTATTGAAAAAATTGAATAAAATAAAATTATATGACCTTTTAGTCAATTAACTCTTGTCAAGTCCCGCTCAAGGTGAAAATCTCAGGCCGTCTGATGCAATGCAGCATGGACGTTTTTCAGAACCGGTATCATGCTGCAAAGAAGTTTCGTGAGCCACGTTGTCCCGATGACAACGAAACGGGAGGAGTTTGAGATGACCGCAGCCATTGTAGGTTGGGCGCATTTGCCGTTTGGAAGACATAGCGAGGAGACCGTCGAAAGCCTGATCGTCAAGGCGGCGACGGATGCGATTCATGACGCCGGTATTGCGCCGGAAGACGTGGATGAAATTCTGCTCGGCCATTTCAACGCAGGCTTTTCCGCCCAGGATTTCACCGCTTCGCTGGTCTTGCAGGCGGATCCGGCGCTGCGCTTCAAGCCGGCGACCCGTGTCGAAAACGCCTGTGCGACCGGCTCCGCAGCGGTCCATCAGGGCGTGCGCGCCATCGCCAGCGGCAGTGCCCGCTTCGTGTTGGTGGTCGGCGTGGAACAGATGACCACGACGCCCGGTCCCGAAATCGGCAAGAACCTGCTGCGGGCGTCCTACCTGAAAGAGGAAGGCGACATTCCGGCCGGCTTTGCCGGTGTCTTCGGCAAGATCGCCGACGCCTACTTCCAGAAATATGGCGACCAGTCGGATGCGCTCGCCAAGATCGCGGCGAAGAACCACAAGAACGGCGTCAACAACCCTTATGCCCAGATGCGCAAGGATCTCGGCTATGAGTTCTGCCGTGCGGAGAGCGAGAAAAACCCCTTCGTCGCCGGTCCGCTGAAGCGCACGGACTGTTCGCTCGTCTCCGACGGCGCCGCGGCGCTCGTCCTGACCGACCCGGCCACTGCGCTGGGCATGAAGAAGGCGGTTGCCTTCCGCGCGCTGGCCCATGTCCAGGACTTCCTGCCCATGTCCAAGCGCGACATTCTGAAATTCGAAGGCTGCTCCAAGGCCTGGGGCCAGGCGCTCGGCGATGCGGACCTCACGCTGGACGATCTGTCCTTCGTCGAAACCCATGACTGCTTCACCATTGCCGAGCTCATCGAATACGAGGCCATGGGCCTGACCAAGGAAGGCGACGGCTCCCGCGCCATCATGGAAGGCTGGACGGAGATGGACGGCAAGCTGCCGGTCAATCCCTCCGGCGGTCTCAAGGCAAAGGGTCACCCGATCGGTGCGACCGGCGTGTCGATGCATGTGCTCACCGCCATGCAGCTGCTTGGCGAAGCCGGCGACATCCAGGTGAAGAACGCCGAAATCGGCGGCATCTTCAACATGGGCGGCGCCGCAGTGGCCAACTACGTCTCCGTTCTGCAGGCGATGAAGTAAGGCACGATCCGGCCGGTCTTCGTCCGGCGGAAAACGGCAATACGGCGAAAAGAAACGCCGGGCATTTGCCTCAGCCCCTGACCCAATTGCGGGCGTATAGTACAAGATTAAACCGAACCCCTTGGTCCAGCAGGACTCTCGGGGTTCGGACATGCTTCAAAAATCTGAAACAAGTAAAGAAACTGCGACTTTCCCCTGCGGTGGTACGAACGTAAATCGTCCGCTTTGCATCCCCATTTCGGTCGTTTGAGTTCAAAAATACGCTTTCCAGAACCGGATATTGGTGGCTTGGAGCTTGAACGCGATTGGTATCCTTTCTGCCACCCAGCACGCAGTTACAAAAGGGAGCGCAGTCGTCTTGAAGCTGGCCGCCCAAGTTCAACGACGTTCGTGCCGGTGCTGAAGTGAATGCTGCTTCGGCCGGAAGCATGCCAGTCGACGCGCTGGATCTGTGCGCTGTTCACGATGGTGGAGCGGTCCAGCCGGTAAAAGGGGGGTGTTGGAAGTCTGTTCTCGAAAACGCGTAAGAGACCGTTGGCGAGATGCTGCTGCCCGTTTTCCAGATAGACGCGGGTGTAGTCTCCCTCTGCCCGCAGAAAGGAGATCGCCTCATGGGACACCAGGATCGACGTGGAACTGGTCTTGAGTTGAAGCCGGTCCTGCGCTGATTCCGGTGCGGGGGACGTGCTTTTCTCCGGAGCAGACGGACGCGTCGGCAGTCTTTCGCGCAGACGGCCGATAGCGGTTTCCAGTCTTTCCGGCTTGACCGGTTTCACGAGAAAATCGAGCGCGGCCACATCGAAGGCGTCGATCGCATAAAGGTCATAGGCGCTGACGACGATGACGAAGGTGTCCGGCGGCAAATCCGCCGCAAGGTCAAGACCTTTGCCGTTGGTCAGTTCCACATCCAGGAAAACCGCATCCGGCCGAGCCCGGTTCATCATCTCCCTGGCAGAGACCAGATCTCCAGCTTCCCCGGCAATCGTAATGTCAGAAAATCTGCCGAGCATGCGCCTGAGGCCGCGTCTGGCCGAAGGCTCGTCGTCGACAAGGACTACACGGAGCATGCCGGGCCTTTCAGCAGAATGCGGGCGACGACCGTGCCTTGCCCTTCGCTCAGGCTGAACTCGTGCATGTCCGGATAGTAGAGCTGCAGGCGTTTTCTGAGGTTGGCATGGCCGATCGATTTCCGCGTCGGGTCGGGTTCCGAAATCATCCCGGAATTCGTGACGGCAACCTCGACCTGATCCTTGCCGAGACTGCTGACGGAGACGTGAATGTCGATGCGGTTCGACTGATGTTTCAACCCGTGCTTGACGGCATTTTCCACGAGCCCCTGCAGGATCATGTGCGGAACGATCATGTCCCTGACGGTTTCGTCGACGCTAACGGTGCATTGAAGCTTGTCTTCAAACCGGATTTCCTGGATGCGCAGATAGGCATTCATCGCCTCCACTTCTTCCGATAGCGGACAGAGGTCCCGGCGCTGCTGGTTGAGGCAATAGCGCAGGTAACCTGCAATTTCCCGCACCATTTCAAGCGCGGTGTCGGGCCGCTCGTGAATTTCCGACGCAACGGAATTGAGCGCATTGAACAGGAAGTGAGGCGCAAGTTGCAGCCGCAGCTGTTCAAGTTCGGAGCGCATGGCCTCCGCAAGCGCTTCGCTGCGCCGCACTCGCGCTATCCGCGCCTCGTACTCGGACCTCAGGCAGAAATAGGCCAGCATCCAGCCCAGCAGAACCGAAGTGTAATAAACGACCGGCGTCAGAGGCGTGTTGAAGGGCAGCGATTCAGGAAAAAGCAGGTCGCGCAAGAACCAGGCCACATACATCTGCAAGGTGCCGCCCGCCAGCGAGAACGCTGCCGCCCCCAGAAACACCGGAATGGTGTTCAACCGCTGGACTTTCCGGAGGTAATAATGATGCGCCGCGCCCGTCAGCAGAAAGCCGACCAGGTCCATCGAAAGGGTCAGTGTGAGCGCAAGCCGGAAGTCGGAAAACGTCACCACCCGGGCGAAAAAGCCATATACCGCTACGAACAACCAGCCGCCGATCTGAAGTTTCCAGAAGAGATGTTCGGTCTCGGGCTGCAGGCGCTCCTCGTGATGAGGCTGACTGACGGCATGCACGCGGACGTTTTCTTCTGGAGTGGAGACTGTCCTGCGTGTCGTAGCCGGAATGGCTTCATCTAAAAGCATGTTTCAAGCAATCTCGTTCTGAACAGGCAATTTTCAACATAGAACCGCCCTGGCGGCGCAACCCCACTTTCATCGATGAATTCAGCTGGTTCATCGAATTTGCAGTGAAAACCACAGGCCTGCAACCATAGTGATTCCTGATGAGGAAGAGCAAAAAAGTTCCGTCTCAAGACGTTTCAACACAATTGCTTCAGGGATAAGAAAATGGGCCGTAGCCTTGAATTCGGCGGAAAAGACCAGGTTTCCCGTCTTTCGGCCAGGGAAAACATTCGCGTAAAATCGCTTCTGCTGTCCACCGCATCCGTTGCGAGCCTTTGCCTTTCATCCCCCGCCCTGGCGAATTCCCTGTGTGACCAGTCCGGCGACCCATGGATTTGCACCTTCAACACCGGCACGGAGGTCAGCGACGTCAATCTGACCGCAACGGGTGCTTCCGCTGGTGCGCAAGCACCCGGGATCACGATCCAGAATTTCGGTCAGCAGAATATGGTTATCCCAACCAGCGAGGGCATTTATGCAAACTGGTATGTCGAATCCAGAGGTTCGGCAGGCGAGGACTCTGGCGCAGCCGGAGCAGGCGGAACCGTTACGATCGTCAATCAGTCAAACATCGACATAGACGTATCTGAAGTCGGCCAATTTGCCATGGGCATCTTCGCCCAGTCCAGCGGCGGCGAAGGCGACCAATCCAACGGGGACAACAATTCCAACGGCGGCGCCGGCGGCAACGGCGGCTCGGTTCAGGTCACCAACAACGGCATTGCAAGCTATACAGCCTTTGGCTACGCCAATTTCGGATTTGCCACTCTCGTTGCCGAAAGCAAAGGCGGAACAGGAGGCAACCAGAACAACAGCGTCCTCTCCGACCAATATGGCGGCAAGGGCGGTGACGGCGGCAGTGTCACCGTCAACAACACCGCGCCCAGCAGCTTCACCATCGGTTCGAGCGATGATCGTTTCCAGGGGCTCGGAGAAGGCGGCGGGTTCATTGCAAGGTCCTTGGGCGGCCGCGGCGGTGACAACAACGGCAATGCCGGCGCCGGTGGAACGGTCACGATCGACAACGCCATGGATGGCAATATCTATTGGGATGTCACCACGAGCGGCGGCGACGGCCTGTTCGTCCTCTATGGATTGAGCGCGGGCGGCGCAGGCATCGCCTCGACCGACAACAGCGACGACGGCGGTGATGGCGGTAACGGCGGCAATGTCTCGATCACCAACTCGTCAAGGCTCGTTCTCGACGTCACCGGCAACAACTATGAACCGAGCGCCGCAGTCGGCGCGAAAAGCATTGGGGGCAAGGGCGGCACCGGCCCGACCAAAGACCAAAGCGGCGGCAATGGCGGCACGGCCGGATCCATCTCGGTAGCACTGGAAAACGGAAAATCGATCGAGACAAGCGGCGTCAACGTTTACGGTGTGCTGGCGCAGAGCATTGGCGGCGAAGGCGGTAACGGCGGCGACGGCACGGCTCTCGCAGGCACCGGTGGCGGCGGCGGTTTCGGCGGTGATGCCGGCGCGGTTTCAGTCACCGTTTCGGGCGGCACCAGCGTTGAGACGAGCGGCGCCTTCTCCGCAGCCATCGCTCTGCACTCCATCGGTGGCGGTGGAGGAACGGGGAGCGATTTCCAAAGCGTCCTTGGCGGCTCGGGCGGCAATGGCGGCAATGGCGGCGACGCCGGAAACGTCTACCTCTCGCTTGGCAATGCCACGGTTACGACCGGTGCAGATCATGCATTTGGTATTGTTGCGCAGTCGATCGCGGGCAGCGGCGGAACCGGCGGGATCGACGCCTCCACCTTCGTCGGACTGGGTGGGGATGGTGCCGGCGGCGGCGCAGCCGGCACGGTAACGGTCAATTCCAGCGCCGGCATTACGACCAATGGGTTCAATTCGATCGGCATCATCGCTCAATCGATCGGCGGCGGCGGCGGTGCGGCCGGCTCGTCCAGCGGGTTTGTCAGCATCGGCGGCAGTGCCGCAGGATCGACAACGTCAAATGGCAGTTACGTCGGGGTTTCAAACACGCAGAAGGTCACGACCAAAGGCGATTCCTCGACCGGAATCCTGGCACAATCGATTGGCGGTGGCGGCGGGTCCGGCGGCGATTCCACCGGTACTGTCGGCGTAGGCGGTCAGGGCGCTGCGGGTGGGAATGGCGGCACTGTCGCCATTACGAATATCGGGAGCATTGCCACCTCCGGCGGCTATTCGCCTGGAGCGGTCTTCCAGTCGATCGGGGGCGGCGGCGGCAACGGTGGCAGCGTACAGACATTATCGACAGTCGCGTCCATTGGCGTCGGCGGTTCTGCCGATCTGGGTGGTGACGGCGGCGAGGTCTGCGTCGACAACACCGGCGGCTGCGATTACTCCGACCTCCCCTCGCTGCAGGCTGCCACAAGCAACGGCAACGCCCATATCGCCACAACCGGCGTCTTCGCACCGGGGCTGATCGCCCAGTCTATCGGCGGCGGTGGCGGCAACGGTGGCAGCGTCAAGAATTTCAGCCTCCTGTCTTTCCTCGCTTTTCAGATGGGCGGCAGCGGCGGCGATGGCGGTGACGGCGGAAAGGTCTCGCTCACCCAGGATCAGCTCTACGCCGCGACGTCGGGGGCTCAATCGACAGCCATACTCGCCCAGTCCATTGGCGGCGGCGGCGGCACGGGCGGCAGCGCGAATTACTTCGACGCGACCATTGGCTTCAACGCCGCCTTTGTTATCGGCGGTAGCGGAGGCACGGGCGGCAACAGTGACGACGTCACGATCACCCTGTCGGACAGCACCATCGCCACCGGGCTTTCCAGTTCTTCCACGTCCAAATACGCTCCCAACAACGCCATCGGCATTCTCGCCCAATCCATCGGCGGCGGTGGCGGCAATGGCGGGTCGACATCGGCTGGCGATCTGCTGGTCGCGGCCCCCACCGGCACCGGCGTTCCGCTCGCCTTCAACTATGTGGCCACGATCGGCGGCAACGGCGGCAATGCGGGCGCTGGCGGCAACGTGACCGTTTCCTACGATCAGTCCTCCAGGCTCACGACAATCGGCGATGCCTCTCATGGCATCCTGGCCCAATCGGTCGGCGGAGGCGGCGGCAATGGCGGCGATGCTTCCGCCCTGACGGCAACGCTTGGCGACAAGGACACGGTGGAATCCACTGCAACCGTTGCTCTTGGAGGCGGTACCGGAAACGTCCTGAGCGACTTCAACTCCGATTATGCTTTCACCACCTCTGGCGGCGGCAACGCCGGGCCGGTCAATGTCACGCTCGGGACTTACGGGTCGTCTTCCAATCCGGCCGGCACCACCGCAACCAAGCTGACAGGCCTTGCCCCGGAAAGCACGCTTTTCACCTTCGGCGACGGTGCCCATGGCCTGCTCGCCCAATCGATTGGCGGCGGCGGCGGCAATGGCGGCCTCGGCAACAGCAACGCCTATTCGCAAGGCGGCATCGCCTCGCTCGAGGCCAAGATTTCCCTGGGCGGACAGGGTGGTGCGGGCGGCGATGGCGCTTCCGTTGAGATCCATGACTATGCCGGCTACACGATCCAGACGCAGGGATCGGGCTCCAAGGGCCTCGTCGGACAGTCCATCGGCGGCGGTGGCGGCAATTCCCAGGGCGGCACCGTCTTCCTTGCCGCAGGTGGAGGAAGTGTCTCCGGCAGCCTGGGCCTGGGCGTTGGAGCGGTTGGCGGCAGCGGCGGTGACGGCGGCACGATCTACGCCGAACATTACGGCCGTATCGAAACCTTCGGCGGCGACGCGGACGGTATCGTCCTGCAATCCATCGGTGGTGGCGGCGGCATCGGCGGCTCACTTGGCAACGATGCTTCATCCCACAAGGTTCTCGATGCCATCGGCTCGTTGAAGAAACAGATCAAGCGTCTGTCGGATGCCGGAAGTTCCTATTCGTTTACGGTCGATGTGGGCGGTGGCGGCGGATCCGGCGGGAACGGCAATCAGGTAAAGTATTTCCACCAGGGTCAGATCATCACCCAAGGTGCCTGGGCGGACGGGGTCGTGCTGCAATCGATTGGCGGCGGTGGCGGTCAGGGCGGATCTTCCAGTGCCAGCGGCAGCGAAGTCAGTGCCTCTGTCGAATTGGCCATCGGCGGCAAGGGCGGGTCCGGCGGTGATGGCGGCGAAGTCGCAATCTGGCTGAATGGCGGTGACAACAGTTTCATCAATACCGCCGGGTTCGCCGCCAGCGGCATGACGATGCAATCCATCGGCGGTGGCGGCGGCCAGGGCGGCGACGGCTCCGATAACCAGACCGGCACGCTGGCAATCGGCGGCGATGGCGGCGGAACAGGCGGCGCGGGTGGCGACGGCGGCGAGGTCCACACCTATGACACCAGCGCGGTGACGATCACGACAAGCGGGAACGATGCCACTGCCTTGATCGCCCAGTCCATTGGCGGCGGCGGCGGCACCGGCGGCGTCGGTAGCAGCGCGGAGACGACCCGTGTCGACGGCAGCGAGCTAAGCGTCTCGGTCGGTGGCTCAGGCGGTGTCGCCGGTAATGGCGGCACAATAGATCTGGCAATGGACACGACGATTGCCACCTTTGGAAATCGCTCGCACGGCATCCTGCTCCAGTCCATCGGCGGCGGCGGGGGCTATGGCGTTACCGGCAGTGTCGAGGGCGGACTTGATCTGGCTGTCGGTGGCACAGGCGGTGCAGCTGGCAATGGCGGTGCGGTCACCTTCCAGCTAACCGGCGGCGCCGGCATTCAGACCAGCGGCGAAGGCGCTTTCGGCCTGGTGGCACAATCCATCGGTGGCGGCGGCGGATTGGCGGGCGATGCGACCGGCGGCTCGATGACGACCGCCACCGCGAACCTGACCTCCGGTGGCGCCAATGGCGACGGCGGCCAGATCACGCTGGAAATAGACGCTCCGATCTACGCCACGGGTAACGGGTCCATAGGCATTGTCGCTCAGTCCATCGGCGGTGGCGGTGGCATTTCAGGCACAGGCACGGGCGGTGTGGCAGGCCTCATGTCGACCGACAGCGTGGGAACCGCGGGCACCATCGATCTTGAAATCACAAGTCAGGTGGCAGCCACAGGATCGCGCTCGTCAGGCGTCTTCGCGCAAAGCCAGGGCGCAGACGGCAACGGAACAATCGGCATCACCGTTGCTGGAGACGGCAATGTCCAGGGGGGTACGGATACGGATGCAGCCGCTATCAGGGTCTCCGGAGGGCTCAACAATACTTTGGTTCTGAATGACGACGCGATCGTCCAGTCAGGCGCGTCGCGAAACGGCACCGACGACACGGGCTCCTATGCGGTCTGGTACACCGGCGCGGGAACGACAGCAAACGGGGCGATCCTCGACGTGACCATCAACGGCACTGCATCGCTTTATGGCGATGTCGTCCTCACCAATGCCAGCGGCGGCAGCGCCGGCACGGTCACCAACAATTCACCCAACACCCTTGCTGACGGCTATCTGTACGACGCAAATGTCGTCAACAATGGCCGCTTCGTGCTGGGCCGCGAACGCGACCCCGGCAAGACAGTAATCACCGGAAACTTCACGCAGAGCGCACAGGGCTTTCTGGTCGCGGACATTGACCTGAACAACACCGATTCCGATTGGCTGGAAGTCCGCGGCGACGCAACGCTGGCCGGAACGCTCGGCCTCAAGACAATCAGCCTCCTTCCAGCCCGGAAAACCAATGTTCTGTCGGTCGGAGGCTCCGCTTCAGGCACCCTTACCCCGCAGAACTCTCTTATCTTCGATTATCTGTTCAACGCCGAGGGCTCCGATTACTATTTCCAGGTGACCGGCGCCGACTTTACGCCCAGCGGCAAGGTCACGCTTAACCGGGATCAGAAGGCCGTCGCAGAAAACCTTCAGGATATCTGGGATCGCGGCGGCAACAACGTCTTCGGAAGATTGTTCGGTGCCATTGCCGACGAGGTCGACAATCAGTCCGGGAGCTATCCTGAGACCTTGAACCAGCTTCTGCCGCGCACCGGGCTTGCCGCCGTCGTCGAGCAGACCTTCGAAATGCTGGCTTTTGGCGATAGTCTGATGAGCTGTCCCGTCTTTGAAGACGATGGCGCAGGCATCACAGAGGGGTCCTGTGGCTGGGCTCGTGCGACCGGTGGTACGGGCCACCGCGCAGCCATCGGCAATTCGCCAAGCTACAATGCCGACGCCTTGACCTATCAGCTCGGCGGGCAACGGGAAATTGCCCCGGGCTGGTTTATCGGCGGCGCTGCGGCCTTCCAACAGTCCTGGATTTCCCAGGCCTCCGGCACCGTCAAGGGAGAAGGCAAGGCAGGATATCTCGGGGCAAGCCTGAAACGGGAGTTGGGGGCCTGGACCTTATCGGCAGCCGCTGCCGGCAGCTATGGAACCACCCGGTTTGACCGTAACCTGTCAATCTCCGATCTCTCCGAGACGATCTCCAGCTCGCCCGGCGTGCTGGCAGGCTCCGTCAGGGCGCGGATCGCACGCACTTTTGCGACGACCAATGTCTACGTTAAACCCTATTTCGACTTCGACGCCATCTATTCCAGGGTCGGTCATCACCAGGAAAGCGGCGCATACGGGCTAGAATTCGAATCCACCGGGCAATGGAACTTTGCGGCAACCCCCTCTGTCGAGCTTGGTAGCCGCCTGCGTTACAAGGATGGCACCGACCTGCGGGTTTACGGGAAACTCGGTCTGTCGTTTCTATCCAGCGACACGTGGGAAACCGATGCGCGTTTCACCAACCGGGCCGCTGGTACCGGCTCATTCAAGACCTCTCTCGAGCATGAGGATCTTTTTGCCTCGATTGGCGCCGGCATTCAGATCACCTCCATCGAAGGTGTCGACATGCGGCTCGAATACAATGGCCGGTTCTCGGAAAAGCTGGCCACCAACAGCGGCTCGCTCAGGTTCAGTGTCCCCTTTTAGCAGGGCTTTGAGAAAGGCGAATTACAGCAAGCCAAACTTGGGAAATCGAGTGGAAAAATCACCTGAAGAAATTAAAGGTAGCAGGGACGTAGAGCGCTGCAAGTCGTAAACTTGAACAGCTTCAGATAACAATTTTCTGGTATACAAGAGCTGTAATAAAGCTTGCCCGGTTTATGGTTGCTCATATCCGGCAGAAACAAAAAAGTTCGCGCATTCTTGTGGTTCGGCCTGGGAAATGAAATCGCGCTAAAGTGCGCCACCGGGCTTCGATTGTGCGTTCTGCCTTGGAGAAGACACCCAAGGTGGTCTGAGGCAGGCGCCCCGCGTCGTTTAAATTTTTGGATATCGGGCTCTGCAAGAGGCAAGTCGGAGACAATGCAACTTTTCCGGGTCGCCTGTTTCGCAGTCTATACCTCATCTGCAAATGCGCCGACTGCTTTACCGAATTGCGGCCCAGCCTGCATCTTCGTAGTTCACGCGCTTTAAGCGGACAGTCTGGAAGCGGCCCCATTCCAGACATTTGTTCAGATCGCGGTGACGGGCAGTTCTCCCTCGCAAAGCAACAAAATGACATCCCCGGAACGCAGCGCACGCTTCATAGCGGGGCCGAGAGCCGAGTTACCTGCAACCACACTTAAGTTAGGGGCTGAGGCATTTGCCCGGCGTTTTCCGTTGGAGGTCTGCCGTCAGTTCGCGGCTTCTGCCGCCGCCCGATAGAAGTCCGGATCCGTTAGTTCGGGCGGTGACAGGTTCGGGCCGTTCGCCGTACCCGTCGTTCTATCGGAAACGCCATAAACGAAGATGCCGCCGGCCGCGCGCGGAACGATGGCCACCCGTTCCACAAGCTCGGTATCTCCGGACGTACAGCGGGCATAGCTGGTGAAGAGCCGCTTGCCCGCTTCGCTCGTCTGTTCGGTGCCCGACCGGAAGCTGCCTTCGCAGTTTTTCGCGGAATCGGCGATGATCTGCGCCATCAGATCCTGTTCGCTGGCGTAGCCGCCCGGTTCGAAGATATGCGCGACAACCGTGCGCCCATCCTTCTTCGCGACCGCATACAAGCCTTTCAGACTGTCTTCCCGGTCCTGGTCGGGGATCAGCTTCAGGCCCGAAAGACCTGCCTGGGTCATCAGGTTGAACAGCGCCTGGGTGGCTTCGATCTGTAGCGCCGAACTCGCCGGCGCGGTTTGCGCGCCACCCGGCTGCGCCCCTCCCGGTTGAGATGGCGCCGATGTACCGGGCGCGGGGGCCGCGGGGGCTGAGGCAACGCCAAAACGGGCGGAATTGATCGCCACGCAGCGGCCGAGCCGCGCCATGAGCTTCGAGGTACCGGTCAGGCGGAATTCATAGGTGTTGCTGCCGTCAAAGACCTGCAGCAGGCGCCCACGCCGGAAGCGGCGCACCAGATAGCCGTTTGCCGGCATCTGCATGTGCACCATGGTTGCGGTTCTCACCTCTCCGCTTGCCTGCTGCCACGCGCCGCGATCGATCCGGTATTGCAGGGGGATCGTCTGACCGACCGTCATGTTCCAGCTGCTGGAGGAGAAGCCGATGAACCAGTTGTAATTGCCGTCAACCTGAACGGACATGGCGATGCCGCTCCGGTATTGGGCCGATGCCACGCAGGAGCTGAACCGGTTGTTGGCGTCATCGACATAGGCATCGCCGAGCCATCCGCCCAGACGGAAATGGTCGACACTCCGCGCTTCTGCCGGAATGGAAAGCAGCCCGCTGCAGATCGCGGCGATACCGGCAGCGGCAATCGATTTTCGTAACGTACCCATATGCCCCCCTGTGGCGAATATCGGAGAAACAGCCTTCCGCCTTCATATCTTGCCGCTCTGCACTATGTCCCGAAATCGTTTCGATCCGGTTTGAGTTTTCGAAAACCTTTTCCCTCTTGCACTCAGCCTTTGAAATGCGATGCCCCGCGTTTTTCCCCCGGAATGACTAGATTCGGTCCATGGATGCGATTGTCCGGGAGAGTTTCCCAATGAACGGGACCGACAGCGAAAAGACGAAACGGCGCCTCGATGTGTTTCCGGCCTTTTTCAAGGTCCGGGGGCAGCGGGTGGTCGTCTTCGGCCATGGCGCGGAAGCTGCCGCCAAGGTGCGCCTGCTCGGCGAGACCAACGCGCGGATCGAGGTCGTCTCACGCGAGATCGAACCCGTTCTGCAGCAGGCAATCGAGAGCGCCGGCGCGAAACATGTCGCGACTGATTTCCATCCCGGACTTCTGGCAGGTGCTGCGCTGGTATTTGCCGCGCGCGAGGACGAAGCTCTCGACAGGGCGGTGGTTGAGGCCGCACGCGCGTCAGGTGTGCCCGTCAATGCAGTCGACCGGCCGGATCTCTGCGACTTCTATACCGGTGCTCTGGTCAACAGGGCGCCCATTGCCGTTGCCATCACCTCCACCGGTGTCGGGCCGGTGCTGGCGCGTCATATCCGGGCGCGGATCGAGGCCATGTTGCCGCGCGCGACCGGAGATCTGGCGCGGCTGGCGGAGAGTTTCCGCGAGACGGTCTCAAGAGTCATCCGGGACGGGGCGGCACGCCGCCGGTTCTGGGCGCGGTTTTTTGCCGGGCCGATCGCGGCCCATGTTCATGCAGGCCGGAAGGATCTGGCGCGTGTGGAAACCCAGCGATTGCTGAACGGCCATGCGGACGAGACCGGCTTCGTCTGGCTGGTCGGCGCCGGGCCAGGGGCGGAAGACCTTCTGACCCTGCGCGCGCAGCGGCTTCTGCAGGAGGCCGATGTCATCGTCTACGATGCGCTGGTGCCGGCATCCGTCGTCGCCATGGGGCGCAGGGACGCGGAGCGGATCTCCGTTGGCAAGCGCAAGGGGGCGCATTCGGTGCCGCAAGCAGACACAAACCGCCTTCTGGCCGAGCTTGGCAGGCAGGGCCACAAGGTCGTCCGGCTCAAGTCCGGCGATCCGCTCGTCTTCGGCCGGGCCGGCGAGGAAATGGCCGCGCTCAAGGAAGCCGGGATCGGTTTCGAGGTGGTTCCCGGCGTGACCGCGGCCTTTGCCGCTGCCGCTTCCGCGCAGCTGCCGCTGACCCTGCGCGGCGTGGCCTCCACGCTGGTGTTTGCGACCGGACACAACACACGTTCTGAAACCTTACCCGATTGGGCCGGTCTCGCGCTCAAGGGCGCGACAGTCGCCGTCTACATGGGCCGCAGTGTCGCCGCTTCGGTTTCGATCAGGCTGATCGCCGCCGGCCTGCGTGCCGAAACACCGGTCGCCATTATCGAAAATGCCGCCCAGACCGGCGAACGCCAGTTTTCAGGCGTTCTTTCCGACCTGGGCCATCTGTCAGACCGCGACGACGTCGGCGGTCCAGTCCTGATCATTATCGGCGATGCCGTCGGACACGCGGGGCTGGAAAATGCAGAGCCCCTGGCCGCGTCCGCGGCCTTGCGCGAAGCTGCCGCCTGAGGAGTTGAAGTCCATGAAAGTCGTTACCGCAAACCGCCTTCTCGATGGCGAAGTTGTCTGGCTCGGGGCGGAGAACAACTGGGTTGGAGAGCTGACCCGGGCAAAAGCCCTGGAGACGAAGGAAGACGTCGCAGCTGCCATGGCGACTGCTCAGCAGTCCATCGCCGACCGGGAGGTCGTCGAGGCCTATGAGGTAGACGTCGTTTCGGAAGACGGCTGTCTGACGCCGAAGCGTCTTCGCGAACGCATCCGTGCCGGAGGCCCGACCATCCTGCCGGTGTCCGGAAAACAGACGCGGGCCGCAACGGCCTGACATCTGCTCACGAGATTGACCAAAGGCAGCGCCGGCAGACCGGCAGCGCCCGAATGGAGAAAGACATGTATCGCTACGATGAGTTCGACCACGGTTTCGTCACCGAGCGCACCGACCAGTTCCGCGATCAGGTCCGCCGCCGTCTGGCCGGCGAACTGACCGAAGAAGAGTTCAAGCCGCTGCGTCTGATGAACGGGCTCTACCTGCAGCTTCACGCCTATATGCTGCGGGTGGCGATCCCCTATGGCACGCTGAACGGCCGCCAGATGCGCAAGCTCGCCCATATCGCGCGTACTTACGACAAGGGTTATGGCCACTTCACCACGCGGCAGAACATCCAGTTCAACTGGCCAAAGCTGTCGGACGTACCGGCCATCCTGGAGGAACTGGCCGAGGTGGAGATGCACGCCATCCAGACCTCCGGCAACTGCATCCGCAACGTGACGGCAGACCATTTCGCAGGGGCCGCCGCCGACGAGATCGCCGACCCCCGGCCTTACGCGGAAATCCTGCGCCAGTGGTCGTCGCTGCACCCGGAATTTTCCTTCCTGCCGCGCAAGTTCAAGATCGCCATTACCGGAGCGCCGAACGACCGCGCCGCGGTTCAGGTCCATGATATCGGCCTGCAACTGACGCGGAACGAGGCGGGAGAGGTCGGCTTCACCGTCTTTGTCGGCGGCGGTCTCGGCCGCACGCCAATGATCGGCCGCAAGGTGCGCGACTTCCTTCCCGAGGAAGACCTGCTCGCTTACTCGGAAGCGGTGCTGCGGGTCTATAACCGCTACGGCCGCCGGGACAACAAGTACAAGGCGCGCATCAAGATCCTCGTTCACGAGACCGGTCTGGAGGAACTCAAGGCCGATATCGAGGCGGAATTCGAAAAGATCCGTTTCGGTGTTCTGCGCTTGCCTGACGAGGAAGTGCGCCGGATCGAGGCCTATTTCGCGCCGCCGCCGCTGGAGGTTCTACCGGCCGCTTCGCAAGCCGTTGAGGCGCGCAAGGCGGCGGACGCGGCGTTCGCCCAGTTCGTCGCCCACAACCTCAATCCGCACCGGGTGCCGGGCCATGTCAGCGTGACCGTCTCCATGAAACCGATTGGCGGCATTCCGGGCGACGCTTCGGACATGCAGATGGAGGTCATCGCCGATCTGGCCGAGCGCTACGGCCAGGACGAAATCCGCATCAGCCACGAGCAGAACGTCATCCTGCCCCATGTGCGGCTGGACGATCTGCCGGCACTCTTCGACAAGCTGGTCGAGCATGGCCTGGCCGAAGGCAATGCGGGCCTGATCACCGATATCATCGCCTGCCCGGGCATGGACTACTGCGCGCTGGCAACGGCCCGTTCCATCCCGGTCGCGCAGGAAATTTCCGAACGTTTCGGCAGCGCGGAACGCCAGGCGGACATCGGCGATCTGAAGATCAAGATCTCCGGCTGCATCAACGCCTGCGGCCATCACCATGTCGGTCATATCGGCATTCTCGGTCTGGAGAAGAAGGGCGAGGAATTCTACCAGATCACCCTCGGCGGCTCGGCCAACGAAAACACGTCAATCGGCGAGATCGTCGGGCGCGGCTTCTCGTCGGAGACCGTGGTCGATGCGATCGAGACCCTGGTGGACACCTATCTGTCACTGAGGACCGGTCGGGAGGAGACATTCCTGGACACCTACAGACGGCTTGGCGAGGAGCCGTTCAAGGAAGCGCTTTATGGCACTGCTTAACCGCCTGACATCCTCCGTGGATCCGGAACTGGCGCTTGGCGCCGAGATCCGGGCCCTCAACGCCCGATACGAAGGCGCGGACGCACAGACCGTGCTGCGCGCGGCCGTGCGAGAGCAATATCCCGGAGAGATTGCCCTGGTGTCGAGTTTCGGCGCGGATTCCGCGGTGCTGCTGCATATGGTCGCCGAAATCGACCCGGCAACACCGGTGATCTTCGTCGACACCGGCAAGCTGTTTCCTGCCACGCTCCGTTACCGGGACGACCTCATCGATCGATTGGGGCTGACCGATGTCCGCTCGCAGAAACCGGCTTCGGCGGATCTGGAGGAGAAGGACGCGAGCGGCATGCTCTGGATGAGCGACACGGACGCCTGCTGCCACATCCGAAAGGTCCTGCCGCTGGACGTGGCGCTGGATGGTTTTTCCTCATGGATCTCGGGGCGTAAACGCTTTCAGAGTTCTTCGCGGGCAAGCCTCGGTTTGTTTGAAGCCGATGACGGCCGAATAAAAGTCAATCCGCTCGCGGACTGGAGCGCAGGCGACGTCCTGGACTACGCCAGGGCCCATGACCTGCCGCCACATCCGCTGGTGGCCCAGGGCTATCCCTCCATCGGTTGCCTGCCGTGCACCGACAAGGTGAAGCCCGGCGAGGATCCGCGTGCGGGCCGCTGGCGTGGCCAGGACAAGACCGAATGCGGGATCCATCTTCCCACCCATGGCCGTGAAATCGACGGCAGCGGTATCTGATTTGGGGACGAGAGAGAAAATGACGACCATTTACGCCAACGGTGCTTTCATTGAAGAAAGCTGGAACGTCATCGACGGGGAAGACGATCTGCCGGTCGACGGGAATGTCACGGTTCCTCTGGACCGGTTTCTGGAGGCCCCGGAGACGTTGTTGCGACGCGGCGGAAAGATCGCCGTCCTGATTGCGGCGGGGGAGAAGGCCGAAGCGCTCCGGCCGCATCTGGACCGGATTCCGCTCGTGATCGTTGCCTTTCCGAAATTTACCGACGGCCGCGGCTTTTCCGCCGCCCGGATCCTGCGTGAGGAACTTGGCTACCGCGGCGACATCCGTGCGGCCGGAGACTACATCCTCGACCAGGTTCCCCTGATGCGCCGCTGCGGGATCTCGAGCTTCGAGATTTCCAAGCCGGAAGTCGTGAAGGCGCTGAAGCAAGGCGAATGGCCGGAAGTGACCCGCTACCTGCAGCCGGTCGGCACTGTGGAGGAAATTCCCGCCGGCACCCGTCCCTGGGCACGCCGGTCGCTGCGGGAAACGGCACAGGCAGCCGAGTAACTAGGGTCAGGACCCGATAATTTTGCACATTCTGCGGGAGTGGCTTTGTCTGCTGACAAGGCAGAGAACCGCAGGAAACCATCCGGTTTTCAAGGGGCTCTAACGCCGTCAGAAGGCAAAGACGCCCCGCCCTTCGGGTTTGCCAGGGAAGGCCGGCCTGACCGCAATTTCGAGCTTGGATAGGAACAACCTGTCCTGCGCTCGCTCTTACGTTCATTCCAGCCTTCCCTGACAAACAGAATGTGCAAAACATCGGGTCCTGACCCTAGCCCTTAATTCCCCGGATGTGACAAGGTGGATGCGCTGCAACATCCGGGAGACCCCAATGAACGATTCGCCGGCAAGACCTGCCTCAACTGAAGTCGATATCCTGTCCCGCCGGCGCGTCTATGACGGGTTCTGCAAGGTTGACCTGATCGAAGCCGGCTATACCCGTCTCGACGGGACACCCGGCAGAATTACCCGCGAACTGCACCATCATGGCAACGCGGTAGGGGTCTTGCCCGTCGACCGGAGCCGTAAGACGGTGCTTCTGGTCCGGCAACTCCGGATCCCGCCTCTCGTTGAACACGACACCGGATTTCCGCTGGAAGTTTGCGCCGGATTGATCGATCCGGGCGAAAACGCTGCCGATGCTGCCGCCCGCGAAATGGAGGAAGAGCTCGGGTTCCGGCCGCGCAGCCTGCAGCCCATAGGCGCGATCCTTCCAAGCCCCGGAATGCTCGGCGAAAAGCTGGACCTGTTCCTGGCCGATTATGCCCGGGACGACAATGACGGCTCGGGTGGCGGACTTGCAGAGGAGGGAGAGGATATCGAAATCCTCGAATTCTCCTGCCGGGACCTGGCCGACCTCCTGCGCAAGGGCGACTTGCAGGATGCCAAGACCGTCGTGCTGGTGCAGCGCCTGATGCTCGACGAGCCGGAGCTGTTTGCGTGACGTCCGCATAAACGCGCCCCAGAGACGTCCCCAGAAGACGCCCCTTGACGGCCACATTGCGCCGATACTGGAAAACGACCGGAAATTTTGACGGATTCCAGTGATGCGTAAATTTGTTCTGATTGGGTTGGGGCTGATTGTTGCCGTGGCTGGTTTGGCGGCCGCGGCCATGTATCTCTACGCCGGCGCTTATGGATTGAACGCTGTCCTGAACCGTGGCGGGAGCATATGGGTCGACGTGAGCGCGGACGATCCCAAACTGTCTCAGTCCATGCGGATCGCCCTGAAAGGGAGCGCCCCGGAAGTCACAGCCGGGAGTTTCGAATGGCGGCCCGCCGGCCGCGGATTTGATGTTGCCGAGCTGCCGGTCATGGCCGAAGAGACGGAAGTCGACCGGCTCATGCTGGCGCGGATCGATCCAGGTTTTTTCGATTTCAGGGTGCTGACATCTCCTCCGGGCGACCGCGAACTTGACGACTGGATGGAGAAAACCGGCGCGGCCCTTGTCGTCAACGGCAGCTACTACGACCGATACGGAAATCCGGATACGCCCGTTGTGAGCAACGGCGTTCAACTGGGGCCGAGGGAATATAATGCGACCCATGGCGCGTTCGTCGTCAAGGGCGGCAAGGCGGAAATAAGGGACCTGAAGGAAACCGACTGGTACTCGGTGTTGAAGACGGCGGATGAGGGGCTTGTTTCCTACCCTCTGCTCGTCTCGACCGATCCCGAAAGACAGACGACGTCCAATCCGAAATGGCTGGCAAACCGCAGCTTCATCGCGCAGGACAGCAAGGGAAGGATCATCATCGGGACGACGAAGGAGGCGTATTTCTCGCTCCAGCGTCTCGCGTCTTTCCTGAAGGCCGCGCCTCTGGACCTGGCGTTTGCACTCAACCTCGACGGAGGTCCGCTGGCCTGCCAGGGCATCGATCGGCCCGGTTACACGCGCAATGTCTGCGGAGACTGGGAGACCGCGACCGAAGACGATCAGATGCAGCTGCTGCAGCGTGGGATCGGCAACCGGCGCTGGGGATTGCCGATCGTCCTTGCAGTGTTTGAAAAGCCGTAAGTCGTCATGATCGGTGAGCGTACATGTCGGAGCTGTCTGCCTGATTGCACCTGCGCCATTCATTGACTAACGTCTCCTCCAAATCGGGAGGAATGAAATCGATGACTGGAAGACTGGAAGGCAAGGTTGCCGTCGTTACGGGCGCAGGCTCGGGCTTTGGAGAGGGTATCGCCAGGAAGTATGCCGCGGAAGGCGCGAAGGTGGTCGTCGCCGACCTGAACGAAGGCGCGGCGGCGCGGGTGGCCCGGGAGATCGGCAGTGCCGCGATCGCGGTCACGGCGGATGTCACGCAAAAATCCGGCGTGACGGCGATGGTGAGTGATGCGACCGACGTCTTCGGCCGCCTGGACATCCTCGTCAACAACGCCGGCTATACCCACCGCAATTGCGGCCTGCTCGATGTCAGCGAAGACGACTTCGACAAGGTCATGGCCGTGAACGCCAAGGCGATTTATCTGGCGACCCTCCAGGTCGTGCCGATCATGGAAAAACAGGGCGGCGGGGTGATCATCAACACCGCGTCGACGGCCGGTCTCCGGCCTCGGCCGGGGCTAACCTGGTACAATGCGTCCAAGGGCTTCGCCATTACCGCCACCAAGTCGATGGCGGTCGAACTGGCGCCGAAAAAGATCCGGGTCAACGCGCTCTGCCCGGTCGCGGGCGAGACCGGCATGCTCGATCGCTTCATGGGTGAGGACACGCCGGAACGTCGCGCCGCTTTCAAGGCGACCATCCCGCTCGGTCGCCTGTCGACACCCGAGGACATCGCCAACGCCGCGCTTTACCTCGCCTCCGACGAAGCCGAATTCATCACCGGCGTCGCCCTGGAGGTCGACGGCGGTCGGTGTGTCTGATCAGCTGAAGAAAAACGGGCGGAACGTATGGCTCCGCCCGAATTGACAGTTTCCGGGAACTATTGAACGTGCCGCTTGCGCCACTCTCCCCCCTTGAGGGGGAGATGTCACCAAAGGTGACAGAGGGGGGTAACTGCGTTGGCGGCATTCTCCGGCGCTTCGATTTTCCGATAGGCTGACACCCCCCTCTGTCCGCTGTCGCGGACATCTCCCCCTCAAGGGGGGAGACTGGAGTGTGCGGCATTGCCGTCATCAATTCACGCGACAGAGCCGCCCGCTAAGGCGGGCGGAAATCGATTTGAAAGACCTCAGACCTTCCCCTGCCGCTTCAGTTCCACGTAGGTGTCGTCCAGCGTCTTGCGGGCGATGGCGACCAGTTGATCGGCCTCGTCGTGGGTCAGGACCAGCGGCGGGGAGATGATCATGCTGTCGCGCACGGCGCGCATGACCATGCCGTTCTGGAAGGAGAGGTCGCGGCAGAGCGTGCCGACGGTTCCCTCGTCGGCGAACTTTTTCGCCCGGTTGCCTTTTTCCGGAACCAGCTCCAGAGCGCCCATCAGGCCTTTCATGCGCGCTTCGCCGACCAGCGGATGATCGCCGAGCGCCGTCCAGCGTTTCTGCAGGTAGGGGCCGATGTCGTCGGCGACATAGTCGACCAGCTTTTCCTGCTGCATGATTTCCAGGTTGGCAAGGGCCGCGGCGGCACAGGCCGGGTGACCGGAATAGGTATAGCCGTGATAGAACTCGCCGCCCTTGTCGATCAGGCCTTCGGCGACCCGGTCGGAAACCAGCACGCCGCCCATGGGCAGATAGCCCGAGGTCAGTCCTTTGGCGATCGGCATCAGATCCGGCTTCAGGTCGTAAGTGTCGGAGCCGAACCAGGTGCCGAGCCGGCCGAAGCCGCAGATCACCTCGTCGACGACCAGCAGGATGTCCCGCTCCGCCAGGATCTTCTTGATTTCCGGCCAGTAGGTGTCCGGCGGGATGATCACGCCGCCGGCGCCCTGGATCGGCTCGGCGATAAAGGCGGCCACCTTGTCCTCGCCGATCTCGTCGATCTTCTGAGCCAGCTTGCGGGCAACCTGAATGCCGAAGTCCTCGGGGCTCATGTCGCCGCCCTCACCGAACCAGTAAGGCTGTTCGATGTGGTGGACACCTGGGACCGGCAGGTCGCCCTGGCCGTGCATGGCCTTCATGCCGCCGAGGCTGGTGCCGGCGAGCGTGGAACCGTGGTAGCCGTTCCAGCGGCCGATGATGGCCTTTTTCTCCGGCTTGCCCATCTGGTCCCAGTAATAACGGGCCATGCGGAAGACGGTGTCGTTCGCTTCCGAGCCGGACGAGCAGTAGAACACCCGGTTCATGTGCGCCGGCGCGAGCTCGGCAAGCTTTTCGGAAAGCGCGACCGCGGGCGGATGGGTCGTTTTGAAGAAGGTGTTGTAATAGGACAGCTCGCTCATCTGGCGATGAACCGCATCCGCGATTTCCTGCCGGCCGTGGCCGACCTGCACGCACCAGAGCCCCGCCATGCCATCGAGAATGCGGTTGCCGTCGGAATCCGTCAGCCAGACGCCGTCCGCATGGGTAATGATCCGGCTGCCTTCCGCGTTCAGCGCCTTGGTATCCGTGAACGGATGGATGTGGTGTGCAGCATCGGCTGCCCGCAAGGCGGCGGTCGGATAGATGTTGGATACAGCCGTCATTGGTAACTCCGTTGGCGAAAGACGTGAGATGATCCGAAAGGGTCCGGGTCAGACATTGAGCAAGAGGTATTCCCGTTCCCAGGGGCTTATGACCGACATGAAGGTCTCGAATTCCTCGTGCTTGATGGCGCGATAGGTGGCGACGAATTTCTCGCCGAAGATCTCGATGATATCGTCGTTGTTTTCGAACAGCGTCAGCGCCTCCGGCAGGCCGCGCGGCAGGGACCTCTGCAGGTTTCCGCAGTCTGTGGTTCGCGGCGAATCCGGCTTCAGTTCCTTGACGATGCCGAGGTAGCCGCAGACGAGAGAGGCCGCAATGGCGAGATACGGGTTTGCGTCCGACCCCGGAACCCGGTTTTCAAGACGCCGGGCCTGCGCGTCGGAGTAAGGCACGCGCAAGCCGACCGTCCGGTTGTCATACCCCCAGTAAAGGTTCACCGGTGCGGTCGAGTTGCGGGAGAAGCGCCGATAGGAATTGACGAAGGGCGCCATGATGCAGGTGACATAGGGCAGATACTGCTGGTGTCCGGCGATGAAGGAGAGAAACTCCGATGTCTCCTCGGCGTTTTCGCCGGCGAAAATGTTCCTGCCTGTTTCCTTGTCCACCACCGACTGGTGGATGTGCATGGCCGAGCCGGGCTGGTTCGACATCGGCTTGGACATGAAGGTCGCATACATGTCGTGACGCAGGGCCGCCTCGCGGATCGTGCGCTTGAACAGGAACACCTGGTCCGCCAGTTCGAGAGGGTTTCCGTGACGGAGATTGATCTCCATCTGCGCGGCTCCCTCTTCGTGGATGAGGGTGTCGATCTCAAGTCCCTGCTGCTCGGACAGGTCATAAATGTCGTCGATGAGATCGTCGTATTCGTTGAGTGCGGAGATCGAATAGGACTGGCGGCCGACCTCCGGACGGCCGGACCGACCCGTCGGCGGCTCGAGCGGATAGTCCGGGTCCGCATTGGGCCGGACCAGATAAAACTCGACTTCCGGAGCAACCACGGGTTCCCAGCCCTTGTCCTCGTAAAGCTTGAGAACGCGCTTGAGCACGTTGCGCGGCGCTGTCTCCACCGGTGCGCCTTCACGCGTGTAGGCGTCGTGGATCAGCTGCGCGGTCGGATCCGTCTCCCACGGCACCGCGGTCAGGGTCGCGTAGTCGGGACGGAAATAGAGGTCGCCGTCGATCGGATTATGCTGAAAGCGGTCGTCGTCTTCCGGATAGCTGCCTGAAATCGTCTGGGCGAAAATCGACGCAGGCATGGTCATGACCGAACCGGAGAAGAACTTCTCCGACGGCATCATCTTGCCGCGGGCCACGCCGGCGAGGTCGGGGACGATACATTCGATGTCCTGGATGTTGCGCTGCCGCAGCCAGCTGCGAGCCGCCTCCATGTCGACGACGCCGCGCAGGCTGACATTGTCGGAGTTTTCAGGATCGTTGGTCTCGTTGCTCACATCAGGCTCCAGGGTTTGCGCACAGGAAAATGAAACGGACCGCGCCGCTTCGGTGGCAGCATCAGCTTACCCGCGTGGCCGGGGTTTTGGCACCGGTTCGAATTTCCTGCGTTCTGATTATTTTGTGATCACAAAATTCACAAGTCAATGGACAAGATTGCGCGGCGAGGAAAGAAGGAGGCTATCCGCTCGTCAATCCGTCGCGTCCGAGCATGCCCATCCCCTCCTTGATGTCGCTCGCAATGGCCCCGCGCAGGGCGGCAGCGTCCCGGTCCCGTATCGCCTTGGTCGCCTCCTTGTGCCAGTCGATCAGATTGGCCGTGCCCACCCGGCCGTAAACCATGCGCATGAACGGGGCGAACTGGAGCCAGAGGCTCTCGGCGAGCGGCAGCAGGATTTCGGAAGGCGAGGACGAGTAGATCCGGAAATGAAACAGATGATTGAGGCGCATATAGGCTTCTGCGTCACCGGTTCCGATCGAGGCGTCGATTTCAAGATCGATCTCCTCCAGTGTCTTGGCGTCGCGCTGCGTCAGATGGGGCAGAGCCATTTCGGCCAGTTCCGGTTCCAGCAGGAGACGTGCCTTGAGGATTTCGTCAAACCGGGCAACAGTCATCTCCGGGACATGGACCCGGCCGTTGGGCCGCACGATCAGGGCATTTTCGGCAGCCAGGCGTTGCAGGACCTCGCGCACCGGCATGGGGCTCACGCCAAGCTCCTGGGCAAGGCCGCGCAAGGTCACCGCCTTGCCCGGAATGAACCGTCCGGTCAGCAGGGCGGTGCGGACCGCACGGTCGACTTGATCGCGGGTGGCGCCCCGTCCGGATCGGGGGGCGGAATCGTCCGACTGCGTGTTGGTTTTGACCTCCTGGGCCAATGCGACGTCCTCTTTTTCGTCACGGAATGGCGCGAAATTGCACAGTCGGTTCATGACGGGAGTCTTGACAGACTTTCTGGAAAGTGATCACATTTTTGGAGAAAGCGCAATTGGCCGGCTGAAAAGGATACGCGTGCCTGAATGGTAGACATGCCCCACCAAGTGCTGGAGCACCCGGCCGAACCCGGCTGGAAAACCGGTGTCGATGCGTTCCTTGCGGAACACCCGGATCTGGACACGGTGGAAGTCGTTCTTCCTGACACGAATGGGGTGCTGCGCGGAAAATGGCTGCCTGGTCAGGCCGTCAAAAAGGTCTTTGACGATGGCGTCGCCTTTCCGTTTTCCCTCTACGGTCTAGATGTCTGGGGCCGGGAAGTGGAATCGACCGGCATGCATCTGGAGACCGGCGACAAGGACGGGGTCTGCTGGCCGATCCCCGAAACCCTGAAGCTGGTGCCCTGGGCGGAGCGCAAGACGGCGCAGGTTCTCCTGTCCATGTACGACCGGGACGGGGAGCCGTTTCTCGCCGATCCGCGCCATGTGCTCAAGCGCATGGTCGACAAGCTGGCCGATTTCGGCGTCACCGCGACCTGCGCCTACGAACTGGAATTTTATCTGTTTGAGGAAAGCGACGGCGACTGGACCGAACAGCCGAAGCCGCTGTTTTCCACCCACCGCGGCCCGGCCCGTCAGAACATGTACGCCCTGTCGGATCTCGAAGCGTTGCTGCCGGTGGTCGACGACCTGCGGCGGGCGGCCGACCTGCAGGGCATTCCCGCCGATGCGGCGGTGTCCGAAGCCGCTCCGGGACAATTCGAACTCAATCTGCACCACCGCCGGGATCCGCTTCTGGCCGCCGACGATGCGGTGCTGCTGCGCCGGCTGGTCGCCGGGGTCGCACGCAAGCACGAATTGAAGGCTTCCTTCATGGCCAAGCCATTCGTGGAATGGCCGGGCAACGGCATGCATGTTCATGTCTCCATGGAGAACAAGGACGGAAACCTGTTCGCCTGCCCGGAAAAGGGCGCGGACCGGCTGGGCTATGCGATCAACGGGTTGCTTGAGACCATGCCCGAAGCCCTGCTTCTGTTCACCTCGACCTTCAACGGGTTTCGGCGGATGCAGCCCGGCTCCTATGCGCCGACGTCGATCTGCTGGGGCTACGACAACCGCTCCGTCGCGCTGCGGGTTCCTGCCAGCAGCCCGGAAGCGGCGCGCGTGGAGCACCGCATCGCCGGCGCGGACGCGAACCCCTATCTGGTGCTGACCGGAATTCTGGCGGGCATGCTGGAGGGGCTCAAGGCCGAGATCGCGCCGCCTCCGCCGGTCATGGGCAATGCCTATGAGAAGAAACACAAACGCCTGACGCCCTGGATGGACGAGGCCATCGACGCCTTCGAGGCGTCCGAGCGCATGAAGGAAGCGGTCGGGCCGGAAATGCACAAGGTGCTGACGGAAATCAAAAGGGAAGAATTGAACGAATTCGGCCGCGAAATTTCGCCGCTGGAGCGCCAGACATATCTGTGAGCAAATATGCCTCTGGACAAAAATCGGCATGTCCGCGGATAGTGGGATTTAAGGAACGGATCCCGGTGTTTACGGATGTGCGGGTTTCGGTGGGATCACCGGAAAAACAACAACCTGACCGCCGGACGGTGTCAACGTGGGACGTGATCGCCGGAAGGGACGTCGGACAAGCAATAGATAAGGCCGGGAAAACGGCTGAGAGTGTCACATTCTGGAGTGGAGTTGAAATCATGATCAAGACCATCCTGTCGGGCGCTGCCCTGCTGAGCCTTGTCGCCGGCTCGGCCATGGCGCAGGACCGCGTCGTCAATGTCTATAACTGGTCGGACTATATCGACGAGTCGATCCTTGAGGACTTTACCAAGGAGACCGGCATCAAGGTCGTCTACGACGTCTTCGACAGCAACGAGATCCTGGAAACCAAGCTGCTCGCGGGCGGCACGGGCTATGATGTCGTGGTTCCGACCGGCTCGTTCCTGTCGCGGCAGATCAAGGCCGGCGTGTTCGAGAAGCTCGACAAGTCCAAGCTGACCAACCTGAAGAACATGTGGAAGGAGATCGAGGAACGGGTCCAGAAATACGATCCGGGCAACGAGTACTCCATCAACTACATGTGGGGCACGACCGGCATCGGCTATAATGTCGACAAGGTGAAGGCCGCGCTCGGCGACGATGCACCGGTTGACAGCTGGGATATCGTGTTCGATCCCAAATACATTTCGAAGCTGAAAGACTGCGGCGTCTTCATGTTGGATGCACCGACCGAGACGTTCCCGGCCGCCTTGAACTATCTCGGCCTGGACCCGGACAGCAAGGATCCGGCGGACATCGAAAAGGCGGGTGAACTCCTGAAAACCATCCGTCCCTACATCCAGAAGTTCCATTCGTCGGAATACATCAATGCCCTTGCCAACGGGGACATCTGTCTTGCCGTCGGCTGGTCCGGTGACGTTCTGCAGGCGCGCGACCGGGCGGCGGAAGCCGACAACGGCGTGACCGTGGAATACTCCATCCCGAAGGAAGGCGCGCTGATGTGGTTCGACCAGATGGCGATCCCTGCCGATGCGCCGCACAAGGCCGAAGCGCTTGAGTTTCTGAACTACATCATGCGCCCGGAAGTCATGGCCAAGGCATCGAACTATGTCTACTACGCCAACGGCAACAAGGCTTCCCAGCAGTACCTCAACGAGGACGTGATCGGCGATCCGGCGATTTACCCGCCGGAGGAAACGGTGAAGAAACTCTACACCGTGACGGCCTATCCGCCGAAGGTGAACCGGATCGTGACCCGCGTCTGGACGTCGGTCAAAAGCGGTCAGTAACACGCATTCGGACAGGGCCTGCATTTTGCGGGCCCTGTCTTTTTCGGGGATAAATTCGGGGGCAGGACTTTGGCCAAGAAACCGATCGGTCCGGTGCGTCGCGTGTTCGCACCGTGGAATGACGCCAACGCGGTGCCGTTCATCGAGTTCCGGAATGTCACCAAGCGGTTCGGTGATTTTACCGCCGTCAACAATCTGAGTCTGAAGGTCTACGAGCGCGAGTTCTTTGCGCTGCTCGGCGGATCGGGCTGCGGCAAGACCACCTTGATGCGCATGCTCGGCGGTTTTGAGACGCCGACCGAAGGTCAGATCCTCCTTGAAGGACAGGATCTTGCCGGCGTGCCGCCTTACCGGCGGCCGACCAACATGATGTTCCAGTCCTACGCCCTGTTTCCGCACATGAGCGTGGAGGCGAATATCGCCTTCGGTCTGAAACAGGACAAGATGCCAAAGGCGGACATCGAGGAGCGGGTGCAGGAGATGTTGCGCCTGACGAAGCTTCAGCCGTTCGCCAAGCGCAAGCCGCATCAGCTTTCCGGCGGCCAGCGCCAGCGCGTGGCGCTCGCCCGGTCGCTCGCCAAGAAGCCGAAGGTGCTGTTGCTCGACGAACCGCTCGGCGCGCTCGACAAGAAGCTGCGCGAGGAAACCCAGTTCGAACTGACCGCGCTTCAGGAAGATCTCAAGATGACCTTCATGATCGTCACCCACGACCAGGAAGAGGCCATGACCGTGGCGGACCGGATCGCGGTCATGGAAGCCGGCGAGATCATTCAGGTCGCCACCCCGGCCGAGATCTACGAAACGCCCAACTCCCGCTTCGTGGCCGACTTTATCGGCGATGTGAACCTGATCGAGGCAAAGGTCATGGAAACCTCGGACGCGGGGACGAAACTGCAGGCGGTTGCCGAGGACTTCCGGATCGAAACCAACCAGACGGTCGACGCCGGTATTGGCGACACTGTCTGGTATGCGATCCGTCCGGAAAAGATCCGGATCGCGCTGGGCGACGAACCGCTGCACAAGGTCAACGCGACCGGCGGCCTCGTCTGGGATATCGCCTATCTCGGCGACGTTTCCATCTTCCACAGCAAGGTGGGCGCGGACCACACGCTGCGGTCCACGGTCGCCAATGTCACACGGCTCGTCGAACGCCCGATTTCCTGGGACGAAAAGGTGGTCCTGTCCTGGGATGGCGACGCCGGCGTGATCCTAACATCGTGACGGGGGAGGGCGCGACCATGAGCATCGACACTTCCGCCGCACCGAAGCGCTCCATCAGCGGCAGGCTGCTGATCGCCGTTCCTTACGCCTGGCTGCTGGTGTTTTTCCTGGCGCCGTTCTTCATCGTCTTCAAGATCTCCTTGTCGGAGGTGGCGATCGCGATCCCACCCTACCTGCCGACCTTCGATATCGCTGCCGGGTGGCAGGATTTTTGGGACGGACTGTCCCAGCTTTCCTTCGAGAATTATGTCTGGCTGACGCAGGACGCGCTTTACTGGAAATCCTATCTTTCCAGCGTGATCATCGCGGGCACCTCGACCCTGTTGACGCTTCTGGTCGGGTATCCGATCGCTTATGGCATGGCGCGCTGCCCCAAGGCCTGGCGCCCGACACTGCTGATGCTCGTGATCCTGCCGTTCTGGACCAGCTTCCTGATCCGGGTCTACGCCTGGATCGGTATCCTGAAGAACGAAGGCCTGCTCAATCAGCTTCTGCTCTGGATCGGAGTGATCGACGAGCCGCTCGTCATCCTGAACACGAACATCGCGGTCTATATCGGCATCGTTTATTCCTATCTGCCGTTCCTCGTGCTGCCGCTTTACGCGAACCTGGAAAAGCTGGACGAGAGCCTTCTGGAAGCTGCGGAAGATCTCGGCTGTCCGGCCTGGAAGGCCTTCTGGAAAATTACCCTGCCGTTGTCGATACCCGGTGTCATCGCGGGGTGTTTCCTGGTCTTCATTCCCGCGGTCGGCGAGTTCGTGATCCCGGATCTGCTCGGCGGGTCGAATACGCTGATGATCGGCAAGACCCTGTGGGTCGAGTTTTTCGCCAACCGCGACTGGCCGGTGTCGTCGGCGGTCGCGGTGATCCTGCTCCTGCTTCTGGTGATCCCGATTGTTCTGTTCCAGAACCAGCAGCAGAAAATGGGGGAGAAGGACTGATGAGAAACGGCCCGACCTGGTTCAATGTGACCTCCATCGCCCTCGGCTTTTCCTTCCTCTATCTGCCGATCGTGCTGTTGGTCATCTTCTCGTTCAACGAGTCCCGTCTGGTGACCGTTTGGGGCGGGTTCTCCACCAAGTGGTACGGCGAGCTCCTGAAGAACGATCAGTTGCTGTCGGCCGCCTGGGTGACCCTCAAGGTGGCCTTCCTCTCGGCCTCGCTGGCAACCGTTCTCGGCACCATGGCCGCCCTGGTTCTGGTCCGGTCGGGCCGGTTCACCGGTCGGTCCCTGTTTTCGGGAATGATCTTCGCGCCGCTGGTGATGCCGGACGTGATTCTCGGCCTGTCGTTGCTGCTCCTGTTCGTGGCCATGGATCAGTCCCGCGGGTTCTGGACGGTCATGCTGGCTCATACGACTTTTGCCATGTGCTATGTGGCGGTCGTGGTCCAGTCCCGCCTCGTCGGCTTCGACAAGAGCATCGAGGAGGCGGCCGAGGACCTGGGCTGCCCGCCGGCCAAGTCCTTCTTCCTGATCACCCTGCCGATCATCCTGCCCGGTGTGATCGCCGGCTGGATGCTGGCCTTCACCCTTTCGCTCGACGATCTGGTGGTGGCAAGCTTCACGACGGGGCCGGGTGCGACCACGTTGCCGATGAAGATCTATTCCCAGGTCCGCCTCGGCGTGACGCCGGAAATCAACGCGGTGTGCACGATCCTGGTCTGTCTGGTGACCCTTGGCGTCATCGCCGCATCGATCGCCAGCAAGCGCCAGCAGATCCAGCGCGAACAGGACGAACGGGCGGCCTTCGGTGCGGATTAGGTTTCGGGAGCGGATTGGGCTTAGGCCCGCGGCGGGCGGACGATATAGATCAGAAGCCAGACCGGCACCACGATAAAGGCGCCAAGGACAATGTTGGGAATGGCCCAGTCGATGAACAGCTGCAGGTAGATCCACAGCTGCATCGGGCTGAGGCCGACGGCGCTCAGGATCGTTTCCGCATTGATATTGAGAAAGGTCAGAACGGCGCCGACGATCAGTGAAGCCAGTGCGATCTTGGATATGGTCGACAGAAACTGGATCACAGCTAGGTCTCGGGGCCTTCGGGGCTATGCAACAAATTGCCGTTAATACATTACATACCATAACGCGGCGCTCTGAAAATGCTGCATTGCCGCCAATTAGGTGCCTCGAGGGTCTAAAAAGGTGAATTGGTAAATCCTGAAGAAGACTGGATTTTCCGGCTGGCGCCTTTCGCAACCGCGAAGGAGGCCTTGACGGCGGGCGCCGCCTGCGGTCAATTGCCGGAATCCTGCCATGGAGTCTTCTGGGAGATTGGTATGAACAAGATATATCCGGACGCAGCCGCTGCGCTGGAAGGACTGGCGTTTGATGGAATGACCATCATGGCCGGCGGTTTCGGTCTATGCGGCATTCCGGAAAACCTGATCACCGCGCTGCGGGATTCAGGCGCAAAGGACATCACCGCCATTTCGAACAATGCCGGTGTCGATGATTTCGGTCTCGGGCTGCTGCTCCAGACCCGTCAGATCAAGAAAATGGTTTCCTCCTACGTCGGCGAGAATGCGACCTTCGAGAAACAGTATCTGAACGGCGAGCTGGAGCTGGAGTTCAACCCGCAGGGCACCTTGGCCGAGCGCATCCGCGCCGGTGGCGCCGGGATCCCCGGCTTTTACACCAAGACCGGTGTCGGCACGCTGATCGCCGAAGGCAAGGAGCACAAGGACTTCAATGGCGAGACCTACATCATGGAGACCGGTCTGGTCGCCGACGTTTCGCTGGTGAAGGCCTGGAAGGCAGACGCGGAAGGCAACCTCGTCTACCGCAAGACCGCCCGCAACTTCAATCCGATGATGGCAACCGCAGGCAAGGTGACCGTGGTCGAAGTCGAGCAGATGGTGGAGACCGGCAGCCTCGATCCGGATCACATTCACACGCCGGGTATCTTCGTGGACCGCATCATTGTCGGCACCCACGAGAAGCGCATCGAAAAGCGCACCACGCGCGAAGCCTGAACGAGTTGAGGAGAAACGACAATGGCCTGGACACGTGACGAAATGGCGAAGCGGGCTGCGCAGGAGCTGCAGGATGGCTTTTATGTCAACCTCGGGATCGGTATCCCGACGCTGGTATCCAACTACATTCCCGAAGGCGTCCATGTGACGCTGCAGTCGGAAAACGGCATGCTCGGCATGGGCCCGTTCCCGACCGAGGACGAAATCGACGCCGACCTGATCAACGCCGGCAAGCAGACGATCACCGAACTGCCGCAGACGAGCTTCTTCTCGTCCGCCGACAGCTTCGCCATGGTCCGCGGCGGCCACATCAACCTGTCCATCCTGGGCGCCATGGAAGTCTCCGAGACAGGCGACCTGGCCAACTGGATGATCCCGGGCAAGATGGTCAAGGGCATGGGCGGCGCCATGGACCTGGTGGCCGGCGTCAAGCGCGTGGTGGTGATCATGGATCACACCTCAAAGGCCGGCGATCCGAAGCTCCTGAAGGAATGCACCCTGCCGCTCACCGGCGTGCATTGCGTCGACCGGATCATCACCAACCTCGGCGTCTTCGACATCACGCCGGACGGCCTGTCGATCGTCGAACTGGCTCCGGACGTGACCGCGGAAGAGGTCAAGTCCAAGACGGAAGCGACCATCGTCTGAGTTTTCGTGTTTTGATGAGATTGAGAAGGCCCGCCGGTTTCGGCGGGCTTTTTTGTTGGATGCGGGTCCAGATCATCGATTTTGTCGCGCAGACGAAAACAAGACAGGCCGATGACCCCAATCTCTCGGTCGTCATCCCGGAAAAGCCGTCAGGCTTTATTCGGGACCGGCGAGCCCCAGTTTGTCTTGGTCCAGATCCGGTTTCCCGCGACAGACCCCGGCTCTCCAGTCCCGGCTCGCGCTGCGCTTGGCCGGGATGACGATGGTGAGGGGATGGCGCCCTATTGCGCGGCTTCCGTCTCGCCGGCCTGCCGCGTCGACGCCGGGCTGATTGCCGGAAAGTCCTCGCTCGTGATGGTCTCGTTTTTCAGGAGAAGCTGGGCGCCCTTTTCCAGATCCTCGTGATGGCCTCGCAGGATCCGGACCGCGTTCTCGAAGGCAGTTTCGACGCGCTCGCGGATGGCGAGATCGACCTCGCGCATGGTCTCCTGGGAAATGTCGACCATATCTGCTACCGGCTGGCCACCGAACTGCTGGCGCTGCTGAGCGTAGATCCGGTTGCCGAGTTTGGCGTCCATGCCGTAGCGGGCCACCATCTCGCGGGCGATTTCCGTGGCCTTTTGCAGGTCATCGGAGGCACCGGTCGAGATCTGCTCGAAAATCAGCTTTTCCGCGGCCCGTCCGCCCATCAGCACCGTCATCCGGTTTTCCAGGTCCGTGGTCGACAGCAGGAAGCGGTCTTCGGTCGGCCGCTGGATCGTGTAGCCCAGGGCGCCGATGCCGCGCGGAATGATGGACACCTTGTGGACCGGATCGACGCCTTCCAGATTGGCGGCGACCAGCGCATGCCCCATCTCGTGGTAGGCGACGGTCTTGCGTTCATGATCCGACAGCACCCGGCTTCTCTTCTCAAGGCCGGCGATGACCCGTTCGATCGCCTCGGTGAAATCGGCGAGGGTGACCGAGGTCGCGTTCTTGCGGGTCGCCAGAAGGGCGGCTTCGTTGATGAGCGTGGCGATATCCGCCCCGGTGAAGCCGGCTGTCAGCTGGGCCACCTGGTCCAGATCGGTTGACGGATCCACCTTGATTTTCTGAATGTGGACGTCGAGGATCGCCCTGCGTCCCTTCTTGTCCGGGCGGTCGACCAGGACCTGCCGGTCGAAGCGGCCGGCACGTAAAAGGGCAGGGTCGAGGATTTCGGGGCGGTTGGTGGCGGCCAGAAGGATGGTGCCGACCGACGGGTCGAAGCCGTCGAGTTCGGTGAGCAGCTGGTTCAGCGTCTGCTCTTTCTCGTCATTGGCCATCATCGGATTGGAACCGCGGGCGCGGCCGAGTGCGTCGAGCTCGTCGATGAAGATGATCGCAGGCGCTGCCTTGCGCGCCTGTTCGAACAGGTCGCGCACACGGGCGGCCCCCACGCCGACGAACATTTCCACGAATTCGGAGCCGGAAATGGAGAAGAACGCAACATTGGCCTCACCAGCGACGGCCCTGGCGAGCAGCGTCTTGCCGGTGCCCGGAGGCCCGACCAGCAGAATGCCTTTCGGGACCCGCGCGCCCAGGCGGCCGTAGGATTGCGGGTCGCGCAGGAAATCGACCACTTCCTGCAGCTCGCGCTTGGCCTCGTCGACGCCGGCCACATCCTCGAAGGTGGTCTCGATGCCGCGTTCCACATAGACCTTGGCCTTGGACTTGCCGACGGTCATCATTCCGCCGAGACCTTGCTTTTCGGCAAAGCGGCGGATGAAGAACATCCAGAGGCCGAACAGGAGCAGCATCGGCAGGATCCACGACAACAGGTCGCGCACAAACGTGGACTGGATCACGCCGGTGTATTTGACGTTGTACTTTGTAAGCTGTTCGGCCAGCGGCAGGTCCACCCGGGTGGTGGTGAAATAGTCCTTGTTGTTCACCGGCTCGCGGAACTTGCCTTCGATCGTGTTTTCCTTGATCGCGATCTCTTCGATCTTGCCGTCTTTCAGATACTGCTCGAACTGGCTGTAGGGGATCGGCTCGATCGTCTTGTAGGCTTCCCACCAGCTCTGGAACAGGAACAGCGCCATGATCGCAGCGAACGCGTACCAGAGATTGATTTGATGCTTTTTTTCCATCTTGTTTACCGCTTCGCTCCTGGGTCCGTCCCGATAGAGGAACGGACGCCGCTACTTGTCAATAACGCCTTTGCCACACTTACGTTGCTACGATGCGTTGGCGCCGGGAAATCCTGGTTCTGAAGGAAGATGCGCTTGTGCGCGCCAGATAGATCACGGGCAGAAGGCCGACCAGGACGATGGCAAGCGAAGGCAGGGCCGCGTCCTCGAAGGCTTCCCGCGAGGCGGCCTCGAACACTGTGGTCGCCAGGGTTTCGAAGTTGAACGGGCGGAGCAGGATCGTCGCCGGCAGTTCCTTCATACAGTCAACGAAGGTCAGAAGCAGCGCCGACAGCAGCACGGGACGTATGATCGGCAGGTGGATCTGCGTGAGCGTTTTGGTCGCAGTTCGCCCCAGTGTCCTCGCCGCCATGTCGAGATGCGGCGAGATCTTGCCGAACCCGCCTTCGACCTGACCGTAGGAAACGGCGAGGAAACGGACCATATAGGCATAGATCAGCCCGGCTCCGCTGCCGAGCAGCAACAGGCCGGTGCCGAAGCCGAACAGGGCTTTCATCTGTCCGTCGACGAAATTGTCGAGCGCTGCCAGCGGCACCAGAATGCCGACCGCCAGAACGGTGCCCGGAATGGCGTAGCCGATGGCGGCCAGCCGCACGCCGAAGCGCAGGACGGGCACATTCCTAAGCCGCAGGGCGTAGGCGAGCGCGACACTGACGATGACCGTCACCACCGATGCGATGGATGCAAGGCTGAGGCTGTTCCACATGGCGCTTAAGAAGGTGTCGCCGAAGAGATCGTCCAGCCGCCGGCTCGCGCGGTCCGCCAGCAGCAACCCGGGAATGACAAAGCCGGCCAGAACCGGCAAAAAGCAGAGCAGGAACGCGCCCGCAGCCCGCCATCCGGTCAGGTCGAAGCGCGCCGGCTGGCGGTGCTTGCCGCCGCCCTGGTCGAAGCGTTGCTTCCGCCGGCCGAAGCGCTCCACCCACAACAGCGCGAACACCATGACCAGCATGGCGAGCGCGAGCTGGGCCGCGCCGCCGAGGCTCGACCGGTTGAGCCAGGTGTCATAGACGGAAAAGGTCAGGGTCTTCACGCCGAAAAACGTCACGGCGCCGATGTCGTTGAGACATTCCATCAGGGCGAGCGAAACGCCGACGGCCGCCGCCGGACGGGCGAGCGGCAGCGCAATGCGGAAAAACAGCCGGAACGGGGAAGCGCCGAGCGTGCGTGACACGTCCAGGATCGAGGCGGACTGGATGAGGAAGCTCGCCCGCGTGGTCAGATAGACATAAGGGTAGAGCACGGACCCCATGACGAAGATGGCGCCACCGAGGGAACGGATTTCGGGAAACCAGTAGTCCCGGGACGTCTTGAACCCGAACAGGGCGCGGATGACCGACTGGACCGGCCCGGTATAGTCGAGCACCTCCACATAGGCGAAGGCGATGATATAGGTCGGCACCGCGAGCGGGATAAGGAGAACCCAGTCCATGATCTTCTGGCCGGGAAAGCGGCACATGGTCGTCAGCCAGGCTGTGCCGATGCCGGTCGCCGCCGTCGTCAGACCCACCCCGGCCATCAGGAGCATCGTCGTCCACAGCGAGCGCGGCAGGACGGTCTCCAGCAGATGGCCCCAGACCTCGCCGGTGGGCGTGAGCGCGATCCAGATAATGGACCCCAGCGGCAGGAGAACCAGGGCCGCTACCGCGATCGCACCGAATTGCCAGCCGCGTTCGGAGAGGGATGTTGTCACGGGCCGTCAGTCTCCGGATGCACCGATGGATTTTGTATTTTGTTCGCTTAAGCCTAGTTAGCGGGACTGTCGCGGAAATGCAAAAGGCGCGGTCTTGAGATTGGCGCGATGACTCCGATTTCATTTCCCGTCATTCCGGACAAGCGCAGCGAAGCTGCGTGCAGATCCGGAATCCAGATATCAGCCGCGCGTGAGCGCGTCATATTTTATATTGAAGATAGTCCTCGCTTCGCTCGGGCTGTCAGCTGGATCCCAGATCAGCGTTCGGCCGTGCCTCACTTGTCTGGGATGACAGGCTAAAGGGGATCTCCCCGGCCCCGGCTCGCGCTTTCGCTTTGCCGGGGCGACTATGGAGAGGTTGAAGCTTGCTTCAGCCCGACGGTCAGGTTGCCGGACCGTCGTCGAAGCGGACGCGGTCGACCATCTCGCTGGCGGCCTTGCGGTACTTGGCAACGTCGCTCAGCGGCAGGCTGTCCGGCTTCAGCGTTCCCCAGGCCTTGACACGATCGGAAACGGCGACGCCCGGCGTGACCGGATATTCAAAGTTGGTCTCCGCATAGATTTCCTGGGCATCATGAGAGGTCAGGAATTCGATCAGCTTCAGGGCGTTGTCCTTGTTCGGTGCATGTTTCATCAACACCACGCCCGACAGGTTCACGTGGCTGCCGCGGTCTTCCGCATTCGGGAAGATGATCCGCACGGAGGCCGCCCATTCCTTCTGTTCCGGTTCCTTGTCGTTGGTTTCCATCTTGCCCATGTAATAGGTGTTGCCGAGCGCGATATCGCATTCGCCGGCATAGATGGATTTCACCTGGGCCCGGTCGTTTCCGGCCGGTTTGCGGGCCAGGTTGTCCCGGACGGCTTCCAGCCATTTTTCCGTTGCCTCTTCGCCGTCATTGGCGATCATCGAGGCGATCAGGCCGATCGTGTAGTCATGCTGGCCGGAACGGGTGCAGATGCGGCCCTTCCATTTCGGGTCGGCCAGGTCCTCATAGGTGATGGCCGTCTCATCGACCCGGTCCTTGGAGGCGTAGATGATGCGCGCCCGGCTGGTCAGGCCGACCCACAGACCGTCGGGATCGCGGAATTCTGCCGGAATATTCTCCGACACGACCGAAGATTCAATCGGCGCCGCGATGCCGAGATCCTTGGCGCCGTCCAGGCGGCCGATATCGACGGTCATCATGACGTCGGCGGGTGAGTTCTCCCCTTCCGCGGCGATCCGCTGGCCGAGGCCCTTTGAGGAAAACACCACATTCGTCTTGATGCCGGTCTTTTCAGTGAAGGCATCCAGCAGGGGCTGGATCAGGAACGGCTGACGATAGGAATAGATATTGACTTCGCCGTCGGCGAGCGCCGGCACGGCGGTAAAGAAGGTTGAGGCAAGGGCGAATGCGCCCGAAATTGCACACAGGTTCTTGTTCATCTTTGTTTTCTCCCGAGATCAACGGAGATCCGAGCGGATCTCCAAAGTTGATCGGTTTGCACGTATTGGAACATCTCGCGTTCAGTTGAACGCAGGATATCCCTTGCGCAGCCGCAGCCCCCGTCGGATACGCGTTGATATTCTGGCCGTCGCGACTATGGGGTGAGGTGGGTATGAAGTCAATAAAGCTATTAAAATCAATAGTTTAGAATAATTCAAAACTAACAGGAGTCTCAGACTCCGGTTTGTCCGGATTCCCGAATGAAAACAGGAGTTTGACACTCCTGTTTAGTTCCCCGGGACCCTTCAGATCCAGGAGAACACCCGTTTCAGATAAGCCTGCCCGCCGGTCTTTTGCCATTCGCCGTGGGCCATGATCACCCGTTCCGGGTCCCAGCCGATCATCCGGTCCCGCGCGGCGCGGGCCTTGACCCGGTCGGTGAACGACAACCGCCATTCCAACGGTGCATAGCCTTTGGCTGTCGTGATGCCCCAGCGGCGGGCGATCCAGATCTGCCACGGCTTCCAGTGGTGCTGCAGGAACGTCTCGCTGAAATTCTCCGAAAGGTCGGCCAGGATGACCGTTCGTGACGGACGGTGGAAAAACACCAGCTCATCCATGAAGAACGAACCGGAAAACCGGATCATGTCGATCACACCCTGCCAGCTCTCGGGAACGTCCCCGGACAGCGCCGGCTGGAACTGAAGGTCCTGTCGCTTGTCGATGGTCGTTCTCGGGCCCCAGAGCACGGCGTCCGGCCATTCCGCGGCCCAGTCCTGCAGATAAAGGTGGTGGATCTTGTTCGGGCTGACGAGATGGCGCGGCGTACCGAGCTCGGTTACGGCGTCGCGCAACTCCTCGCTCAGCCTGATCGGCGACCAGATCCACATGTCTCCGTCCGGCAGGCGGACGATGACGCAACGGGTCGGATAGGAAAAGCCGTAGAACGAGACGACCTCACCCTCCGCAATCCAGATGTCGGTGTCGACTTGGATCAGGGGAGACACGGAAACCTCCTATTCGGCCAGGACACGCTGAGACGGGAAGGCGATTTCCACCAGTGTTCCCTGGCCCGGGGTGGAATCGATGTGGAAGCTCGCCCGATTGGCTTCGACCAGCGCCTTGGTGAGCGGCAGGCCGAGCCCTGTGCCGCCGCCGTGGCGCGCGGTGTGAACCTGTCGGAACGGTTCGAGCGCCGCCGCCAGATCCTTCGCCGACATGCCGGTTCCCGTGTCGCGCACGCGCAGGTAAACCTCACCGGTATCCTCCAGCGCGGTGGAGACGATGACCTGGCCTCCCGACTTGTTGAACTTGATGGCGTTGGACAGGAGGTTGAGCACGATCTGGCGCATGGACCTTGGATCGGCGACCACACTCGGCACCGACTCCGGCAGGCTCGCGCGGATGATCACCCGTTCCCGGTTCGCCTGCGGCTGCATCAGCGCGACGCACTCGTTGATGACATCATTGGCCGAAACGGCGGAGAACCTGAGATCCAGCTTGCCGGCCTCGATC